>JAZQFG010000011.1:0-44695 GCA_045539375.1 Acutalibacteraceae bacterium | reverse complement strand
CCGACTTCCCACCCCCCGCAGTGCCAAGATCCTGAACGGCACCCCTACCGGTCGTTTTGTGGATGCGGAGGAACTGCTGGGCGGTACGCTGTTTCTGTGCGATGATCGCTCCGCCTCCGCCATCACCGGCGTGGTGCTGCCCATCGACTGTGGCTTCGCCGCCTATTCCGGCGTGTAATTGAGAAGGAGGATGTACCTATGACTGTTATGGAAAGATTAGCGAATTCCATCGTGGTACCTGTTGTGGTGCTGAATAAGGTGGAGGACGCCGTTCCCACCGCCCGGGCGATGGCCGCCGGCGGTGTGGACACCATGGAGATCACCTTCCGTACCGCCTGCGCCCCCGAGGCGATCAAGGCGGTGGCGGACAACTGCCCCGAGGTGCTGGTGGGCGCCGGCACCATCATCAACGTCGAGCAGGCCAAGCTGGCGGTGGAGATGGGTGCTAAGTTCATCGTATCCCCCGGCTTTTCCGATGAGGTGGTGGGCTGGTGCGTGGAGAACAATATCCCCGTCGCCCCCGGCTGTGTCACCCCCACCGAGATTATGGCGGCTCTGAAACACGGCCTGAAGATGGTCAAATTCTTCCCCGCCAACGTGTACGGCGGTCTGAACGCTATGAAGAATCTGTCCGCTCCCTTCGTGGGGCTGAAGTTCCTGCCCACCGGCGGCGTCAATACCGCCAACATTAAGGAATACGTGGATGCTCCCTTTATCCACGCTGTGGGCGGCAGCTGGGTTTGCCCCGCCGCCGAGATCGCCGCGGGTAACTGGGAAAAGATCACCGCCCTGTGTCTGGAGGCTCGTGCCGCCGCCCGTGGCGAATAAAGAATACGGAGGAATGAATTATGGCTAAAATCGTAACCTTCGGCGAGCTGATGCTCCGCCTGCAGCCCTATAACTACGAGCGTTTTGTTCAGTGCGATCACGTGGAGTTCACCTTTGGCGGCGGCGAGGCCAACGTGGCCGTGTCTTTGGCCAACTACGGTATGGATGCCGCTTTCGTCACCAAGCTGCCCGCCCACGCCATCGGTCAGGCGGCGGTAAACTCTCTGCGCCGTTATGGCGTGGACACCTCTATGATCACCCGTGGCGGTGACCGCGTGGGCATCTATTTCAATGAAAAGGGTGCCTCCCAGCGTGGCTCGGTCTGCATCTACGACCGTAAGTATTCCGCCATTCAGCAGGCCACTACGGCGGATTTTGATTGGGATGCCATCTTTGAGGGCGTGGATTGGTTCCACTTCACCGGCATTACTCCCGCTCTGGGTGCTAACGTGGTGGAGATCTGTCGGGAAGCCTGTAAGGCCGCCAAAGCTCACGGCTGTAAGATCTCCTGCGATCTGAACTACCGCGGCAAGCTGTGGACCCGTGAGGAGGCCCGTGCCGCTATGACCGATCTGTGTCAGTACGTGGACGTGTGCATCTCCAACGAGGAGGATGCCAAGGACGTGTTCGGCATCGAGGCGGAGGCCACCGATATTTACGGCGGTAGCCTGAACCACGAGGGCTACAAGTCGGTTGCCAAGCAGCTGGCGGATAAGTTCGGCTTTGAGATGGTGGCCATCACCCTGCGTGAGAGCCACTCCGCCTTTGACAATGGTTGGAGCGCCATGCTGTACAACGTGGCGGCGGAGGAGTACTGCTTCTCTAAGAAGTACGATCTGCACATCATCGACCGCGTGGGCGGCGGTGATTCCTTCGGCGGCGGTCTGATTTACAGCCTGCTGTCCGGTAAGGATACGCAGGCCGCCGTTGAGTTTGCGGTGGCGGCCTCGGCTCTGAAGCATTCTATTGAGGGTGACTATAATATGGTCACCGTCGCTGAGGTGGAAAAGCTGGCAGGCGGCGACGGCTCCGGTCGTATCCAGCGATAGGGTAGAGAGATACATCCGAACTCCGTTTTAGAAAGAGGGATTTGTCGCTCTACCCTAAGAACAAATAAAAAACACCCCGCTGTGGCGGGGTGTTTTTTGTCGCTTTATTGTCCCAGATCCTCGCGGACGGTCTGTTCCGCCCGTGCGGCCAGGGTGGCGGTGTTGTTGGTGGTGACGTAGTCGGCATCCATCACGTCCAGTACCCGTATCTCCACGCGGGAGGGGAGCTTCAGCCATCCCTTTTTCATGCGGATAGAGGCTACCGCTACGGGGCACTTGGCCATGGCGGCGATTTTGAAGGAGCCGGCGTGGAAGGGGAGGAGTGACCCCGATTTACTGCGGGTGCCCTCGGGATAGATGGCCACCGCCAGTCCCACGTCCTGAATCAGCTCGGCGGCCCGCTTGATGGTGGTCACCGCATTGCGGGCGTTCTCCCGATCAATGGGGAGAAAGCACAGGCGGGTCATGGCGGCGCCAATGACGGGAATCTTAAAAATGCTGGGCTTGGCTACGAACACGATATCTTCTCGGTTCAGCGCCGCCGCCGTGCATAGAGGGTCAAAGGCGGAGAGATGGTTGCTGACCCATAGATAGGGACGATGGGGCAGCTTGTCGGTGCCGGTGATGGTAATACGCACACCCAGCAATAGCAGCACCCAGCGAAGGATGAGTTTGATCAGGCGGTGAGAAACGTGCTTGATGCGGGGGGAGGGATTTTTCTTCGGCAGCAGCAGGAAAAAGCTGAAGGCCAGGATCAGAAACAGCAACGCAAAGGCGACGTAGAAGCCAATCCATAGGGGTAGCCGCCACCAGTTGGACAGCTCCGGGCTGTATGCGAACAATAGGGTCATGGCGATGCCGCCCAGACCGGCAAACAACAGGGTCAGTGTCATAGTATCCCTCCTTTTTCCATAATGTACCATTGTATCACTTTTTCGTGTTTCGTCAAGTGGGGGATATGAAAAAGACCGCCTACCCAATGGCAGACGGCCTTAGTCAGACGAACTTTAATTAGTTCTCGCCCTTCATGCTGGCGAAGCACTCGCTGCAATAGACGGGGCGATCCTCACGGGGCTTGAAGGGCACTTTGCACTCCTTGCCGCAGTTGGCGCACACAGCGTCATGCATCTCACGCTCGGGACGGCCGGCATTCTTGCGGGCGTCACGGCAGGCCTTGCAGCGCTGGGGTTCGTTAACGAAACCCTTCTCAGCGTAGAACTCCTGCTCACCGGCGGTGAAGATGAATTCGTTACCGCACTCTTTGCATACTAAAGTCTTGTCCTCGTACATGGTTTTACCTCGCTTTGATAAAGATAATACACGCCCCGAGGGCGTATATTGCAAACGGCTGTATGCCGTTATTGCCGAATGATAAGCTTGCGCCGTAGGCGCTGCACCGCGTTGTCCACCGCTTTTTTGGATACGGCCAGTCGGCGGGCGATCTCGCTATAGGAGCATTCGCTCAGCCGCAACAGCAATACCGAGTATTCCAGCGGGGTCAGTCGCTCCCGCCAGTGGGCCAGCAGGCTGTCCAGATCCTCCTGCTCCTGCATACGCAGGGCGGGGTCGCCGGTGGGATCGGTGAGATCCAGATCCTCCTGCAGGGGTAGCTCGTGGTCGGTGCGGGGGGCGCTACGCCGCACCGCCGATATCAGGCGATGGCGGATGCAGGCGGTGGCATAGGTGGTAAAGGCGGCGCCGCCGTCGGGGCGGTAATTGCGCACCGCAGACAGCAGCCCCAGCAGAGCCTCCTGTGCCAGATCCTCATCCTCGGTGCCGTCGTGGCGACAGCTGCGTATCTGGGCGTGGATGAGGGGGGTCATCCGCTGCATAATGGCAGCAAAGGCATCCTGGTCGCCGGCGGCGGCCTGCGGAATGGGCAGTGAACGGTCCTCTATGTCGCTCCCCTCCTATGGCAGGCGGCGGATAGGCGCACCTATCCCACACCAGTGATGCACGCATACCAGTATTGTACTTGACTTTATGTCCCTTGTCAACACCCTTTTTGTGAAAATGTCAAAAAATTGTGAAAACAGTGCAAACTCTATCGTGCTATTTCTACAAAATGCCCAAGGAAGAGAGGATTTTTGCCGATTTTCCGAATGGATACCTGTTGACTTTTTCTAGTATTCATATTAAAATGAATCAATGCATTACCGAAGAGCCACTTCGGGTAATTCAAAGGAGGCATACCATAATGAAAAATACGGAAAAAACGATGGAAAAAATCGTCACCCTGTGTAAGGGGCGCGGTTATATCTTCCCCGGCTCCGAGATCTACGGCGGTCTGGCCAATACTTGGGACTACGGTCCGCTGGGTGTGGAGCTGAAGAATAACGTGAAAAAGGCCTGGTGGAAGAAGTTTGTTCAGGAGAACCCCTACAACGTGGGTCTGGACGCCGCCATTCTGATGAATCCCCAGACTTGGGTAGCCTCCGGCCACGTGGGTGGCTTCTCCGACCCGCTGATGGACTGCAAGGAGTGCAAGGAGCGTTTCCGCGCCGATAAGGTGATTGAGGATTGGTGTCAGGAGAACGGCGTCACGCTGGATAAGGCCATCGACGCTTATTCTCAGGCGGAGATGAAAGAGATCGTAGAGCAAAACAACATCCCCTGTCCCACCTGCGGCAAGCATAACTGGACCGACATCCGTCAGTTCAACCTGATGTTCAAGACCTTCCAGGGTGTTACCGAGGATGCCAAGAACACCGTGTATCTGCGTCCCGAGACCGCTCAGGGTATCTTCGTCAACTTCCAGAACGTACAGCGTACCACCCGCCGCAAGCTGCCCTTCGGCGTCTGTCAGGTGGGTAAGTCCTTCCGTAACGAGATCACCCCCGGTAACTTCACCTTCCGCACCCGCGAATTCGAGCAGATGGAGCTGGAGTTCTTCTGCCAGCCCGGCACCGAGCTGGAGTGGTTCCAATACTGGAAGGAGTTCTGCCACCAGTGGCTGCTGGGTCTGGGTATGCGGGAGGAGAATCTCCGCCTGCGTGACCACGATCCCGAGGAACTGAGCCACTATTCCAATGCTACCACCGACTTTGAGTTTGTGTTCCCCTTCGGCTGGGGTGAATTGTGGGGCGTGGCTTCCCGTACCAATTTCGATCTGAATGCTCACCAGACCACCTCCGGTAAGGATATGACCTATTTTGATCAGGAGCGCAACGAGCACTATATTCCTTATGTGGTTGAGCCCTCTTTGGGCGCCGACCGTGTCACGCTGGCTTTCTTGGTCGAGGCCTATGACGAAGAGGTGGTGGATGCCGAGAAGAACGACACCCGTGTGGTGCTGCGTCTGCATCCCGCTCTGGCCCCCTTTAAGTGCGCTGTCCTGCCCCTGTCCAAGAAGCTGGGGGATAAGGGCCGTGAGATTCAGCAGGAGCTGTCTAAGTACTTTATGGTGGACTATGACGATGCCGGCTCCATCGGTAAGCGGTATCGCCGTGAGGACGAGATCGGTACTCCCTATTGCATCACCGTGGACTTCCAGACTGTGGGTGATGAGAATACGCCTGCCGACAACGCTGTTACCGTCCGTGACCGTGACACTATGGAGCAGGTGCGTGTGCCCATCTCCGAGCTGAAGGCCTATCTCGAGGAGAAACTGTTCTATTAATACACAGGGCGGCACGGTCGATGGGCTGTGCCGCTTTGCTTTTTGGAAAAGAGGTCGTTTTATGAAGAAAACCCGTTCCTCTCCGGCGCTGGGAGGCCTGTTGGTATTATTGGCGGCCTGCTTGTGGGGCAGCACCGGCTTGTTTGTGGGCAGCATCTCTGCGGCGGGGCTTACGTCCATGGAGATCGTGGTGCTGCGCGGTATTATCACCTCGGTGGTGATGCTGCCGCTGATGCTGGCGATCGATCCGGGCTTGTTCCGCCTTCGCCTAAAGGATATCTGGTGTTTTATCGGCAGCGGCGTGCTCAGCGTGCTGTTCTTTAACTATTGTTATTACAGCAATATTCAGGAAACCTCGCCTGCCGTGGCGGTGGTGATGCTGTTCACCGCACCGGTGTTCGTCACCCTGCTGAGCATCCCGCTGTTTAAGGAAAAGCTGACCTGGCGCAAGGTGACGGCCGTGTTGCTGATTTTAATAGGCTGTGCGCTGGTATCCGGCATCGTAGGGGAGGGCGCCAGCCTGACCCGCCGCGGTATCGTGCTGGGCATCTGCTCCGGCTTCGGCTACGGTCTGTACAGCATCTTCTCCCGTTTTGCACTGAATCGGGGCTATGCCCCCACCACCATCACCTTCTATACCTTCCTGCTGTCGGCGGTGGGTGGTGTTTTTATGGTGGATTTCGGACATGTGGTCGAGGCCTCCGCCTCGTTTGGGCTGAGCCTGTGGGCTCCCTTAGTGCTTTACGTGCTGGTGGGCACCGTGGGCGCCTATCTGATGTACACCGCCGGTCTGAGCCGTATGGATACCTCTAAGGCGGCGGTGATGCAGTCGGCGGAGCCGGCTGCCGCCACCATCCTGCAGATCGTGGTGCTGGGTGTCTGGCCGGATACCCTTACGCTGGTGGGCGTGGGCCTGGTGACCGCCGCCATCGCCGTGCTGAATTGGGGCGGCAAAAAGCGATAAGCCCACGTATTTTCCCGATGGCGGTATATATACTATGTAATTGAGGTGATCCTATGGCGGTACGTTTGAATGAGAACAAGGAGATCGTTGAGCGCATCAAGGCGGGGCTGAAGGCCAAGGACGGCTATTGTCCCTGCCGCCTGCCCAAAACCGAGGAGTTCAAGTGCATCTGTAAGGAATTCCGTGAGCAGATTGCCGACCCGGAGTTTGAGGGCTATTGCCATTGTTTGCTGTATTATAAGAGTAAGGATTAAAGGAGGTACAACTATGTCAGTGTTAACGATTACGGCGGAGAACTTTGAGCAGGAGGTGCTCAAGGCGGAGCGGCCGGTGCTGATTGATTTTTGGGCGACCTGGTGCGGTCCCTGTCAGATGATGAGTCCCATCGTGGATGCTTTTGCCGAGCAGCGCCCCGACCTGCTGGTGGGCAAGGTGAACGTGGACGAGCAGTCCCAGCTGGCGGCCGCCTTTGGCATCCAGAGCATCCCCACCCTGGTGGTGGTCAAGGAGGGCAAGATCACCGCCATGGCGGTGGGTGTCCAAAGCGAGGCGCAACTGACCGAATTAGTCGCAAAATAACACTGTAAAGGGAACTTACTTTACAGACAAAAACACACCCCGATTTGCCTTCCGGGGTGTGTTTTTTTGCCCTTTTTTGGCGGCATCAACCTGCCGAAACCCCCACAACCGTGCGGGTTGTCGGATTCTGTCGGATGAAATTACCATTTTTTGTCATTTTACTATTGCCAAAAAATGGTAATTGTGATAGAATACCCTCAACGGCGATCACCGACAATAGAAAATAGAGGAGAAAAGAGCCTATGAGCAGAAAAATCAGTGTCTTATTAGCAGATAACAGCGACTATTTTGCCGTTCCCTGCGCCAATGTGATGAAGGCGCACGGACTGGATGTAACGATGACGGAAAAGGACGGAAAGGCGGTGCTGGAAGCGCTTACACATCACCATCCCGACGTGGTGTTGATGGATCTGTTCCTGCCACGGCTGGATGCGCTGGGGGTGCTCAGCGGGTTGGAGCAGATGAATCTGACCCACCGCCCCCGTATGATGATTATGTCCGGCTTTGATAACCCCGCGCTGGAGCGGGAGGTGATGGCAGCGGGAGCAGACTATTATTTTCTCAAGCCCTTTGATGCGGCGGCTATGGCGGCCCGCATCCAGACCCTGTGTGGGGAGAAGAGCCCTGCTGCCCGTTCCACCGCGCGGGAGCAGGCGGCCTGCCGTGATCTGGAGATGCAGGTCACCGAGATCATCCACCAGATCGGCGTACCCGCCCACATTAAGGGGTATCAGTACCTGCGGGATGCCATTCTGATGGCTATTGAGGATGAGCAGATCATCAATGCCGTCACCAAGCGGCTGTACCCCGCCGTGGCGAAAAAGCACGCCACCACCTCCTCGCGGGTGGAGCGGGCGATCCGCCACGCCATCGAGGTGGCGTGGGATCGGGGGGACGTGGATACCCTCACCGCCTATTTCGGCTACACGATCCACAACGAGCGGGGCAAGCCCACCAACTCGGAGTTCATCGCCATGATCTCGGATAAGTTCCGCCTGCAGCTGAAAATCTCCTGACCGAAATCCGCCGTCGAGGTTGACAAACCACCCCGTTATCGGGTACAATGGGGGAAAGCAAAAGTGAAGGACGGTTTCGGACTATGGCGAACAACAGACACGGCAATCATCGTGCTCCCCGGGAGTTTTTCACGCTGGGCGAGCATCCCATCGGCAATCGACTGTATCGGTTTAAATTCGACGGCAAGGTCTACCACATCACAGAGCAGGTGCAGGAGCCTGAGCAGGAGACGGAGGAGAAGCTGCTGATGGAGGAGGCGGACAGCCGCCTTGCCTACGATGCGTGGAATCACATTAAGCGTCCCGAGCGTTTCGGCGGTCTGGTGGTTCTGCCGGAGCCGAAGCCGGAGCAAGAATAATCCAACCAAAGCGGGTGTCACCGACACCCGCTTTTTTTGCCGTTTCCCCTTGCGCTTTGGGGAATAAAGGTTTACAATAAAGAGTACGTTGTTAAAGAGGGGGAGCACTGTATGGCTCTGCAGAAAAATCAACTGATCGAGCTGACCGTTACCGGTGTCACCGGTGAGGGGAGCGGCGTGGCGCGGTACGTGTCCGAGGAATACCCGGAGCCGGGCTTTGTGGTGTTTATTCCCGGCACCGCTGTAGGGGACCGGCTGGTGTGCCGCATCGTCAAGGTGCAGAAAACCCACGCTTTTGGCAAGATCGAAGAGCTGCTGACCGCCTCCCCCGATCGGGTGGCGGATGCGGATTGCCCCGCCTATGGTCGTTGCGGCGGCTGCAACTGGCGCCATGTCACCTATGAGGCGGAGTGCCGCTATAAGCAGGGGTGGGTGCAGGATACCATCCGCCGTGTGGGGGGCATCACCGCCCCCGTTCTGCCCCTGATGGGGGGCGATACCCCCGACCGCTATCGGAATAAAGCCCAGTTCCCCGTGGCGCCCGGCCCGGATGGCAGGCCGCTCATTGGCTTTTATGCCCCCCGTAGCCATCGCATCATCCCCTGTCGGGATTGCAAATTGCAGCCGGCAGGCTATGCCGCCGTGCTGGATGGGGTAGAGGGCTGGATGGTGGAGCATGCCGTCCCCGCCTATGATGAGGAGAGCCACACTGGTTTGGTGCGGCATATCTATATCCGTCAGGCCGCCGTCACCGGCGAGATGATGGTGTGCATTGTCTGTACCAACCGTCAGCTACCCGCCGAGGAGGATCTGGTGGCACGGCTGGTGGAGGCGGCGCCCCAGATGATCTCCCTGAGTGTGAATATCAATCCGGAGCGCACCAATGTGATTTTGGGCAAGCGCAACGTTACCCTGTGGGGGGCGGATTCCATCGTGGATCGCCTATGCGGTCTGCATTTCCGTCTGTCCCCCCATTCTTTCTATCAGGTCAACCACGCCCAGACTGAAAAGCTGTACCGTCTGGCGGCGCAGGCCGCCGCCCTGACCGGCAAGGAGACCCTGCTGGATCTGTATTGCGGCACCGGCACCATCGGTCTATCTATGGCCCACACCGCCGGCGCCGTGATCGGTGTCGAGGTGGTGGAGGCGGCCGTGCGGGACGCAAAGAAAAATGCCGCCGCCAACCGCATTCGCAATGCCCGCTTTATCTGCGCCGATGCGGCGCAGGCTGCTGCTCGGCTGG
This sequence comes from Acutalibacteraceae bacterium, assembly GCA_045539375.1. Lineage (GTDB taxonomy): Bacteria > Bacillota > Clostridia > Oscillospirales > Acutalibacteraceae > UBA5905. The sequence continues at coordinate 35,038 of JAZQFG010000011.1, read as the reverse complement.
CGAAGGAGGGCACCCACGTGGATGTGGTGGTGCTGGATCCGCCCCGTAAGGGCTGTTCTCCCGATCTGATTGATACCGTGGCGGGGATGACCCCCCAGCGGGTGGTGTACGTGTCCTGCGACCCCGCCACGCTGGCACGGGATCTGAAATTGTTCGCCGCCCACAGCTATCGCACCCAGTGGGTGCAGCCGGTGGATCTGTTCCCCCGCACCGCCCACTGTGAGAACGTGGCCTGTCTGGTGAAAGAGAACTGACGGGAGGCTTTTATGAGTAAACAAGAGAGCAAATGCCCCCACGCCAAAAAGTGCGGCGGCTGTCAGCTGCAGAATATGGCTTATGAGCGTCAGCTCAGCTTTAAGCAGGTCAAGGTCATTAAGCTGCTGGGCAAATACCGCCACGTGGATGAGATCATGGGGATGGAGCACCCCTATCATTACCGCAATAAGGTGCAGGCCGCCTTTGGCGAGCGCCGCGGCGAGATCATTTCGGGCATCTACCAGTCCTCCACCCACAAGATCGTTCCGGTGGACAGCTGTCTCATCGAGGATCCCAAGGCGGATGCGATCATCGTCACCATCCGCAAGCTTCTGAAGAGCTTTAAGCTGCACGCCTTTAACGACGTGACGATGAAGGGCTTTCTCCGCCACGTGCTGATCAAGCGGGGCTTTTCCAGCGGTGAGATTATGGTGGTGCTGGTCACCGCCGTAATGGATTTTCCTAAAGCGGAGTCCTTTGTCAACGCCCTGCTGACCCGTCACCCCGAGATCACCACCGTGGTGCAGAACGTGAACAATCAGCGTACCAGCCTGCTGCTGGGCGAGGAGAGCCGCGTGCTGTACGGCACGGGGTATATTGAGGAGAATCTGTGCGGTTTCCGTTTCCGCATTTCGCCCAAGGCGTTTTATCAGGTCAATCCCACCCAGACCGCCGTCCTGTACGGTAAGGCGTTGGAGTTCGCCGCCCTCACCGGCAAGGAGACGGTGCTGGATGCCTATTGCGGCACCGGCACCATCGGCATCATCGCCTCGCCTAAGGCGAAGCGGGTGGTGGGCGTGGAATTGAACGCAGACGCCGTCCGGGACGCTAAGACGAATGCCGCCCTCAACGGAGTTCAAAACATCGCTTTTTATGAGGATGACGCCGGCCGCTTTATGGTCAAGGCGGCGCAAAAAGGGGAGCGCTACGACGTGGTGATGATGGATCCGCCACGCGCCGGCGCCAGCATGGAGTTTCTCAAGTGTCTGGTTGCTCTGGCCCCGAAAAAGGTGGTCTATATTTCCTGCAACCCCGAGACACAGGCACGGGACGTGGCTGTGTTGGTCAAGCACGGCTATCGGGTGCAGAAGATTCAGCCGGTGGATATGTTCCCCCACACCGAGCACGTGGAATGCATCGTGAGTTTAGTGCGGAAATGAGGAGACACTATGGCAGGACGGATTATTTCGTTCATTAGTTATCTTTTATGTGCAGTGCCCTTTTGGGTTATTGCCAAGTATCAAGTGAACAGCAAGTTTCCTATCTCTTTTTGGAGCGGGGATACCTCGCTGCAAGATAAGGTGAAAGACATTCCCGCCTATAATCGGGAGATGGCTCGGGTGTACACCATCTACGGATGGGCGTATTTTATTGCCGCCGTAGGCGGAGCTATCCATCCAATTGCCGGCGTGGTGATTATGGCGCTAGATTTGGTGGGGATCGTACCTGTTTACCGTGCATACAAGAAGATTTTGAGAAAATATTCTTAATTTGAGAAAAGGAGGTGTCCCTATGGAGCATAATGATAAATACATTGAAATGACCACTACGCCCGTGGGACGCCTGATCGGGCGGCTGGCGGTGCCCACCGTCATCACCATGCTGATCACCTCCATCTACAATATGGCGGATACCTTTTTCGTGGGCTTGCTGGATAACACCAGCGCCACCGGTGCGGTGGGCGTGGTCTTTTCCTTTATGGCCATCATTCAGGCCTGCGGCTTTCTGTTCGGGCAGGGCTCGGGTAATTTCATCTCCCGTATGCTGGGTCAGCAGAATCGTGCCGCCGCTGAACGGATGGCCGCCATTGCCTTTGTGTCCTCGGTGCTGGCGGGTGTGATCATCGCCGTGGTGGGTCTGCTTTTTCTGGATCCTTTGGCACGGCTGCTGGGGTCTACCGACACCATTCTGCCCTATGCCCGGGATTATCTGCAGGTAATTTTGCTGGGTGCGCCCTATATGACCGCCGCCCTGACCCTGAATAACCAGTTGCGGTTTCAGGGGGCGGCATTTTACAGTATGATCGGCATCGGCTCCGGCGGTATTCTGAACATCATTCTGGATCCGATTTTCATTTTCACTTTGGATATGGGGGTCACCGGTGCGGCTGTGGCGACGGTCATCAGCCAGGCGGTGAGTTTTTTGTTGTTGCTTTACGGCACCACCCGTGGGGATAATCTGCGCATCCGCCTGCGGCTGTTCCGTCCCCGATGGGCGGATTTTGCCGAGCTGTTCCGCGGCGGCTTTCCCTCCTTGTGCCGTCAGAGCCTGTCCAGTCTGGCCACCATCGCCCTCAACTTTATGGCGGGCGCCTTTGGCAGTGATGCGGCCATCGCCGCTATGGGCATTGCCGCCCGCGTGATGCATATGGCTTTCGCCGCCATTTTGGGCTTCGGTCAGGGCTTTCAGCCGGTGTGTGGCTTTAATTACGGAGCGGGTCTGTACGGACGTGTCAAGCAGGCCTTTTGGTTTTGTGTTAAGCTGGGCACCGTCCTATTGCTGGCGGCATCGGTGGCGGGTGTGGTGTTTGCGCCTCAGCTGGTCGGGCTGTTCAGCGAGGATGCCGCCGTGATCCGGATCGGCACGCTGGCACTGCGCCTGCAGTGTGCCAGCTTCCCGCTGACGGCGTGGTTTGTGATGTGCACGATGCTGACCCAGACCATCGGTCGGGTTGTCCCCGCCAGTTTTCTGTCTTTGGCGCGGCAGGGTCTGTTTTTCATTCCCGTGGTGGTGGGGCTGCCCCTGCTGATTTATTATGCTATCCCCGCCCTGGATCCCTTGTTGGGCGTGCAGGCGGCCCAGCCTTTGGCGGATATGGCCACCGCCATTGTGTCGGTGCCGGTGTGCGTGCGGGTGATGAAACGCTATTTAAAGGAAATTCCCCCTGCAGAAGCATAAAAAACACTTGACAATGTCCGATTTTATGGTAGAATACTATTCGTGACTGACAGTCCATATAGGGGCCTTTAGCTCAGTTGGTTAGAGCAACCGGCTCATAACCGGTCGGTCCCGGGTTCAAGTCCCCGAAGGCCCACCAGCGCCCACCCGGACCTTTTGGTCCGTTTTACATAGCGGCCCGCATTTGCGGCGCCCGCACATATAGGGGTATAGCTCAGTTGGTAGAGCAGCGGTCTCCAAAACCGCGTGTCGTGAGTTCGAATCTTACTGCCCCTGCCAAAAATACGGACACCGTTTTTACGGTGTCCGTATTTTTTGTCAGGTGTAGAAAACTACTACTCCGCCACGCCGAAAATGCGCAGGCATTTTCACAAGGAGTTGCGAGCAGAAACTGCAACAAGCACGAACTTGGCGCAACTCCACGTGTCGTGAGTTCGAATCTTACTGCCCCTGCCAAAGAAAACCGTTGAAATCGCTTGATTTCAGCGGTTTTCTTTTTGCTGAACATCACTCAAAAATGCCAACATCTAAAATACATCTAAAATTCTTCCTAGTTTTTGTTAAAGGACAGCGCCGATTCAATGCTTTGGCAAACGCGCAGTTTGGACGTCGCATCGATGTGGGCATAGAAGTTCAGTGTCGTGGAAGGCTGTGAATGCCCTAGCCAGTGTTGCACGTCCACCACCGACATAAAATATAAATTTTTATTTTTTCAAAAATAAATTGGTGTATGACAGTTGTTTGCGTAGATGCGAGATGGTGGTAACAAGCATTGGGTGTGGCGGACTCTTAGATCCGCCCCCCCGTTTTTAGGGGGAATTATCCCCCTATGACCCCCAATACGCCGATGGCGTATAAGGTGCTGCGACAAATAAGGGGAGTAGGAACGATAAGAATCGGTGGGTTCTTCTCCGTTATGTAGGAGATGATAAGGCAAAGGATGGCATATGATAGGATTGTTACGCCGTTGGGCGTTGAGGTTACAAAGACGTGATTCACGAAAGTGTAACATTAGGCGTTGTGTCTACAACCGATGGAATACATTGGTCTAAACCTCAAATGTTAGGATTGAATTTGGTTCCGAATCACGGGCCACAAAAGACGCAATCAGGAAGATTGATTATTGCTGGAAACATTCTCTTTGTCATACCATATTTTGTGAACTTTTCTACCTGCTTAATTTGTGCGGTGTTTCCTTATATATGTACAGAATGTTTTGCGCTAACATACCATTTATCTATTGACAAATTTGTGAAAAACAGGTACTTTTATATAAGAAAGTCTGCTTTTCGTAAGGTATTAGGAGGAACGAGTATGAATGAGTCATTTATCCGCAAAGCACAGGCCCTGACCCCTCACATTCACGAAAAAAACGTTAGACCCGTCAACTGCTTTCATTTGAGAAACGAGTCAGGACAGTGGGTGTCCGCTGACACCTACTCCGTAGAGGAGGCCAGTGCCGCGGTGTTGCGTAAGGGCGATGTGCTGTGCTTCGACTTTGGGGAGCATATGGTGGGTTATCTGTCCTTCCGTGCGGCTGTGGCTTGTGGCACAGCGGACGCACCTGCGTATTTGCGGGTGGTGGCTGGTGAGCATCTTTGCGAGCTGGGGGAGGACCCGGAGAACTACTGCGGTGTGTTGAGCCGGAGTTGGTTGCAGGTGGAGCATCTGCACCTGGATGTGCTGCCGGCGGCGGTGAGCCTACCCCGCCGCTATGCTTTCCGTTATTGGAAAATCGAGGTTCTGGATACGTCCAATCAATTTGGCATTTCCATTGGAGACCTGACTTGTCGTATGGTTTCGGCAGTGCGTATGGAGGATGTCCGGCCGTTGCAGACCGCAGATTCCTTCTGGCAGGATATGGATACGGTATCGCTGCGCACATTGCGTGACTGTATGCAGGAGGTGTTTGAGGATGGACCCAAACGCGACCGACGGCTGTGGTTGGGCGATCTGTACTTGCAGTCTCTGACAAACTATTGCTCATTTGGTGCCAATGATCTGGTGAAGCGCTGCCTGTATCTGTTCGCCGGACTGGCCAAGGAGGACGGGGCCATCAATGCCTGTTGTTTCCTGTACCCGGAGCCGCATACCGACGGCTGCTTCCTGTTAGACTATTCCCTTCTTTTCCTGTCAACCTTGTACGAATATTACAAGGCGACGGGAGAGCGGGCAGTTCTGGAGGAACTCTGGCCGTCCGCCTATCGGCAGTTGGAGTTGGCCTCCCAACGGCTGGGAGAGGATGGTGTCCTGAGAGACTCCACTGATTGGTGGTGCCACATTGACTGGAGCGACGGTCTGAATAAGCAGACCAGCGCCCAGGGCGTCTTTCTGTTTGTCCTCCGGCAAGGCCGGGAGTTGGCACAGCTGTTAGGGAACGAGGCGGAGCTTGCATCTATTTCAGAATGGATACACAGCGCACAAGAGGGTATGCGAAATAAACTGTGGGATGCCGGAAAGGGCTTTTTCTGCAGCGGATCCGAGAGACAGGTATCGTGGATCGCACAGGTGTGGGGTGTTCTGTCGGGGGTTTTGGATGAGGAAGAGAGCCGACGGCTGCTGCTGCGCTGCAGAGAGGGGAATATGGACATACAAATGAGCACCCCTTATGCGTATCACTACTGGATCGAGGCGCTGCTGCAGTGTGGGCTGACAGAACTTGCCAAAGAGGAGATGCGACGCTATTGGGGCGGCATGATGGCTTTGGGAGCGGACTGCTTCTGGGAGACCTATGACCCGGAGCGGCCGGATTTTTCGCCCTACGGCACGCCGACGATCAACAGCTATTGCCACGCATGGAGCTGTACACCGTCCTATTTCCTGCGAAAACACCGTTTAGGAGAATGAAAAATATCGCCTTGTCGGACAGATATCTGCCGATCATTTTGACGGGTATAGTAAAAAGTGGGTTGACAAATACTACCACTGGCGCTATAATAAGTTAGCGCTAACATTTTTGGGTTTTATTGGTTTTTTTTCACAAAAATCACAAAAGTTTGCCGCTGACCATGGCGGAAAACATGGATAGCCTTTGGTAGGAGGAACAATATGAAGAAAGTAAGCATACGGCGCCTATTGGCGTTGATTGCGTGTGTGGTCGTTTGTTTGGCGATGTTCCCAGTTATATCTGTGGCTGCGGAAACGTCGTCTTCTAACATGCCGACGGATGCTTTTGCAGATAACAGCTATCAAAGCTATCTGGACCAAAGGATATCGGTGGGTTTCAGCCAGTGTGTGGTGGATATCCCGGTCGCATCCTACGTGCAGGCAAAAGGTAGCGAGCTAATAGAGGATTTCAAGGATGCAGAGGAGCCGGTGCTTGTTACCGAGCAAGACGGGTCGGTCTGTTATGAGGTCATCATTGAACAGGAGGGTCTATACGCCATTCTGGCCCAGTATTTCCTGTTGGAGAGCGGCGGTAAGATCCAGCGCAAGATCACCATTGACGGGCAGCTTCCCTTTAAAGAGGCTGAAAGTACTCAGTTGCCGCGTGTTTATCGTGACGAGGAGCCTTTGGAGCATCCGGAAGGGAAGAACGATATGGTGCCCGCACAGGTAGAGGTCGAGCGCTGGGTGACGGGCTACATAAATGATACAGAATCTGGCAACGCCAAAAAACTGTTGTTTCATTTGACAGCCGGTACTCATCACATCGAAATTACGACCGTAAACCAAAAGATTGCTTTGCGGTCCCTTTCGTTGGAATCCCTTGAGGAGGCCGTCCCGGATTACCAAAGCTTTTTGGAGAAGCACGAAAGTGAGGGCGCCCAAAAGGTGACCGGCGTGTTGGAGAATGGATTGCTGATCTGGCAGGCGGAGGAGACCTATGAAAAATCGGACTCCTCCCTGTATGCCATCAATGATAATTCGTCTCCGTACAACCAGCCTTATGATCTTTCTAAACAGAAACTGAATGTGATCGGCAAAGAAAAATGGCAGGATCCTGGCCAATGGATCAGCTGGCAGATCACGGTTCCCCAAAGTGGCTTATATCGCATCGGCTATCGGGCTAAACAGAGTTATTCTCGGGATATCGACTCTGTCCGGGCGCTGTACGTGGACGGTGAGTTACCGTTCCGGGAGGCGGGAGAGTTGACCTTCCGTTACAGCAATCAGTGGCAGGTGCTGCTGGCCGGTGGCGAGACGCCTTATTGGTTTTATTTGACAGAAGGGCAGCACACCATCACAATGGAGGTGGCAGACGGTAGCCTTTCTGCTTTGTTGCGCCGTGCGGAAAACAGCGTACGGCAGCTGAATCAGGCCAACTGGTCTCTGCTGACGCTGATGGGCAGCGAGCCGGATCCTTATCGGGATTACGACATTATGAAATATATGCCGGAGGTCGTGGACAGTCTGGCTGAACAGGTAACGGTATTGCAGGAGATTGCCGATGAGTGGATGCAGCTCACTGGTGAGCGAGGATCCAATGTAGTGCAGATTGATGTGCTGGTTTATCAGCTACAAGAGATGGTGGAGGAACCGGAGCAGATTCCGTCGCTCTTTGCCGTATTTCGTGATAACCTGAGCAACTTTGCGAACATGATCATGAATGCGTACCGGCAGCCTCTGGGACTGGATTACCTGTTCCTTTGCGAGGAGGGGGCGGTACTGCCTCAGGCGAACCCTTCCTTCTTCCTGTCTCTTTATTACGCCTTTGCACGTTTTTTGAACTCTTTTGTTTCTGATTACAATGTGTTGTCAGATGATACATTTTCCGAGGAGCAGACGCAGATTCGCCTCTGGATTGGCAATGGTTTGACCGGTGGCCGAGATCAGGCGATCACCCTGAATAATCTGATCCTACGGCAATTTACGGCCAAGGAGAACATTGGTGTGCGGGTGGAAATCGTACCACCGTCCACCATCCTGACTGCCACCGTGGCCGGAGAAGGGCCGGATGTAGCTCTGCAGCTGAACAGCGGCGATCCGGTGAACTACGCTATGCGCCATGCGGTGGTGGATCTGTCGACCTTGGACGGCTTTGAAGAGATGCGTACGCAGTTCCCGGAGAGTACCTTTACTGGGTTTTCCTATTTGGGTGGAATCTACGCCCTGCCGGAGACCCTGTCCTTTCCGCTGATGTTCTATCGCAAGGATGTGTTGCAACGGCTGGGTATTGATATAAATGATATCCAAACCTGGGATGATCTGCTGGAACTGCTGCCGATCATCCAGGGCGAAAATATGAATGTGTCTATCGCATCCAATTTCACGTCCTATGTTTCGTTTTTATACCAGGCCGGCGGTCAGCTGTATCGCAACGGCGATACCGAATCCGATCTGGATTCGGCAGTCAGCCTGGACACCTTCAGCCGTATGATGGAGTTTTATACCCACTACGGACTGCCGGTCTCGTATTCCTTTGCGCAGCGGTTCCGTACCGGTGAAATTGTGATCGGTATAGAGGATTGCACCCAGTACAATATGTTGCAGATATCCGCACCGGAGATCCGGAGTGATTGGGGCATCGCAATGATTCCCGGAACCCGGCAGGAGAACGGTGAAATCTCCCGGATGGCGCCGGTGAGTGTTACCGGCTGTAGCATTATGTCCTCCAGCGAGCACGTGGAGGAGGCGTGGAAATTCCTACAATGGTACGCCGGCGCCGAGACGCAGTATCAATACGGCCGTGAGTTGGAAAGTGTTATGGGTGTGGGTGCACGTTATTTCGCAGCAAATAGCGAGGCGTTGTCCCGTCTGCCGTGGCGTTCGGATGAATTAAACATATTGGTTCAGCAGATCGGGAAGACCGCCGGTATCCCTGAGGTGCCCGGCGGCTATCTGACCGCTCGAAATGTCGGCTTCGCCATTACCACGGTGTACAGCGAAAATGCCGATGCCCGCCGCACCTTGCTGAGTTATGTGGATTCGATCCATGCGGAGATTGCCCTTAAACGGGATGAATTCTCTCTGGACTGAAAGGATGGTTTTAGATGATCAAACAAGCGAGTCCGTTACGGCGTAAGCTGTCGCAGGATATACGGCTATTTTGTCATCAGGTAAAAAAGCATCGGACTCATTATCTTTTTATGTTTCCGTATGCCTTGTTTTTTCTGACATTTACGATCCTGCCGGTAATCATGTCCATTGTGCTCAGCTTTACCAGCTTCAATATGTTGGAAGCGCCGAAGCTTATCTGGTTTGATAACTACTATCGACTGTTTCTCAATGACGATATTTTCATTACCTCGCTGAAAAACACGATCGTGTTTGCGGTGATCACCGGCCCGGTGGGCTTTCTCATGTCCTTCTTTCTGGCGTGGCTGATCAACGAGCTGACGCACATGGTTCGGGTGGCATTCACCGTGATCATTTACGCACCGTCCATTTCCGGCGGTATGTTTATTATGTGGGCCTATCTTTTCAGTGGTGACTTGAAGGGATATGTGAACAGCGTGCTTTTCCGGTTGGGGCTTATCACGGAGCCGATCTTATTTTTCCAGGATGCTCGTTTTATGGTTCTCCTGGTCATTATTGTGGTGCTGTGGATGAGCTTTGGCACCTCCTTCCTGGTGTTTATTGCCGGCTTCCAGGGCCTGGATCGGCAGTATTATGAGGCGGCGGCCATAGACGGTATACGCAACCGGTGGCAGGAATTGTGGTATATCACGTTGCCGTTGTTGCGTCCACAGTTGTTACTAAATGCGGTTCTCAGCATCGTAAACGCCTTTACAATTGGTGACGTGGTGACTGCACTGTGCGGGTTCCCCAGCACCAATTATATGGCACATACCATCATCAATCATTTGCAGGATTACGGAACGGTGCGGTATGAAATGGGATATGCCTCCGCAATTGCCACGCTGCTGTTTGTAATCATGCTGTCGTGCAATCTGCTGATTCGTAAGTTGTTGAAAGGGATTGGGACCTGACCTATGACTGTTTCGCGTTTGATTTTCAAGAATCGTCTGGCCCGATCCGGCTGGGGGAATGCGTTCCTACTGCTGTTTCTGTGCCTGATAGCGGCGTTGATGCTGTTGCCGTTTGTGTATACCATTTCCACAGCATTGAAGCCGGTCAATGAGCTGTGGCTGTTCCCGCCGCGCTTCTTTGTAAAGCATCCTACGTGGGAGAATTTCGGCGATCTGTTCTATCTAATGGCGGATTCCTGGGTTCCCTTTTCCCGGTACATATTCAACACCGTGTTTATCACGGTTGTGGGAACGGTAGGACACATTGTGTTTGCTTCGCTTTGTGCGTATCCGATCTCCAAATACCGGTTTCCGGGGTCGGTGGCTTTCTTCAACATCGTGCAGACGGCTCTAATGTTCAGCTCGACGGTCACAGCGATTCCCAGTTTTATTATCGTATCACGACTGGGATTGTTGAACTCTTACTTGGCAGTGGTGATCCCGGCTTTTGGTATGCCGCTGGGCCTGTTCACTATGAAGCAGTTTATGGACCAGACCGTGCAGATGCCGGTGCTGGAAAGCGCAGAGATCGACGGTGCCAATGAGTTTCAGAAATTTTTCTATCTGGTGATGCCGATGGTCAAGCCGGCCTGGCTGACTCTGATGATCTTCACTGTACAATCTTTGTGGGGATTGGGTAACTCACCTTATATTTACAACGAACAGCTCAAGACGCTGCCCTTTGCCATGAGCCAGATCCAGACAGCCGGTATTGCCCGCGCCGGAGTGGGAGCTGCAGCTTCTGTGCTGATCATGCTGGTGCCGCTGCTGGTGTTCATCGTATCGCAGTCCAGCATTATTGAAACGATGTCCACATCCGGTATGAAAGACTGAGGAAGGAGTGCGGCTATGAAACTTGTCAAAATAGGGTGTGTGGCGGCATTGGTCGCCGTGCTGCTCAGTGCTCTTTCCTTTCAGGCACTGGCCTATTCCGATATGCAGGCGGATGTGTGCTATACCTATGATAAAGATGGCCAGGGTGTCCGTATCCCGGCAGCCTATCAGCATATAGAGACGGTTACGCTGGCGGATGCCGATGGCATCGAAGCGGATGAGCCGCAGGATCTGTATGTGGATGGAGAGGGCTATCTGTATGTGGCGGATACCCGCAACGACCGTATCTTGGTATACAGTCCGGAACTGACATTGGCTTCGGTCATCAGCTGTGTGGAATATAACGGCGATGAGTCGTGGCTGAACCAGCCGGAGGGGTTGTATGTATATCCGGATGGACGTTTGCTGATCGCCGATACAGAAAATGAGCGTCTGGTGATATGTGACCGACAGGGCAAGGCGTCGGCCATCATCGACAAGCCGGCGGATATGATCGGCGTGACGGAGGATGGCCGTTTTCTGCCGGTGAAGGTTGCCGCAGACAGTGTGGGACGCATTTATGTGGCCGCACGGAATGTGAACTACGGCTTCGTCCAATTGGATGCCTCTGGTGAATTTGTGGGATATGTGGGTGCTCCTTTGGTGCAGCCGGATTTCTTCACCCTGTTCTGGCGTCGATTCTCTACTGATAAACAAAAGGATATGCTTGGGCAGTTTGTTGCCACGGAATACAGCAATATCTACATAGACGAAAGAAACTTTATTTGGGGTACCATCAGCACACTGGATACCGAGGCGTTGCAAAGCGCCATTCTGTCGGGAGATACCAGCGGCAGTGTGACCCCCATCCGTCGGCTCAACTCCATGGGACAGGATATCCTGAAACGCAATGGCCACCACGCCCCCCTGGGAGATCTGTCCTATGTAGATTTTCCCTCTAAGATCGTGGATGTGGCCGTGGGCGAAAATGGGTTGTACAGCCTATTGGATAGTGTGAAGGGACATATATTCACCTATGATGAGAATGGTAATCTACTGTATGTCTTTGGTGAGATTGGTGTGAAGAAGTCCAGCTTCCGTGCACCGGTTTCTATGGTCTATTCCGGGGAACGACTGATCGTTCTGGATGCTACGTTGGGAGAATTGAAGGTGTTCGAGCCTACCGAATATGGGAGTCTTGTCAGCAAGGCAATCCGATCACAGAAAGAAGGCGACGCCGAGCAGAATTACGAGCTTTGGAGTCAGGTAGTGTCGCAAAACACGAATTTTGAATATGGCTATCAGGGCTTAGGCGATGCTATGATGAGTGATAAGAATTACAGCGAAGCCATGGAATATTACGAGCATGCCGTTTTCACAGCTGAATATTCCAGAGCGTTTATGCAGGAACGCAGACTGACGATGCAGCGGGTATTCCCCTGGATCATGGGCAGCCTTTTGGTTTTGATTGCCGTGGTCTGTGGTTGGTTCTTGTTTAGACGGATCTACCGCTATTGTCGCGATGTTGACGGAATGTGATCGAGCGAGATAAGGAGATTGAGAAATGCAACGGGTATGGGAAGAACTGAAATTTGGTGTGTATCTGACGGTGCACCCCTTCAAAGGCTTTTGGAGTTTGAAATTTGAAAAACGCGGCACCGTGAAGGCGGCTATCGTATATTTACTGTTTTTCTGTTTTTCCTCCATAGCCTCTGGGCTGTTTTCCGGCTTTCTGTTCAATCCGGACGGCGGACTGAACTATAACCCGTATGAAAATTTTGCCCTCATCTTGATGGTGTTTTTTCTTTGGTGTGTCGGCAACTGGTGCCTAACAAGTCTATTTGAAGGCACCGGTACCTTTCGGGATATTTTTATTGCCACGGCTTTTTCGCTGTTGCCGTATTCATGTATGCAACTTCTGTTGATTCCGTTGAGCCACACGCTGGCACTGTCAGAGGCTTCGTTTTATCAACTGCTTTTGATAATCGGTATTCTCTGGTCGGCAGGATTGCTTTGTTGTAGTGTAATCGTCACGCATCAGTATACCCTGCTAAAATCCTTGCTGATCATTGTGTGCATTTTGTTAAGTATGTGTGTGATTTCTTACATTCTGTTGCTGTTTTTTCATTTGATTGAGCAGATATACGCCTTTGTGGTGATTTTCCTGAGAGAGTTGACGCTGCGTCTGGCATAGGAGAGAGAAGAATATGAAAAAGCAACAAACTAAATGGTGGAGGCTCCTGCCGGTGTTGGCGGTGGCGGTATGCTCCGTCGCCGGCTGTGGGTCGTTTGCACCGGTGACTCCGGCCGCTGTGGCGCAGGACGGTGCGGCGGTAATGGATCTGCCTGTGGACATAGACAGCACGGCTTATGCCAAGGCGGAGGACCTCCAGGCGTTAGAGCAGATGACTATTCAGCTAGAAAACGACCATATGGAGCTGTATCTGGGCACCTATTACGACATTGCCGTCCGTGATAAGGATACCGGTGCTGTCTTTTTTTCCAACCGGGCGCTGTATGACCCGGATGTGCGGGAATCGCTGGATGAATTGGGAGAATCCCAGGCGCTGTCACAGTTGGAGTTGGAGTATTATGATTCTGCCAACCACGCCTTTACGATGTACAGCTATCCGGATGCCATGAATGACGATGGCAAAAAGGGCGTCACTGCATCTGTAAAAGAGGATACGCTTTATGTTACCTACGAATTCGGCGAAAAGGACCTGAACAACACCGTATGTGTCGCTTATGTACCGGAAGCCTTTGAAATGCTGAAGAAAACAGGCGATCAGATGGTGCAGGACGGTGAACTGGGTCGGATTGCCTGGAACCGCTTCTGCGATGCGTATATGCAGATGACGCTGGAAGAATTGACCGGCCTGGAAAAGAACAGTTGGCTGGAACGGTATCCCAAGCTGGCTGAGTTGGGCGCTATTTACGTGCTCAAGGACAACCAAACCGATGTGACCCAGCGTGTCGTGTTGGAAACCTCCCGTCAGTTGGGCATTAACGCTACGTATATCCGTGAACAAATGAAGCTGACCGGAGCCAAAGAAAATATAGTGGGCGAGACGGCCTATTTCTCGGTGAGCGTTTGCTACCGACTGGATGGACGGGATCTTTTGGCAGAGATCGATCCCACAAAGGTGGAATCGGCATCCGGTTATTACCTGACCCGCATTTACCTGCTGGGCAGTCTGGGGGCGGTGGATCCGACATCGGATGGATATCTGTTCGTGCCGGATAACAGCGGTGCTATCATCGAAAACTCCATCAAGACCACCAATCTATTCCGCATGGATATGCCCTTTTACGGCACGGATTTCTGTCTGGATATTACCAATGGTGCGCAGGTGGCTGCAAACGGTGCATTCCCCGTCTATGGTATGAAGGAGAGAGACCGTACCGTGTTTGGTATTGCAGAGGCGGGGGAGGCCAATGGCGGCATTACGGTCAATTTGGATGATGGGATCTATCCCTATCATACGATCCGACCGTGGGTCAACTATTACGTACAGGATACCACCTCCTACGGTAGTATGCTCAACGAGGATGAAACGAAGGTATTCGCCCGATTCCCCAATGATGATATGTTCCGTATGCGGTATCACTTCCTGTATGGAGAAGAAGCGGATTACGCCGGTATGGCGCAATACTATCGGGAGTATCTGTTGCAGAGCGGTCGCCTGGTCGAGCAGGAAGAGCCGGAGACTTTGCCCTTGCAGATTGATTTTATCGGTGCCATTACCAAGAAGCAGAAGGTACTAGGCGTACCGAAAGAGATTCCTGTGTCGGTCTCTACCATGGAAGGCATTGGTCGGGTCACGCAGCAGCTGACTAGTACGCTGAAAAACAAGCCGATTCATTACGTCTTGCTGGGTGCGGTTAACGGCGGTATGGATTTTTCTGTGCCCACCAAGTTGAGCTTTGAAAAAACCGTGGGTAGCCGGGAGGAATTTCTATCTCTGGCCGAAACGGTGGCGCAAACTGGCGGTGATCTGTCCCTGGCTATTGATTTCACCCGTGTGTACAAGACCGGCAACGGATTGAAAAAGAGCCGGCAGTTGTCGCAGTTTATCAGCAAGGAGTATGCCAGCCATGCGGATTTCCTGTCCGCCACCGGCTTGCGGAACTATGAGAGGCAGGGCTTTTGGGTCGCTCCTAACAGCTATGCCACTCTGCTGGATTCTCTGCTGAAGAGCGGTGACGCCGACGGCATTCATACCTATCTGCTGTCGGTGGGCAGTTACCTGTCCGGCAATTACAGCGAAAAGGATTTCACCACCCGTGAGACCAGCAAGATCCGGCTGCAGCAGGCGGCAGAGAAGCTGCGCAGCAGCGGTATGACCGTCACAGCCGAGGGCACCAATGCGTATATGTTGCCATACACCGAGCGGGTGACGGATGTGCCCTTTGGCGGCGGGGATCATCAGTTGGAAAGCTATTCGGTTCCTTTTGTGGGTATGGTGCTGCACGGTAGCGTATCCATCAGTGGACCGGCTCTGAATATGCAAAGCAGTTATAAAACCGCCTATCTTCAGTGCGTGGAAAGCGGCTGCGGCCTGCATTACCGGTTGATCACCGGGGATCAGCTGCTGTTGTCGCAGACCTGGTTTTCGGATTTGTTCTCCGTATCGGCCGCCGACTGGATCGACACGATCTGTACGGATTACCAGCGGGCAGAGCAGGCTTTGGCCGGGACGCAGAACAGCCGGATCACACATCACGAGCGGTTGGCAGAAGGCGTCTTCTGCACCGAGTTTGAAAACGGTACGCGCATAATCGTGAATTATAACACACAGCCGCAGACGGTAGACGGCGCGACTGTAGAGGGCATGAATTTTGTTGTCCAAAAGGATGGGGGTGCATTGGAGCGGTGAAAAAGGATACAGATATGCTTGCGGTGGGAACCTCCCGCCTGACGACGCATAAAAACCGGATCGGTTATTTCTTTTTACTTCCGTTTCTGTTCGGATCCTTTGTGATCTTCATTCCGGCTCTGTTTGAATCGCTGTATTACTCCTTTTCTACGGTGACTATCCGCTTTGATTCGTTGGATATCGAGTGGGTGGGCTGGAAGAACTACATCACCCTGTTCACGGAGGATACGGAATTCCGTGTGATGCTTTTGGATGCTATTCGGGGTATGCTGACGGATCTGTTGGTGATCATTTTGTTCAGCTTTTTCTTGGCGACGGTGCTCAACCAGCAATTTCGGGGCCGTGGATTTGTGCGGATGATCTTTTTCCTGCCGGTATTACTGTCCACCGGTATCATATCGGCAACGGACACCAACAACTTGGCGATGACTCTTTTTAATTCATCCAGTAACTCAACTGGGGCAGTTTCCCAGAGCATTGCGGGAGGGGGCTTTTCCATTCTCTCTTCCATTGAACAGCTTTTGCTGCGGCAGAATGTCAGCAGTACTGTGGTCAACTTCATTATCAACACGGTGGATAATACTTACAGCATTCTAAACCATTCCGGCGTGCAAATTTTGATTTTCCTGTCGGCGTTGCAGTCCATCTCTCCCTCGGTGTTTGAATCTGCCAGAGTAGAGGGTGCCACGAAATGGGAAGAGTTCTGGAAGATTACTTTTCCGATGCTGACGCCTATGATCCTGGTCAATACCGTATATACCTTTGTGGATCAGTTTACCAATCCCAAATACGGGATCCTGGACTATATTCAGGATAAGGCTTTCAGCGATGCCAATGCCGGTCTAGGCTTTTCCGCGGCGGTATCGTGGGTGTATTTCTTGGTAAATATGATTCTGCTAGGTATCATTTGCGGAGTGGTTGCCAAGCGCATCCACTACTTAGAGTAAGGAGGTAACCTATGGGTCTGTCAAAAGCGACCGGATCAGCGCCCTCGCTGCCGAAAAGCGATGTGCGAGGTTCCGTTTCCTATCGCCTGACCTCCACGTCGTGGTGGATGTCCCTATTCTGGAAGATGGTTCGTTTTGTGCTGCTGCTGGGGTTGTGCTACATCATTTTGTACCCTTTTTTCATCAAGAGCGTCAATGCTTTTAAGAGCCTGAATGACTTTTTGGATCCGACTGTCCGATTTATTCCCAAGTCCTTTACGCTGAATAATGTGATTAAGGTTATCTCGGAAATGGATTATTTCACGGCTCTGGGCAATACCCTGCTGGTGGCGGTGACGGTGTCGCTCTCTCAGACGCTCATCTCGGCTTTGTCGGGGTATGGTCTGGCACGGTTTGCTTTTTTCGGCAATCGGTTTGTGTTTGCCCTGGTAATCTTTTCCATCATTGTGCCACCGGGCACCATTATCATTCCGTTTTATCTGAAATTCCGGGATTTTCTTGGTCTGTTCAATCTGTTGGATACGCCACTGCCGATTTTCATCCTGTCGCTAACTGGATATGGGCTCAAAAACGGTCTATTCATTTTCCTGTTCCGTCAATTTTTTAAGAATTCACCGAGGGAACTGGAGGAGGCGGCAGCGCTGGATGGTTGCGGGGCGTGGAGGACGTTTTTTGAGGTGATGCTGCCTTCGGCAAAATCGCTGATCGTGATCACGCTTCTTCTGTCTTTTTCCTGGCAGTGGACCGACACGGTGTACAGCTCGCTGTTTTTGATCGATTTTTCCGTGCTCTCAACGGCAATGAGCAGAATCAGTGGTAGCACACTGCCAATCATCGCTTCCAATTATCAGAATATAGGCGCGTTACTGGCTATTCTTCCGCTGGCGCTTCTGTACATCGTGGCACAGAAGTTTTTTGTTCAGTCTTTGGATCGCGCCGGCTTGGTGGGCTGACGGACATAGCTCCACCGTTAGTTGTTTTATACAGGTGTTACACTGCAAAATGTTTGCGGTAACATAATAGGCATTCAAGAGCATCGGTATCTGTGCGCGTGGCAGAGAACGGAGACTCTTGGAGATGCCGTCAAATTTAAGGAGGTATTTGTCATGTTAACAAAGGCAATGCGCATTCAGCGTCTGGTTGCGCTGATCCTGGTGGCGGTCATGTGCATTACACTGGTCAGCTGCGGTAAAGATCCCGACGAACCTGATGCCTCGGGTACATCTTCGGCGATATCTGACGTAAGTGATTTTGTCAGTGATCCGGCAGAAAACAGTGATCCGGTAGAAAACAGTGATGTGGTAGACGGCGGTGGCAGCACCACGGCCGGCGACCGCAAAACCACCACCAAGAAAAGGCCCACCACTTCGAGAACCATTGCTTCTAACGCTATCGAAGCACCGGATAAGAAATGGGAGGTGGAAATTCCTGATGAGATCGCCGAGCAGATCAAGCCGGTACGCGATCACGTTATCTATGAGACCGTGAAGGATATGGGCGGCAGGAATTTCAAACTGGGCACCTTCTGGCCGCAGGAGTATATCAAGGGCACCTTTGCTAACTCCGAGTTCCGTGCCGCCCAGCTGCGACAGATCGAAAAGGATTACAACTGCACCATTGAAATCGTGGCGATGAGCTCAAATACCTACGCGCGGGATATCAGTGCTCAAAAGGCGGCGGGTAATGTTTATGCCCACGTGTTTGATTTGCAGACGCAGTTTAACGACCTGATCACCAACGGTACCCTGGCCAATCTGCGCACGGTGTCTTCTATTGATTTGCAGAAGAACGAGTGGAATATGGCTATGACGCTGGCTGCCACCATCAAGGACGGCATCTACGGCGTGGGTGTGGATCAGGAGAAGATTCTCCGCTCGTACATCTATTTCAATAAGGACATTGCGGAGAAGTATAACCTGGGCAACCTCTATGACCTGGTGCGTAAGGGTGAATGGACCTTCGAGAAATTTGAAGAGCTGTCCAAAACCGTTTATGAAAAATCCAACCATAAGGTTTATGGCTGTGTGTCTTATCTGCGGTACTGGCTGGGTAACTTCGCCTATGCCAACGAGACCTCCCCGGTTATCTTGAAGGATAACAAGGCCATATTCAACCCGACGGATGAAAAATTGCTGAACGTCTGGAATTTCTGGCGTAATTATGCCAAATCCGGGCTCATCGACCGCAAACTGTTCAAGGAACTGAATCCTGCCGGTAACGAAGCCAAGACGGAATCCACCATGGGCGCCTTTACCTCTGGCAAAGCGCTGTTCTTCAACTGCAACGAATATGCCCCGCCCTATCTCTCTCCGGTCATGGAGGACGATTACGGTCTGCTGCCGGTGCCTCTGGGCCCGGATGCTAAGGGCAAGGGTTATAAGTCCATCATCACGGATGCACGGTATTATGCCCTGTATAATGAGGATCCGGACATTGAGGATTCCGGCATTATACTGAAGGCCATTGCCAACCGTTGCTACCACCGTATTAAGGATTGGGACAACGCCATGGCCGTTTCTCTGCGTGACGAGGATTCGCTGGAGATGATGCATATCGTTATGAACGGCGAGCTGCAGATGGTCGCCGGCGGCGATTGCCTCAAGGGCGGTATGTATGATTACAACGTCAAGGCGATCCCCAAAATTATACTGTTGGAGCAGACCCCCAAGGAGGCCTTTGATGCCATCAGCAAGTCTGTTCAGGTGCAGATGGATAAATATTACAGTAACTGATGAGGTAGGGGAAGTATGAAACGTAAATACAGATACACCAGCCTGTTGCTGGCACTGGTGATGATACCCTTCGCTTTCTGTGGCTGCGGTGGCGACGGTCCCGTTCTCTCGGACCCGGTCTCGTCGGATGTACCGACTCCGGAGCCGCAGCCCTCCGGGACGGAAACGAGTTCCGTGGGCGATACTACTACGACGACGCAGACGACCGGCACGGGAAGTGCTGTCAGTCAGAAGCCGACCAGCAGTACTGCCAAGCCGGCGCCGTCGAAACAGGACGGTACGACCACCACAACCACTACCACCGTTAACCCGTATCCGTATAACGAAAAGTACTATTACATCGATACGGCGGGCGATAACAATAACTCCGGTCATTCTCCCGAGGAGGCGTGGAAAGATTTCACCAATCTGAATACGCTACGTCTGCAGCCCGGAGAAAAGGTGTTCTTGAAACGGGGCTGCGTTTGGAATCAGCGGCTGAATATCCACGCCCGTGGCGCGGAAGGGGCCTTTGTAGAGATCAAAGCCTACGGAGCCGGCTCCGCCCGTCCGGTCATCAAGCTTAACGGGGAGCTGTATGAGCGCTGTATGTTCCTGTATGACCCCACCTATGTGAAGCTCTCGGATATTGAGGTGTGCAACGCCGGCGCTGGGATTACCTTGTTTTATGACCATAGCTACAACAATCGCTCTGTCTATCTGGATAATATCGTGGCTCACGATTTCCGTGGGAACAGCGAGAGCACCGGCAGAGCAGACCGGTTGGCCTGGTCTACCGGCATCGATGTGACCGGCACCGAGTCCTCGCAGCACAATCAGACCCGGGTGCTGACGGATCTGCGCATTACCAATACCGAAGTATACAATACCGGTGCCGGTATTGCCCTGGGCTGGTTTAACCACACCTGTGTGGACGGCCAGACTGCCCTTTGCAACAAGTTTGGTGATGTGTATATGTCGGATCTGTATCTGCACGACAACACTGTGGATCCCGTGTCCTTCACCAGCCTGTTTATTTCCAGCGTGACGAACTGCCGGGTGGAGAATACGCTCATTGAGCGGGGAGCCAAATTTGCAGTGACCGGCACGGCAGCGGTCCATAATCTCTATACCAAGGATGTCACCTTCTACAACGTGACGATACGGGATACACCCCGTGCGAACTGCCCGGACAATGTGGGCTTCGATTTCGAGTGCGATACGGAGAATACGGTGATCGACAGCTGCACCTTTGAGAACAATGCCGGCTCGGCCATTATGTTCCTGGCTAATCACAACACCGTGGCAGATTCTACCCATAATCCTCAGACGCGCAATGCGGTGATCAAAAATTGTACATTTATCAAAAATGATTGGGCTCAAAAGCATCTGGGATACCAGATATTCCTGGATTCTTTCAGTAACAATCAACCGGAAGTGAAGATATACAACAACAAGTATAAAAATGCTCCCGGAACCCGGTTCGTTGGCGGTACGGCTGACACTTCTAAGGTGCAAGTCTACGACAATGAAGAAATGCCGTAAGCAATAAATTGGGTAGCTGATATAGGAAGGGAGGCGGTGAGCCGAGAGGAGACAGTGCCCCAGCGCAACATTTTCCCAATTTGAAAGGAGAGATCAATGTGAAAAAGCAAAAGTTTGTCGCCATAGTGGCGGCCGTAGCCGTGATGCTCAGCCTGTTTGCTGTTACGGGTGCCGTGACAGCCATCGCTGAGGTAGAAACGGCTGTGTATACCCAGGATTTTTCGGATCCGGACGCTGTCAAGGCGGATTTTGATACCACAGACCGCTTTGGTGACAACAACCAGATCGATTTCCAGGTCAGCGACGGTACGCTGAACACCGTGACCAACCCCAACACCACATTTGGTGACGTTGTGGCGTGGACACTGAAAAAAGAGTACTACAACTTCAAGATGGAATTGGATGTGCAGTGGCGTGGCGACGATGGCGCGTCCATCAGCAACGTGGACCCCGGCAACAACATCTTGGGTATCTACGTGCGTAACCCTACCGGCGGCAATACTTGGCGTAATCGGTTTGATATGAACGTAGACCCCGGTTGCGGCGGTGGTTTCCTCTATCAGCTGAATACCGGCGAAGCTGTTCCGCGCCAGATGATGGCTGTGCAGAACGACACCAACTTTGAGATGCAGGAGAAGCTGGATGCCTCCAAGCATTTTGACAATGGCGTGCTGCACCTCACCATTATCGTGCGGGATACGGTGGCAGCGGCGTATGCCAACGGGCATCTGGTTTTGACCAGTTGCAATCTGCGTGACAAGGCCGGCTATATCACCTTTGAGGTCAGCGAAGGCCAGATCATCATCGACAACCTGAAGGTTACCCCCGGCGATTTTGACTTAGGCTATGCGGCGCCGGAGACTCCCGGCAGCACCAATCCCCTGAACGATAAAGCGGCCATTGAGGAGGATTTCTCCTTCCAGTATGTGGAGAGCTCCGGCAACAACACCATCAACGATGTGAGCTTCGACGATTACTGGAAAATCCAGAATGGTATCCTAACTCGCTATAATGGTGTGGAAGTTATGGAGGGCCACGGCACCGACCATACGGCGGTGATGACCTCCCAGTACAAGGTCAAGTATTTTGATGCCAGTGTGGAAATCCTGTACGGCGGTACAGAGGACCGCAACAATGTCAATCTGTGGCCGGTGCTGGCCTATGGCAACACCCGTAAGGGCTCCTACTTCCTGCACGAGCAGGGCAACGGCTTCTTTGTGCAGGCGGACGGCGTGGTTACCAGCTGGTCGGGCGACAGTAATATGCCTTGGGGTGGCCTGCGCACTATGGGACAGATTCCTAACTGGAAGCCCAATGAGTGGTACACCCTGCGCGTGCGCGTGGATGGTTACGGCTATCAGTACTATGTAAACGGCAAGCTGGTTATGGCCCGCACCTATGAGCGTGGCTATGATTCCGGCCATGAGGGCTATGTATCCCTGCAGTCTGTTAACAACACCACCAGCTTCCGCAACTTCAGCATCACCAGCTTGAATGCGGACGGCGAGGTTATCGATCTGCCCCACGGCACCATCACCGAGGTCGCCATTGACGGCGAGGAGGCCCTCACCATGCAGGTGGGCGATTTCCAAAAGCTGTCTGCAACCGTAAGCGGTACTGAAAACTTTGATGACAGTGTGATCTGGTCGGTGGACAGCGCCAATGCTACCATCTCTGCACAGGGCGGTCTGTGCGCGGTGAAAGAGGGTACGGTTGTCGTGACCGCTACCTCTGCACAGGATCCCACCAAGACCGATACGCTGACCTTGACCATCTCCGGTAAGGCCAGCATGACCTACACCGAGGACTTTGACGACAATCAGGCGGATGGCTGGGAGCGTCACGACAGCAGCGTTGCCGGTTCTGCGGAGCGTACCCATTGGGAGCTCGTCGATGGCAAACTGCACGGCACCTCTCAGGGCTTCGATTACAAGTCCCGCTATATGCTGGGCGACCGTGTATTCGGTAACTTTGTTCTCGAGGCGGATGTGAAGTACAACGAGATCGTTGATGTCAATAACCACAGCGGCGGATTTGGCCTGATCTATGTGCGCAGCCAAAATATGGATAAGGGCTACGAAGATGCCAGCTATGAGGGTGGTATTGCCTTCGGTCTGCAGTGGCGCAGTGAGGGCGAGAGCGGCAACCGCTGCTACTTCCTCGTCACTTCGGGTAATGGTGGCTTTGAGCGTCAGATCAGCTTTGTGGGTATTGACGATTGGGTCAAGGAGAACGACGTCAACCGCATCAAGGCCATCGTGGACAACGATACCATTATGTTCTATATCAATGGCAACCACCTGGAGCAGGCAGACGTAGAGCTGACCGAGCAGGTCAGCAAGAGTGGCTTCATCGGCTTCTCTGTTTCTAAGACGGATGTGGAGTTCGATAACCTGGTCGTCACTGATCTGGTAGAGCCCACCGGTCTTACTATTGAAGAAGAGAAGGTCGAGATGGCTCCCGGTGATGACCGTCAGTTCATCGCTGTTCTGGAGCCTGTGAATTCCACCAACACCTCTTTGATCTGGGAGAGCTCCGACGAGGATGTGGCCTTTGTGAACGACACCGGCTTTGTCGTTGCTGTGGGTGAGGGCGAATGCGTCATCAAGGTCAGTTCCAAGACCAATCCGGAGCTCAACGACAGCGTAGCTATCACCGTTAAGGCTAAGGCGCCCGTTGTCGATGACGACAAGGAGGACGAAGGCGATCCCTCCGATAAGGACGATGAGACCAATAAGGACGACCAGAACCAGTCTGGTAATGACCAGAATCAGTCTGGCAATGAGCAGAAGCCCAGCGACGATCAGACGGTCATCCCGGACACCGGCGAGAACCTGCCGCTGGTCGCTGTGATGGTACTGGTGCTGGCTTCTGCCGCGCTGGTGCTGACGCACAAAAAATTGAGCATCGGCTGAGTTTCGGTAAACGAAAAATAACACGACTGTTTGCCTGTAAGCCATGAAAATGGCCATCGGCATCGCCGCACGGCGGCGGTGCCGATGGCTGTACCGTATTTTAAAGGTATCGCAGAATAACGGTTTGTAACATACAAACGAATGTGTGCTCAACTTGACATTTCTTTGAAACATGGTATAATATACCAGTTAAACTGAGAGTGTCTGCTAGAAATATATGCAGTTTACTTTCGTAAAAAAAGAGTGGATGGAGGAGAAGCGGTGGCTACGTTGGAGGATGTTGCAAAGTTGGCACAGGTATCGTCGATGACCGTATCTCGTGTGATAAATAACACCGGTCATGTGTCGTCGGCGACCCATCAGTGCGTTATGGAGGCCATTGCCCAGTTGGGGTATCGGCCGAATATGATCGCGCGCGGCTTAGCTACCAGTAAAACCAATTCCATCGGCGTGATCATACCCAATTTGGAAAATCCCATTTATTCAGTTATTGTTTCGGGAATCTACCAGCAGGCGGCCAAATACGGTCTGGATATCATTCTGGGAGGAAGCACCACCTACGAGCAGTTGATGCATAGCGCCGATCTGCTGTTAAGCAAACAAGTGGACGGCCTGATCATCCTGCCGACGCCTCAGGATCTCAAGATCCCCGTCGAGGAGGATAACTTTGTTTTTTATGAGCATATGAAGCGGTTGTCGGATGATATGGCCGGGCGGTTGCCTATGGTCGTTATCGGAAATTACCCCGTTTCCGATATCGCTGTGAAGGTATGCATTGATTATTACGGCGGCGCCAAGCGGGCGGTGCGGCACCTCTATGAACAGGGGCATCGCCGCATCGGTATGGTGGCGCACAAGGTAGGCAATATCGGCCTTTGGGGCGAGCGGTACCGCGGCTTTATGGATGCTATGCGAGAGTTGGACTGCCCGATCGATTCGGCGGATATACTGTATTGCTCCGAATCTGTCCAGAGCGCCTTTGAGGTGGCGCTGCCCTTGCAAAAAGGGAGTAGTATGCCCACGGCGTTTTACTGTGCCAATGATACTATAGCCATCGGTGTGCTGAACGCCCTGGTGCGTAATGGTTTTTCTGTTCCGCAGGATGTGTCTGTGATCGGGCACGATAACAGTATGTTCTGCGAACTGACCAATCCGGCATTGACTACCGTTTCTATTGAATCCTTGCAGGTGGGGAAAACCTGCGTGGATGCCATTGTGAAGAAAATGAATAAACCGGATCGCGAGGACGGTTCGGGTTGCTATATCGTCGATCCAAAGCTCATTATCCGTGAGAGCGTCAGAGCCATTTGATCGACCTCATCGAAAGGCGTCACAGGGGTGTATTGTATGCGTTTTTGTTAGCGCAAACACGTGGCGCTCACTTTTTTTGCTGACTGTGAGGAGAAACAGTTCATGAATTCGAATGCAAAATGGATCTGGGACAATTCCGATCCTAATTTACATAAACAGGCCATGTTTTTTCGCCGGCGCTTCTCCGTGGAGCAAGCCGGTGATCTTTGGGTGCGCGTATCCGCTGATAGCCGGTATCGGCTGTATGTCAACGGTGTGTTTGTAGCCGCCGGGCCTGAAAAAGGCGATCGCTACCGTACGTATTACGATAGGATTTCCATAGGAGAATATCTGCATACAGGAGAGAACTTCCTGTGTGCTGAAGTGATACACTATCCCAATGATTACACTGGGGCGGTGGATTTTCACAGCGGCCCCATATCGCTGGTTAACGGCTCTCGTGCGGCCTTTTGGCTGGAATGCGAGGCGTTGCCGCTTTTGAACACCGATGCACGGTGGGAGTGTCTGCGGAATACAGCCCGCTGCTTTGTGGAAGCACATCAGAGCCGGTATGTCGGTGATATGGAGTGCATAGACGGGGCAGCCATCCCCACCGGCTGGTTATGCGGAACCGATCAGGCCCTTTGGCAGCCCTGCCGGGAGATTGCACCAGCCTCATCCTGCCGATTGGGCGGTGTTTTGTATGAGTGGCAGTTGTGTCCGCGGGATATCCCGCTACTGTACCGGCGGCATATCCGGGCAAAAGGCTGTTCCAAACACGGCGGCTGTGTAGATCTGAGTCCTGTTTTACAGGGGGAGACCGTTGTTGTTCCTCCTCATTCCAGTGCCTTTATCGATATCGATATGGGCACATTTGCAGATGCGTATGTGGCGTTGTCGCTATACTCCGCACAGGCAGGTGGCTCTGTCCGTCTGCGCTATGCCGAATGCTATTACTTCTCCGTTATGCCGGATGGCTCGGCGCAGAAGCTGGTGCGTGACGATGCCTCGGGAGATATCTGCGGCGAAGAAGACTTGTATTTGATGGGTGTGGGTGAGCAAGAATACGCCCCCTTTGATATGCGTGTGTTCCGCTATCTCCGGGTGATGATCAACACAGCTGACACACCCATCGAATGGCGTGGTGTATCCTTTCATATGGTGGGATACCCGTTGGAGATCACCGGTGGTTGTAGGGCGGATTCCTCTGTAACGCAACAGCTTTACGATATCAGTCTGGCCACTTTGGAACGCTGTATGTTGGATACCTACATCGATTGTCCTTATTATGAGCAGATGCAGTATACGCTGGATACCATGATCGAGGCCTTGCTGACCTATCAAGTATCCACCGATGACCGTCTGGTGCGCAAGGCGCTGCTGGATTTTCACAGTTCTCTGCGACCGGATGGTATGATAGCCGGCAATGCGCCGGCGCTGTTTGACCAAGTCATTCCCATCTTTTCTATCTTTTTCCTCGATATTCTCTATTACCATTATCGCTATCATGGTGATCGGGATCTGATACACAGATACCTACCTACTGTGATGCAGATTCTGGGTTATTTTGAGCGCCATATCGACCCTGATGACGGTCTGTTGACTGATACTGGTTATTGGTTGTTTGTGGACTGGGTGGATGAATGGCGTGAGAATCATGGCAGCCCCGTTTCCGATCCTACCGAGAAGCTGTATCTGTACAGCGCTATGTTAGCCTATGCTATGGGGCGGATGGTCGTCTTTTGCCGGGAGGATGGCCTGCCGGATCTGGCCGCACGATATGAGCGGATGCAGAAAAGCCTGATTGAGAGCGTCAACAGGGCCTCCTGGGATGAGGATGCCGGGTATTATAAGACCCATCCTACGGAAACGGCATTCAGCCAACACGCACAGATCTGGGCGGTATTGGGGGAATGCATCACCGGTGAACAGGCACAGCAGCTGATGCGTCGCTGTATGACGGATAAACAACTGCTGCCTTGCTCCTATTCTATGTCTTTTTATCTATTCCGAGCCATGGAGCAGGTGGGTGCATACGATGAGTTTCCGGAAAAATGGGCACCCTGGCTGGATTTGCTGCCGTATCACCTCTCCACCTGGCCAGAGGATACGGTATCCCAACGCAGTGATTGCCACGGCTGGTCAGCCGTGCCGCTGTATGAGCTTGTGAGTATGGTGATAGGACTGCAACCGGCTTCGCCCGGCGGTGATACGCTCTGTCTGCGGCCCCACGATGTGTGCCTGGGCAGTTTGTCGGTCACGGTGCCGCTTGGTGGACAGAAGATCCATGTGCGACGGCAGGTGGACGTAGAGGAATGCGGTCATCGGGTCACGGTACAGATGACTATGGAGCGTGCAGTGCCTGTTTTGATTTGTCTTCCGGGGCAAGAAGAGTACCAGCTTTATGAACGGGAATTTACCGTTCAGTATTATACAAAGCCGCAAGGCGAAGATGAATGAGGTTAGGGGGGCAACGTATGAAGGAAGTCCATCTGATTTGTAATGCCCATTTGGATCCTATCTGGCAGTGGACAGAGGATGAGGGCGCATTTGCTGCATTGTCTACGTTTCGTTCAGCAGTAATGCTGGCGGAGGAATATGACTACATCTTTTGTCATAACGAGGTGCTGATCTACCGCTATATCGAGCGGTATGATCCGGTGCTGTTCCAAAAGATCAAGGATCTAGTGCGCA
The DNA here is from genome assembly GCA_045539375.1 of Acutalibacteraceae bacterium. Lineage (GTDB taxonomy): Bacteria > Bacillota > Clostridia > Oscillospirales > Acutalibacteraceae > UBA5905. Next base: position 7,179 of record JAZQFG010000011.1, on the reverse strand, counting down.
CGGGCAAGTGGCATATTATGGGAGGCTGGTATTTACAGCCGGATTGCAATATGCCCAGCGGCGAAAGCTTTGTGCGCCAGATTTTGGTAGGCCGCCGTTATTTTATGGAGCAGTTTGATGCCTGCCCCACTACGGCGATCAACTTCGATCCTTTCGGCCATAGCCGTGGGCTGGTGCAGATCATGGCTAAGTGCGGCCAGGATAGCTATCTGATTACCCGTCCTTCCCGTGGACAGTTCCCCACAGACAGCGATCAGTTCTGGTGGGAGGGGTATGACGGCAGCCGTGTGAAGGTGAACCGCGTGGAGTCCTATAACACTCCTCTGGGTCAGGCCGCTTTCCACGTAGAACGCAAAGCAAAGGATCAGCCGGAGGATACGGTTTGCGTGCTGTGGGGTGTCGGAAACCACGGTGGTGGCCCCTCTCGCAAGGATTTGGCGGATATCGAGGCACTGATAGCTAAGGGCGATATGCATATGCTCCATTCTACGCCCGAACATTTCTTTGCACGCATTGATCCGCAGTGCGTTGTGCGAGAGTCTCTGCTGATCTCCATGCCGGGCTGTTATACCACTATGAGCCACGTAAAGAAAAAATATATTGAACTGGAAAATACACTGTATTTTACCGAAAAGATCTGTTCTCTGGCCAGCTTACAGGGCGTAATGGAATACCCCCAGGAGCGGTTGGATGAGGTTGTGGTGGACCTGCTCAGCTGCGAGTTCCATGATGTGCTGCCGGGGACCTCGGTAAAGAGCGGTGAAGAGAACGCCCTGTACTGGATTGGTCACGGGATGCGGATTCTTTCCGATCTCCGGGCTCAAGCCTTGTTTGCGTTGACCATGGGGCAAAGACCCGCTGCGCCGGGCGAATATCCGGTGCTGGTATTTAATCCGCACCCCTACACCGTTAAGGAGCCGATCTCCTGTGAATTTAGTCTGGCTGACCAGAATTGGAGCGAGACAGAGGTCTCTGTGATGCACGTGTTTGATGAACAGGGAAATCTCGTGCCTGCGCAGCAAATCAAGGAGGAAAGTAATTTTTCGCTGGATTGGCGAAAAAAAGTGATCTTCGTTGCCGAATTGGCCCCGCTGGCGATCACTCGATACAATATCCGTGTGACGTTGGAGCCGGTGACCACTACTAAGATGGGTGAAGACCTACGTTTGGAACAGCCTGGACGCATTGCTGAGATCCATCCGGAAAGCGGTCTGCTGGAACGGTTGTGTATCGGCGGCGTGGAATATCTGAACGGCCCCATTGTTCCTATGCTGTTTGAGGATAACGCAGATCCGTGGGGGATGGGCGGTTTTCAGCAGACGGCTATGGGCCGCAACGGCAGACCTTTTGCTCTTATGGAGCAGCCGGATGGTATTTTCGCCGGTATGAAGCCTGTTCAGACCATCGAAAACGGCGCTGTCTATTTGGGCGTGGAGAGCTTCTTGGAATTAGAGCATACCCGTATCCGGATGGAATATCGATTGTATAAGGACAGCGATGCGGTGGATATTCATATGGATGTGTTCTGGGGTGACGCAGACCGTATGCTCAAATTGAAGATACCGGTCGCAATGACCGGTCGTTACATTGGGCAAACAGTGTACGGAACCGAAGATTTGTTTATGGATGGAAGAGAATGCGTGGCGCAACGGTTTGTGGCCGTGCGGGATGGCGATGACTGCTTTGCGGTACTGAACGATTGCCAATACGGCTCTTCTTATCAGGATGGTGCGGTGTACCTCTCGCTGATTCGCGGTGCTACCTATTGTGCACATCCCATTGGTGACAGGCCGCTGCTGCCCCAGGGGCGTTTCACCAAAAAGATCGACCAAGGCTGGCAGACCTTTGATTTCCGTTTGGTGCCTGCTCGGGTGGACGAATTGCAGGGACTGGCGTCGGTGTTTAATCAAAAGCCGTATGCCCTCAATGTGTTCCCGGATGCGGGCCTCGCTGCTCCCTCTCCCTTTGCGGTGGAGGTTTCCGACCCGTGCATTACCTTGGAAGCTTTCAAAAAGTCCGAAACGGGGGAGGGGTATATCCTCCGTCTGTTCCACAATGCCGAGGGATCTCGGGATACGCAGATACGCTGTCAGAACGCCCGGCTGACCCTGTCCTTTGGCGCTTATGAGGTGAAGACGCTGTTGTTGTGCGGCGATGAACTGCGTGAATTGGATATGTGGCAGATTTAAGTTCTCGTTTGAAAAAGGAGAAAAACGTATGAAACGAATGTTTGTGCTTATTTTGACGGTTTTGCTGCTTTGTGTGACCGGCTGTGACAGCCAGGGACCGGCCTCATCTGTGCCTACATCCGGGTTCGACGGCAATGAGACCGAATCGGCCGTTTCCACCCAATTGGATTCCTCGCAGACCGACGATAGCTCCACTACGAGCTCCACGGCCGCACAGCGGACCTCCTCCACAACAACCACGGTAAAACCGACCTCCGCCACGAAGAAGACCTCACTTCAGGAGCAGGTGTATGTTCCTACTATGCCTACATCCGGATTGGCGGCCAATCAGCGCCAGCTGATTCCGGATAATGACTTTTACTATGGTATGACCGTGCGCTCCCAGAAGGATCACGATAACGGCGATGCTTATTCGGACCTGGGCCAGTTCCGGTATATGACCAAAAACGGAACGCCTTCGTGGATCATTGCTCAGTGGGACAGTGGCCCGTGCCTGTGGAACGACCGTGTGTCGTCGGCGGCCAATGTGCTGACCGACGGAAAGACCAAGTGGGTCACCTATCTGAAAGACGGTGGTATATCCCTGCGTCTGGATAGTGCCCCCTATTATGCGAACAAACCCAATCAGGCGGCCATAGCCGGGGATTATTGGCCCCATCTGTTGCTGGAAGCGCCGGATTTCGGCTATTCCGCCTTGGGAAAAAGAGAACGCTCCTGGTATCGCTGTGATGTGGACGAACTGACGCTGTCGCTGGATGTTCGCCTCAGTGCATTCAGCCATAAGCCCAATGCGCATGACTTTGCACACATCAGCCAGTATCTGCTGTATTTTTATGTCAAAGGGCTTGATTCACAGGATTTTGTTTGGTTTGGGATTACACTGTTTTCCTCCGAGCAGGAAAAGACCGGTCTGTCGGTACATATGGATGGCGGCAAAGCGGATGCCTCCGGTCAGCTGATCTATCAGACCGGCACAGATGCCTGTTATGCGCAAGCCAATGGTAGCCTGTGGAAGAATGGCAAACCCGCTCCGGGAGGGGATTGGGTCCATATCGAGATCGATATGGCCAAGCATCTGAAGGAAATGTTTGCCGCTGCACAGGATCGGGGATATTTTTCGAACAAGGTGAAATCGCTGGCCGATCTGAAGATCGACGGTATGAACATTGGTTTTGAGTCGGTCGGTACCTATGACGTCACCATGGATATTCGTAACCTCAGTCTGGTATCCGCCCGCGAGGATTAAGTCAAAGTCAAAACACGGTTCGATCCATTTTAAGGAAAAGTAGACACGAAAAAACACCATAGTTTTAGAAGCCCAGTTCGGCCTTGTGCTGAACTGGGCTTCTATAGTTCAAGGCGGTTGTGGGGTGCTCGTGGTTATAGTAAGGTCGATGGCATAAGAAAAAACATACACGAGCGTTATGACGAAGGGAGTTGCTCTGATGATAGTGATAAACACGAAATGGAAATTATCATATATTTCCAGCCTATGTCTTTCTTCCCTTATTATAGTTACTCGTACCTTGTCACACGGTGGTAAACCTGCTTGCCATTTTGTGAGGCATAAAGGAGAGCTAAAGTTCCCATAGCATCAAGAAAGCATCAAAAGCACGCGGTCTTATTTGGAAATCTGCACAAAAGCCCAAACAAAGCCAACTGTGGAGCGGATTTGCGGCATTTCACACCCCCTCCAAAACCGCGTGTCGTGAGTTCGAATCTTACTGCCCCTGCCATCAAAGGGCTACAAAAAAGATATAGCCACAGAAAAACTCTGATTTTATCAGGGTTTTTTCTGCTTTTGTGGGCGAAATTTCAGTTGTCGATTTGAACGTACAAAAAAGATATCTTTCTCAGAACAGGCTTGAACTCTCGCAAAAACAGTATGTGTTACCACAGTATTTTCTATAGAAATTAAAATAAATGTAGAAATATGATATAATAAAATAAAAAATTCACAAACCATATTAACCGTTTTATCTTTCCAACGACTATATGTATGAAGGCGCCAGAAAACGGAAATGGAGAAACAAATGGATAGTATAAAACTTGAAAAATTGATAACGGAGAATATGAAGTCAATCTTCGGCTTTGCGCTAACAAGGCTTGGCAATGTAAACGATGCTGAGTATCTTGCAAGCGATATTCTCTATGAGATCATAAAATCTGCAAAAAACCTAAATGAGGAAGAACGCTTTTACGGTTTTATGTGGAAAATTGCAGAGAATGTCTATGTGGACTTTCTTCGCAAGAGATCTAAAATCGCGAATAGAACTACGGAACTTGACGAAAACATCGCCGACGAAACGGAGTCCGCTTTAGAAAAAATCATCAAAAAAGAAGATCTAAATCTGCTTCGCAGAGAACTGTCCTTATTATCAAAGCAATACCGCGATTCAACAGTTTTATACTACATTGAAAACCTCTCCTGCTCCGAAGTAGCTAAAAAATTGCAGATCAGCACGGAAATGGTGAAATACTATTTGTTCCGTGCACGAAAAATTATCAGAGAGGGTATGAACATGGAAAGATTATACGGAGAAAAAAGCTATCGCCCTAATATCTTTGAAATTGATTTTTGGGGAACCAAAGCGGGAGATGACCGCGAATATCGTGATTTTCAAAAACGAAAGATTAAAGGAAACATTTTGCTTGCGGCATATTACAGTCCTGTAACAATTCAAGAGATCAGTATTGAACTTGGTGTTGCTCTTCCTTATCTTGAAGACGAGATCAAACTGCTCATTGACCGACAGTATCTTGTCTGCGACAACGGAAGGTATCTGACGAACATTCCTATCTTCACACTTGATTGCACGAAAACCATTGACGGAAAGCTGAAAGAACTTATAGAGGCTACTGCTGAGAGGTTTATCTCAGTGGCAGATGAATTTGAGGCATGTTTCGGAGATCGCTTTTCTAATGAAAATCTTGCTCGTTGGCAAAAGATTCTCTTGTGTCTTCATTGGTCTCTGATTGATACCGAAAACGATTTGTCGACGAACTACGGAGAGTTGTCTAATGATGGTCCTTATTCTCTTGTAAACGGTGGCGGAGGAAGTGGAATTATTTGGGGCAGGAGTACAGAGAATGTTGTAGGTGATAAACTTCCAAGAGGAATCCAAGGCATTTATAACGGCGTCCCCTCCGGTGACGGTCGCGGTAGCGTGATTGCAATGAATTTTAGGCAAACTTTGAACGCTCAACACTTTGAAGGACATATGACCGACTCTGTAGTTTGTACTGTAGCAGATTGTTATAAGTATTTGCCAAAGGATTGGAAGGAACGTCTTACTAAGCTTGGATACGTTAATAATGGCAAAGCGAATTTCGCCGTGTGGACAACTGAAGAATACGATAAGCTTCGTGAGATTCTAAGCGAATGCACTTCTATTGTATCGGAACTGAATCGCAAAACTGCTGAAATTGCCGCAAATATAACGGCAGATCTTGCGCCTGCACATATTCGCAAAACAGCAGAATATGTTGGTGCGTTTGTTTACCGCTTTAATTCTATTGAAAACTTGGTGAATACCTTGTTTGATATGGGTTGGCTAAAAGTTACCCGCGATAAAGAAAAACCTGCTATTTGTGTTGTAAAAAGTTAAAAACGCATGCTCATCTCAAAGCGATAATCATCCGCTTTATGTATAATTCGTTTTTTGTGAAAGTTCAAATTCATACGCAAAACTGTCGAAAATATCTTTTTCATAGCTCATAGACAAGAAAACCGCTGAAATCGCTTGATTTCAACGGTTTTCTTTTGTCGCTTAATTCCGATTCGCCCCTGAGGAATCCTCAAAACTCCTAATTTTACGATAGATTCTGTATATGTTCTATTTCATATGGACCCTACCAATGGTTTACTTTCTCTTGCAGTTCCGCAACAGTTATGTTACAATATCGGCAAAGTTACAATATGAGGTGATGATTATGCGCTCTGTATTTATGCGATATCCTGAAGGGAAAGCAAAAGCGGTTACGTTCAGTTATGATGATGGCGTTCCACAAGACAAGCGGCTTGCCGAGCTGTTTGACAAGTATGGGATGAAGGGTACCTTTAATTTTAATAGTGCAAAGTTTAGCAATAGCTACTCCAAACAAGAAATAAAAGATATTTTCTTGTCCAAGGGTCATGAAATTGCCGTGCACGGTGCAAAACATCGTGCAAACGGTAATACGAGAACGATTGAGGGCATCAGAGACGTGCTTGACTGCCGTATGGAGCTTGAGGAACGATGCGACAGCATCGTACGAGGTATGGCATATCCCGATACCGGCATAACGCAGATGGGTAGCTTTGGAGATTACGCTACCATTAAGAATTATCTTGAAGAGCTGGACATTGCTTATGCACGAACGCTTGGCGGTGATAATGATAACTTTCTATTACCACAGGACTTTCACGCCTGGATGCCCTCGGCACATCATAACAATCCCCAGATAATGGAATACATCGACAAGTTTCTGGCGATTGATATTTCCGAAACAGTATACCATGCCATACGCGTGCCGCGCTTGTTCTATATCTGGGGACACAGCTATGAGTTCGATAATAATAACAACTGGGATCATATTGAGGAAATTTGCAAGAGATTAGCCTTTAATGATCAGATTTGGTATGCCACCAACATAGAAATATATGACTATGTGCAGGCGTATAAAAGCTTACGATACAGCGCTGATGGTTGTAGGGTATATAATCCTACCTTGCATACGATTTGGTTCGATGTGGACAGTAAACTATATCAGATTAACTCCGGCGAAACGATCTGCATTGACGAGTAAAAGTTTTGGGTTTTGAATACGAGAGACAAGAATCCCGCCCCTACAAATGGGCGGGATTTTCTTGTAAGCGAAAACCACGCGATAGTCGCGTGGTTGGATAAAGCTTTAGCGATGAAAAGAATCCTCCAATTGTGTTAGAATGTAAGCGACCTGCCAGTCACGAAAACAAAACACAATTGGAGGATTAATCAATGAAAAAGGA
>JAZQFG010000010.1:0-3565 GCA_045539375.1 Acutalibacteraceae bacterium | reverse complement strand
GTAGTGCAGCTTATTCTGTACGATTTTGAAAAACTGCAGCGATTCCGGGCTGGAGGGGTCATAGTCCCGGCTGGTGGCATAGAGATCCAGCACCTGTCGATACAGCACCTTTTCCGAGGAGCGGATGTCCCGGATGCGGTCAAGCAGCTCTTTCCAATAATCCCCGCCGCCGTGGCCTTTCAACCGCTCGTCGTCCAGCGCGAAGCCCTTGATCATGTACTCTTTCAAGCGCGCGGTGGCCCACTGGCGGAAACGTACGCCGCGCTGCGATTTAACGCGGTAGCCAACAGATATGATGACGTCAAGATTGAAATAATCGACCTGATAGGTTTTTCCGTCAGCGGCAGTTGTTGCAAAATTTGCAACAACTGCCTCGCGCTGCAGCTCACCCTCGCTGAATACATTGCGGATATGCCGCGAAATCGTGGATTTGTCCCGGTCGAACAGTTCTGCCATCTGATCCAGTGATAGCCAGACGGTCTCGTCACGAAGCTTGACGTCAAGTTTTGTCAGTCCGTCTTCGGTCTGATAGAGGATGATTTCACCGTGTTGATCCATATATTCCCGTCCTTACTATCCTTCTGTGATGTTTTATTTCAACTGCGCTTTCAGCTCCTGAAAGCTCTCCAGAGCGCTCTGCAGGTTTTCGATGATATCATCAGCCAACACGTCGGGTGAGGGCAGGCTGTCCAGATCGGCAAGGGACTTGTCCTTGATCCAGAAGATATCGAGGCTGGTCTTGTCCCGCGCAAGGATATCGGCAATGTCGAATTTGCGCCAGCGGCCATCCGGGTTATCCTCGCTCCACGTTTCGGTGCGCTCATAGCGGTTCTCCGGGTGATAGCAGGCAATGAAATCCAGCAGATCAGAATACTGCATCAGGTGCTGCTTGAGCGTAAAGTGGACATTGGTGCGGAAATCATAGATCCAGACGGTCTTCGTCTGCGTTTCGGCGCTGGCAGGACGCTTATCGAAGAAAATGACGTTTGCCTTGACACCCGGCTTGTAGAAGATACCCGTGGGCAGGCGGAGGATCGTGTGCAGATCGCAGGTGGTGAGCAGCTTTTTGCGTACAGTCTCCCCTGCGCCGCCCTCAAAGAGCACATTGTCCGGCACGACCACAGCGGCCTTACCCGTGGCTTTCAGAATCGTATTGATGTGCTGGACGAAATTGAGCTGCTTGTTGCTGCTGGTGGTCCAGAAATCCTGACGGTTATAGACGAGATCCTCTTCCTCCTGTTCGCCTTCCTCATTGGTGAAGGTGAGGGAGGATTTTTTGCCGAAGGGCGGGTTCGTAAGGACGTAGTCCACACGATAGCCGGGATCGGTGAGCAGCGAATCGCCGTGGGCGACGGGGACGCTGCCGTAAATGTCCCCGATGTTGTGCAGGTACAGATTCATCAGGCACAGCTTGAAGGTGGACGCCACCAGTTCGTTGCCATAGAAGGTACTGTTTTTCAGAAATTCCTTCTGCTCCCGGTCCAGCGCATAATTCTCCGGATCGGCAAGGAACGACTGCGCCGCGAGGAAAAATCCCCCGCTGCCGCAGCAGGGATCGGCGATCGTTTTCATCGGCTCCGGACGGATACAGGCGACCATCGCCTGTATCAGGGCGCGGGGCGTGAAATACTGGCCTGCGCCGGACTTCACGTCTTCGGCGTTTTTCTGCAGCAGGCCCTCGTAGATCTCTCCCTTTACGTCCGAGGACATGGAGACCCACTTTTCCCGGTCGATCATCTGCACGATCCGGTAAAGGATCGCGGCATTGCTGACCTTGTTGATCGCGCCCTTGAAGATCTGGCCAAGGATGCCGCCCTGCTCCCCCAGCTTTTCCAGTGTCTTTTTATACTGCTCTTCCAGATCCGCACCCGTGATGGTATTCATATCCGTCCAGCCATAGCCCTTCGGGATGCCGGTCTCTTTTTTATAGGGCGGTTTAGAATATTCGTCCGACATTTTGAGGAAGATCAGATAGGTAAGCTGTTCCAGATAATCGCCATAGGAAACACCGTCGTCCCGCAGCGGGCCGCACATGCCCCAGACCTTGGAGATGATGGATGAAGTTTGTTCAGGCATTGTTTTTTCCTCTTCTTATTGATGTCTTGGCATCTTTATAATATCAGATGCTTAAATGCACATACACATGGCAACAGGTGTTTATCTGAGTTGTTTCATTGACCATCGTCGCTGCCCATTCTCGTTTTTACGTTCTGGTCTATCCATTCACATACAGCGCGAAAGTGCCGGTTTACATCGGCGTTTGAGATGCGAAGGACTTGAAAACCCAGACTCTCAAGGTATGCCGTGCGCTCCTCGTCATACTCCATGCCGTCAGGGGTATAATGTTGGCTGCCGTCCACCTCAAGAATAAGCTTGGCGGCACTGCAATAGAAATCCACAATATAGCGGCCAAACTGTTTTTGACGCCGAAAACGTACCGGATAGCTTGAGAGAAAATCGTACCACAGATGCCGCTCCTGCGGCGTCATGTTCCGGCGGAGCTCCTGCGCAAGCGGCTTGTTCTTCTCACTGTAATAGTAAACCATTGCGTCGCTCCTTTCCTTGGCTTCCCCTCTGGGGAAGCTGTCGCAGCCGCTTGCGGCTGTGACTGAAGAGGTCTCCCGTTGTCCTCCCCTCTGGGGAGGGTGCCCGCAAGGCAGGAGAGGTCTTCCGTTGCCCTCCCCTTTGGGGAGGGTGCCCGCAGGGCGGGAGAGGTCTTCCGTTGCCCTCCCCTCTGGGGAGGGTGCCCGCAGGGCGGGAGAGGTCTCCCGTTGCCCTCCCCTCTGGGGAGGGTGCCCGCAGGGCGGGAGAGGTTGACCTCTTCCGTCACGGCGCTTGCGGGGGACGCGCCGTGCCACCTTCCCCAGAGGGGAAGGCTTTAAAGTGCGCCCTCGAACGCCCTCTTTAAAATACTCTGCCGCATAGCCTCCGCCTGCTGCAGGGCGGCATCCACGGTCTGCTCAATGCTGTCGCAGACGGATAGACGAGACTCAATATTGGCAACTGTTGAAATTTGAATATCAGTCGACGAAATCGGTATTTCTATGTTCGAAAACTTATTCGCGCCTAAATGATTAATTCCAACACCACCAGCTATCTTAGCTATAGTACCAGACATATACAAATATTTGAGATACCAATAAACGTATTCCGGCTTATCATTATAGAGCCTGAACCTTATTACCGTGTTCTGAAAGCAACAGTTTTCTACTTCACCATGCCAGACCGCAGGTTTACCCACTTGCGTTGCGCTTCCAGAGGCTTCTGAGATCACAATATCACCTTTTTTTAGGTAATACTTCTCTCTTTCAAAAGGAGTAAACTCCATTTCTAAAACATCGTCAAGTGATAGCCCTGATTCGGTAATATTGGCCGCTCGGATATACTTTGTCGGGTAGTCTTTTGAAACATTCTTTGGAGAACGTTGAAGTGTACCCCATGTCAAGGACAATTTTGAATTTTAGGGGGGTGAAGATTCCCCCGAGTATGCTATCATGCATATGCTTTCCCGTCACGGAGGACAGTGCAACGCTGAGGAGCGACATGAGCGCCGTGGCGGGTTCCC
>JAZQFG010000009.1:0-136073 GCA_045539375.1 Acutalibacteraceae bacterium | reverse complement strand
TCTGGTCTTGTCTTCCTAAGACCGCTTGGCCTCCGACTTTAAATTACATGAAGGAACATTATGGTGAAGAACTAACAAAGAAACAGATTGCGGAAGCTCTGGATATTCCATTCGCATCTGTTACTGGCGCAATTAACGCTCTAATTAAGAAGAACCGTGCTATCACTACCCGTGAAGAAATCGTTGAAGATGCTCCCGCAACCGAGACCCGTAAGGCTAAGACTCATAAGGTACTATATCATACCCTAACTGAAGCAGGTTTGGCTTATGATCCAGTTGCCGAGGAAGAAGCTAAGAAGGCTGAGAAGGAAGCCGCCAAGGCTGCTCGCGCCGCTGAACGCGCTGCCAAGAAGGCTGCTAAGGAAGCCGAAGCTGAAGTAGAAGGCTTTTAATTTGACAAAAATAAAAATTTAATGTATAATAAAAGAAAAAAGGAGAAATAAAAATGAAAGATATTAATGTACAAGCAATGAACAAAATGAACCTAGTTGGTAAGCTAATGAATGTTGAATTTGGTGAGGGCAAGATGTCCGATGGGCGCGAGTATAAGCGCGCGACAGTTACCATTCGTGTAACTCAGCCAGTTGATGGCAAGGAAGAGACGAGTGAGATTCCAGTTGGTTTCTTCGCTGCTCCTTATACCAGCACTGGTAAGCCCAATCCAGCATATAAGTCCCTAGTTGATTTGAAGGAGCTGAAGACAGCTCAGAATGTTGGTGTTGACGCGGCCGATCAGGTACGCATTACGAGTGGTGTTCTGTCCGAGAATAACTTTGTATCTCGTAATGGCAATCTAATTCATGGTTTCCAGATTCGTGGCTCTTTTATTAATGCCGCGAAGCTAAGTGATGCCGCGACCTTTAATACTGAAATCTATATCATGAGCATTGATGATGAGGTCGATCGTGAGGGCAATCCTACCGGTCGTCTGGTTGTCCGGGGCGGTATTGTCCAGTATGGCGGACGTCTTGATGTTCTTGATTTTATTGTAGAAGCGCCTGACAAGGTAGAATTTGTATCTCGTAATTGGGAAGCAAATACAACTCAGCGTATTGTTGGACGTGTTCGTGTAACTTCTCAGGAAGTAGAAGCTTCTCATGAGTCCAGCGGTTGGGGTGAAGATATCCCAGAGACCACCACGACTTTTGTTCGTGAGCTAATTATCACCGGTGGTGATGATACCGCGAAGGATGAGGAGTTCAGTTATGATCCGACCGATATCAAGAAAGCCTTTAATGTTCGTAAGGCTATGATTGAGCAGATGCAGATTGATGCTCGCGCGAAGGCCCCTAAGGGCGGTAGTAGTAATCATACCGATACGAAGAAGTATGAGTGGGAGTAATCGTAGGCCAACACCGGTGGTAGGAGTGATTAAAGCATAAACGGTCACTTGACTGCCTACGATATGATAGAGGGTACGGGCGCAAGAATCGGCTTGCGCCCAACCTCGTACCAATTATACAAAAGGAGTGAATTAAATGGCTGATATTGATATTTTTAGTTTGGAACCGTCTAAAATTAGTCGTGACCTAAAAGGTAAGTTTTTGCTGATTTATGGCCAGCCTAAGACTGGCAAGTCTACATTTGGCAGCCAGCTACCTCGTTCTCTGTTCCTAAACTTTGAACAGGGAACTAACGCTTTGGCCGGTATTCGCGCGGTTCCAATTCTACGTTGGACTGACGCTAAGAAAGTCCTTACACAGCTACGTAAACCTCAGGCAAAAGAAATGTATGATAGTATTGTAGTAGATACTGCTTCTATCGCATGGCAGCTGTGTGAAAAATATATTTGTCAAAGAGAAAATGTTGATAGTATTCGTGATGTTCCGTGGGGACAGGGTTGGAATATGCTAAGAACTGAGTTCTCTGAATTCTGGCGCGAAATTACCTTGCTTGGATTTGGTATCCTATTCATCGCTCACAGCAAGGATAAGCCTACTGAAATGCGCGATGAAGATGGAAATGAAATTACCGCTGTCGCGCCCGATCTGCCTAATCAGGCATATACTATCATCAATTCGATTGTAGATATTATTGGATATTTGCAGGTGCAGATGAATCCCGATGGAACTTCTGAACGGTTCTTATATACTCGCTCTACGCCCTCTGTATTTGCAGGTAGTCGTTATCAATATTTAAAACCAAAAATTAAGTTTGGCTATCAGGAATTAGTAGATGCCATTGGCGATGCCATTGATATGGCCGTAGAAAAAGATGGCGCACAGGTAACCGACCATACCGAATTCGCGCAGGTTAAGGACAGACCTTTCAATGAGGTTATGGCTGAAGCTAAGGAAATTTGGGTTAAATACCTTGAACTTGGCGGCGAAGAGAATAAGGATCAGCATCTGATGATTATGAAGGATATTATTAAGAAGGTATTTGGCTCCGAGGATTTTAAGATAAGTCAAGCGGTGCCTTCTCAGAGTAGCTTGGTTGAATACTTCATTGATGAAGTAAAACAGCTTATGTAATTATAATGTGGTGGCGGAAAAGGTAGACGCTAGGCAGAGCCGAACACAAGACAGATGGAGCAGCCGAAGGGTACACAATCTGTTATGCGTGGTGCAAATCCACGCCCGCATTTTAGGGACGATCCACCTTGTCAAAGCTCTGATACGTAGCTATAAATAACGTATGGCGTGGATCATAGTAGATTGTTGGGAGAAGGCTTAGTCTGCTAATTAAATTAACACAGGAGAAGAGCATCGCAATGCTATTTGCACCTTTGGGATACGCAACGATCTTTATCTTTATAATCGTGATTATCGACATGATTGATATCAAAACGAGAAGCATGGAAAAATACATTAAACCGGGATATCAACCCAAAGGCAACATGGATAAAGACGCTGAACCGCAACCGCCTGTTGGTGGTTCGAGTATGCAGGAAAAGTAACTTAAATAATACATTAAACAGGAGAAACGTATGTCGAAGTTGGAAGATATTATAGAAACAGAGGAATATGGACATATTGAAATATGGAGTCAAGATGATATGGAATATTTCTTTCAAGATAAGCAGCCGGAGAGTTTAACGTATGACGAATGAAGAAGCTATAAAAGCAATTATAACTAATTATCCACCGGAAACACCAGAAAACTATTCTATGCTGCGAGAAGCGTTGAACAAGGTTATTGTATCGTTGCAAGAACATGAACCTGTAAAAATTTTTATGTCAACCCTCGAAGAAGAATGGTACGGCTTAGCCCTTGAATGTACTATATGCGGATGTCGTTGGATGATGTCGGATGACGATGATACGTGTTATTGCCCACATTGCGGAAGGCCGATAAAGTGGGATAAATAATTTAAAACTATGATGCGGTGGCGGAATAGGATAGACGCAACTATTGGGAAGATGCGCCCACGACAGCAGAGAAGCGTAATGCGGTGAAGTATGACCCAGTTCGGTAAACGGCAAAAGGCGCATCATGTGGGGTGCAAATCCTCACCCGCATTAAATAACATTTTAATACAGGCGGTAAAACGGGAATGAATGAACTTGTTGCAGTATTGGAAGATATCAGATTTAACTTGTCCTTGATATTCTTTTGTCTTGCATTGATGCTTATTTTCAAGAAAATGGGGCGATGACATGAACAGGGAAAATATAATCAAAGCAATTGACATTTGCCTTGGACACGGAAAATGCAATGATTGTCCGTATTGTTTAAGCGGAAAAGGGTATACCACAATGAATTGTCGCGATTATATGTTGCGTGATGCCCTTGCCCTGCTGAAAGACGATGAAACGCAATTGCAATATCGTGACGATCACATTGCAATGTATCAAGCAGAAGTTAAGCGGTTAGAAGCCATGCTGGAAGAGCAGGAAGCGGTTGAGCCGAGACGCATTGACGGAAAACATAATCATTTTATTAAATGCGGGAATTGCAATTACGATTTGGTAACTGGTTATATGTTTTGCCCACATTGTGGAAAGGCTGTGAAGTGGGAATGAGAAATGAAGACGCTATCAAATGGCTTGAAAACTTAAAACAAGATATTGGTCAACTCAGGCATGAAGACTTATGGCCTTATGCGCAGGCAATTGATGAAATCATTGACTTGCTGGAAGAGCAAAAGAAACTCATTGACGGCATCACACAGAGGAGAATGAACAATGGAGAGTTCGATTGACAGAGAGAAGGTTATCAAAGGACTGCAGATCGAACGGGAGTGCGTATCACGGAACTGTGACAGGGATTGTGGGAAATGCGATCTTGTACAAGATAGGGATTGGTTATTGTCGGTTTATGATGATGCTCTTGCCCTACTGAAAGAGCAGGAACCCGTAAAACCCAAATACACACCAAAGTCTTTATATTCTTGGGAATGTGGCGTTTGTACTGAACCGTTTGATAGGATTGCAAATTATTGCCCAAAATGTGGAAGGGCAGTGAAATGGGAATGACTGACAGGGGGGTGATGATATGCAGGAAACCACAGCGGATTTCGCAAAACGATATGGGTTTGCTCAGTAGCATCGCCCCCAGATCGGGGGCATATAGATAACTCGTTAACAGAGGAAGCGTGAAAATGGATATTCAGACTAATGTAGATATGCTAATGCAAGCAGATCTGAAAGATTGGCATTACTATGAAAATAAGCAGAAGATACAAGAACTCATTGCTCTTTTGAAAGCGCGTGAGAAAGCAGACAACAAAGAGGATGTTCCGCCGATCTCTCTTCAGGGCTATGCGTTATCTCATGAAGACATTGCACGGATGGCAAAAGAAACAGAAGACGAACTAGAGGAAACCAGAAAAGAGCTTGGGTATAAAGAATGAACAACGCCTTAAAGCAGGAGGTTCAGATGCCCTGTAAAAGATGTGGATACGCAAAATATCGAATGATTCACTATAAAAATGGACATAGATGCTCATGTGTCAAATGCGGATACTGTACTAAACTCAAAGAGACTCCTGAACTTGCTGTCGAAGCATGGAATCAAAGATGATTTAAATAGGAGGATTTAAATGACTTTTAGACCTATCGCAAAAATCGTACAGAAATCTGACGAAGATGGATGGCATTTTAGTGATGTAATAGAATATCGTTGCCCGATATGTTATAAGATACTCAAAGGATACAAGAAACAAGATGGATGTATAGATTGCAACATCTTTTTTAATTGGGGCGATCACGAACCAAGGATCGTTGTAACTAAAAATATAAGTTGGTAAACTAACACTTTAATACAGGCGGTGAAGTGTGAGTGAAGGTGTTAATACTGATATTGCTTGCATTAAACGTGGCAGTTTATGCTTGGGTGTATTTTTCTTGGCGTAGAGATTGCAAAGAGATCGGCGAAGATCAACTTGCAGTTTCGCTTAGCGAGCGCATAAGAGCAACTTTCTTATGTGTTACTCTGCCGTGTTTATTGGGGCTTGCAACAAGAAAATAGAATATTGCATAGGCGGTGAAGTAGGAATGAAAGAATACATCGTGCAAGCCATAGCGCAAGAAACGATTGATTCGTTTGATGCTCACAATGCCCAAGAACTAATCCGGTGCATGTATTGCAAGTATGGAGAGGATTGTATTCCTCCCTGTGAAGATCGTTACTGTATATTTTATGACGAGCGTCATAACGGGAGCTGGTTCTGCGCAGATGGGAAAAGGCGGTGAAGTGGAATTGAGATTGATTGATGCGTATGCTTTACAAGATGAAATCCAAAAAAGCAAAATAGAGAATCCGCATAAAGATGCCAAAGTTGCAAAAAATCACGAGTTTGAACATGATCATTTTATGAAAATGGTAGTCAGTCAACCAACGATAGAGCATTATCCCACGGTGTGGGTTGTGAGTTGGTATAATGCTGGAGAAGAGCCGGTAGTGACTGTGTTTGGCAACGAAGAGAACGCGATGAAATATTATAACTATGAACTCGCAAACAGTCATGTCAAAGTTGCTATTGACGAGTGCCCAATATATAACACATTTATGTATTACCAACAAAATAGTGAAACTTAAATAAAACTTTAAGTTTGAATGAATGGTTATAACTTAAATCTGACCGGGGCAAAGGAGTAGTTTAAGTTAGAAACGGAGGTGAACGGAATAGTGGCAGAAACAATATATAACGCAAATCAGATACCGCTTGCTCCGATAGAAAAAATGGCAAGATTTGACGAGGGTGCGTGGTGGTATGAATGCCCAGCCTGTGGTGAATCACTTGATTACAAACAAAAGTTATGCAGTTGTTGTTCACAGAGAATTGATTGGGCTTGCACTGTTAGTGGTGATGATGACAATCCAAATGATACAAGTAGACCGAATTGGATTGTGACGTAAAATAACACTTTAACCGTAGTGCGGTGGCGGAATAGACGCAAGCCGGGACGACTGGTAGCGGGCAGGATAGCAACGTGCCACGGAGTGAATCCTGCCAGTAGACGCTAGGCAGAGCCGAACACGAGACAGGTGGAGCAGCCGGAAGGTACACAGTCTGTCATGTGAGGTGCAAATCCTCATCCGCGCATTAAACACGGTGTCTGGTTCTCAGCAAAGTCACGTCGAAAAACGAAGCACTACTGGACTTAATTCCACGTTCGATTCGTGGAGCCGTTTTTTTAAAGAGGTGAAACATGGAACTTTGGCTCGATGCTTTTCAGCTTCCTGTCGATCTGTATCTCGGCTGGATGATGCGGCGAAAAAGCCGCAGGAAAGCAAGGTACCGCAGGAAGCTCGAAAGAATGAAAACAAGACTTTGTAAAGACGGAGGAGAGACATGGGAACACTGTATGAATTCGAAGTCGCTTTTCAGGACATGATGGATGACGCGCTGAATAAACTTTCTCCTGCTCAGTTTGAGAAGCTGAAGGACTCAATCTCTATGATTATGAGTGATTACGAAGAATGATGAAAGAACTCTCAATATCGTTCGATAGATTGATACATCCAGACAAAGAAGCACTGGCAAAGCGCGATGCTTTTCTGGCTGGAGGAGATGAAGAAGAAGAAGAAGAAGAAGAAGGAGACCTTCAGATGCAGGATTTTTTAACCAACTTTATCGGTATATTCCTTACCATTGGATTTGCCCTCGGCCTGATTTACGGAAAACAATCTGAGTTTATTGGCTATGATGTGCGGAACAAGGAATTCGAAAAAGGATACAAGCTTGGATTCCGCAAAGGAAGAGAAAAGGCCGAGAAGGATTTTGTTGAAAAGCTGAAAAAGCTTTAATGTATTTTATTACAGGTGAGCCGTTAAGGTCTTCTCAAAAGTGCTGCAGAACCAGAGAGAAGAGCGAAACAGATGATGCATAAATGACGGTATAGGCACTCACCGCCATAAAGAAATCTAAAGGAGTTTTAAATATGTCGAAAGTTAGAAAAGTATCTTTATTGATTATGCTCTTTATCGTCGCTACTGTCCTGTCAGGTTGTGTTAAAACAACCGATGATTATAAAGGCATAGAACGCAAAGTCGAATATGGCCTGGTTGAAATTGGATCTGTAAGCGGAGATGGCCAGTTTACAGTATGCTATGATCCCACCACAATGGTTTGCTATATGAAAATATGGAGCACTTACAGATTAGCAATAAGTCCATATTACATCATTGGAGAAAATGGGGAACCAGAGATTGCCGTATATGGAGTGAATTATCAACATGAACACGAATGAAAGACGCGAAGAGCTGATAGCAAAGCTCGAAGTTCTAATAGCCGACACAGAATGGTCGGATATCGTTGATCTTTCGCCGGAAGACGCACGCGATATTCTGGAGCTGCTGAAGGCGCAGAGACCGCGGCAACGAAAAGAACGCATGCTTCCGTGCACGTGTGGGTGTAAACGGCGCGAACACTGGACGGTCGTCGGGCCACACCCCGGAGAAGAGCTGCGCTGCATAAAGTGCGGGTTCAGCGTCAGAGGCAGGAATGCCGCCGATGCCGTCAGACAATGGAATAAAGCTGTAAAAGGAGAAACGGATAATGAAGAATAAACTCAGCAAGTTTTCGGTAATCACCCGATGGATTCTTAGCATCGGCTGGTTTGGACTTGGTATCTACTCTTATTTTTACGGCGCGCAGTACGGCGCAGATACATTGCGCTGGATGCTCGGCGTTGCCTGCATTTTGCTTTCGATGTATAACATGACAAGCTTTGCAGACAAAACATAACAAAGGAGAGTCGGAATGGCACTAAAGACGATTGTTAACCCTGACGAAGAGTTTGTCAGAAATCTGAAGAAGCGTATCAAAGACAACGGCAAGCACTGCCCCTGTCAGATCGAAAAAAATAAGGACACGAAATGTCCTTGCAAAATATTTCGTGAAACGGGCGAATGCATGTGCGGCCTGTACATCACAGTGGAGGAGGATGACGAAACATGAGGGATATAAGAAGGATTGACGGCTACTGTAAACGTCTTGCCGCCATGTGGGAACGTGTGCCAGACTGGCGCTTTGGACAATTTATCTCCAATGTGTTCGGCGAATATTACGCCCGGACAAAAAGAGACATCTTCTTCCCAGAAGATGAAGAGATGTTTACCGATCTCGAGAAGATTATGGACGAACTGTGCGCTTGATAAAAAACCCAATGAAAACTAAGCAAATAAGGAGCGAATTAGCGCGTCTGGTTTTCGGATGACCAAATACTCATCCGAAGATCCAGACGTTAATATTTTGCCCTTAATAAGGGCGTTTTATCAGTAAAAAACACTATTCTGTGAGGTGTAAAACATGATCCAGTTTATTATCGGCGCAATCGTCGGTGCTGGCGTCGCAATTTTCGCGATCGCGCTAACCGCAATCGGAGACGATGATGAATGATAAAGATACCCTTTGATGAGCAGGAAACAACGGTGTGCATGGATTTCAGCGGCGGCGTTTCTTACGTGTACAGTTCGCGCCCAAAGGATGTCCTGCGCCTGCGAAAGATGACAGCCGATTACCCCGGCGACACAAGCATCTATTTCGATACGGGCGAGACCATTGAAATATCCGTGCCGCACAAGTGGATAAAGATAAAGCCGCCGACAAAACGGGCCGATGCGGCAAAATACCTGACGAAAGGAGACGAGACAGAATGACACATTTCGCTGTGGCCGTCTTTAGCGACAGCCCGACTTACAGCGCTTTTTGCGATCTTCTCGAGCCATATGACGAGAATAACGAAGACTTCTACATCTTTGAACCAATATCAGACGAAGAGCTCGATAAGCAATGGGAAAGATTCAAAGAGTTCAATCCTTCGTGGAAGCGAAGCATGTGGCTCAAAGAGATGTTCACGAAGCGCGACAATGTATATGGACACTTCTACAATCCGCAGGGCTACTATGACTACTATTCGCTCGACGGAAAAGAATATATGTACGACCTTCTTCCAGATGTCAATGAAGACGATGTGGACATGTGGCCACTCAAATCTCAGATCAACTGGTACGAGAAAGATCAAAACGCAAAGACGGCGGAACAGCTGCGCAAGGAATGGCGCAAGTACAGCATCGAGGGCGACGGTTTCTGGACGTCCGAGTTTTATCTGACAAGATACGGCGATGAGGAAGCCTATGTTCGTCAGTGCATGTATCCTCCCATGCCACATGCTTTTATATCACCGGATGGAAAATGGCATTCTTCTAGCCGCGTCGGGTGGTTTTGCTGGTCGGATGATACAGCGGAGTCTGTTGATCGGTACTATGCCGAGTGGCGCGACTTTATCGACAACGCTCCAGACTGCTTCGTATCGCTGATCGATTGCCACATATAACACAGAGGTGATTATTTGAACAGGATTTATCTGGATCATGCGGCCTCCACGCCCGTAAGAAAGGAAGCGCTGGATGCGATGATGCCGCTTCTCGAAGACGTTTACGGCAATCCTTCCAGCGCCCACCTTGAGGGCCGCAAGGCGAAACGCTTTATCGAGGCGGCAAGACGTGAAATTGCCGATTGCGTTGACGCCGATCCTCGCCAGATTTTCTTCACGTCTTCGGCGACGGCCGCCAACAACATTGCCATTGAGTATATCGGTTGGACTTCCAACATCATCCTTACGTCGGAGCTCGAGCACCCGTCGGTCCTGAACAAGATCCGTTCGTGGTGGCCTGAAAAGCTGACGGCTATTGATCCGTTTGGCCGCGTCGATATTTCCGACATCAAGAAGTGCGCCATTGTAGATGAAAAATTCGGGAATGCGATCTCAGTCTGTTGGGTTTGCAGCGAGACGGGCGTGATCAATGACGTCGCGGAGATAGCCGAGTTTGCAGATCGCCAGTTGATGTATTTCCATACCGACGCAACGCAGGCCATTGGCCATGTGCCGTTTAGTCAGATGGACTATATGCCCGATTTCCTGACGTTTGGCGCACACAAGTTCGGTGGCCCAAGAGGTGTCGGTGTGCTGGTCGCCTATAACGACGAGCTCGTAAGGCTTCGCGACAGGATGTCAAAGCGTCGCGTCTTGTATGGCGGTGAACAGGAGAATGGCATGTGGGTAGGAACGGAAAACACCGCCGCGATTGTCGGGTGTGCGGCCGCCCTGAAATCGGCTACGGAAAACATGGAAAGGCGCAATCGGAGCACGGCTATTCTCAGGCATCGGCTGGTTGAAAAGGCCGATCAGATTCCCGGTCTTGTCTTCAATACGCCGCGCAATCCTGACCTGTGTGTACCGGGCATCGTGAATGTATCGATCCCCGGCATGGACGGCACAGAGATTGTGATGGCCATGGATGAAGCGGGCATTGCGGTATCGAGCGGAAGTGCGTGCTCGACCGGAAGCGGTAAACCGTCTGCGGCCATACTTGCGCAGTCTCACGGAGATGAGGCGAGGGCGCGCGGTTCGGTGCGTTTTTCTTTTAACGATACGAACACGCTGGAAGAAATTAACTACGCAATGGATCAGTTTGCCGCCATCGTAGAGAAAGGAAGAAACAGCCATTGAAGATCATTGATTTTAAAAAGAAAGGCAACGTCGTTCGCTTTTATCTTGGCGACGATGATGATGACGAGTACTACGGCGACGATTGGGATGACTATCCATACGAGCATAACGCCGGCCCGGTGTACGACGAGTATATCAAGGGAATCCTCGATGTGGCTTTCCCTTTTGACTGGTATGTACTTGAGCCCGCCGTCGACTGGTCTTACCGCGGCAATTCGCCCTTCTGCAAGGATGATTTCAAGAAGCGCAACGCTCCTTGTCTCGTCTGCGTGCCGTGGGCCGAAATGAACGAAGAAGATATCAAATACAACATGCATAGCGACGAGTACACCTACTGGGCCGCGAACGATCACGTAATGAGAATATACTTCGGTGATCCTGCAGACATGTTCAGAAAATGCAAATACGCCAGCGATCTGAGTCTGACATGGACAGTGTAACCCCAAAGTTTATTTATTATAGCGGAATCGGTTTTTATGATTTGCAGGACATGAAAACAAATTCCGATGACATCACCATGGCAACCGTAACCAATGGAATTGTGACAGAGCGGTGGTATTTCGATGAAGATAAGTCGACCAAGATAGGAACGACGCTTTACCTTGATGAAGCACCGCGCCGTGTAGAATGGAAAGGAAGTACGAAATGAGCAGTAAGAGGAACCATGCAATCAGGAGTCATAAGACATATCGGGCCAGACAGTATGCGGCGGCACGTAATCTGCGCGGAAGCCTGCCTTATAATATCCGCAAGAAGCTCTATGAGATGCGGTTCGGTATCAAAAATGAGCAGGAAGAAACGCCCGAAGAACCAGAAGCGGCCGTCGAAGAGGTGGTCGCATGAAATTGACGACCCTCTCCTGTGCCGGCTTTTATGAGGCGATTCACGCCATGCGGAATCCGATGGATAGCTGGGACAGAAGCGACAGCGGATATGTCGGCGAAAGCCACGACTACTGTATCGGCTCAGACGACATGAATCTGAGTCAGCGGCTTCAGAAGGCCGGCCCTGAGCACGCAAAGCATCTGCGCATGATTCAGGTATGGGCGGACATCGAAGCTCCCCGCTACTGGTGGACAGAGTTCGACACTTATCGTAACGGTGTCGAAAAGCTTTCCTGTTCCACGATGCATACGATCACAAAAAAGAAATTCACGCCTGATGATTTTGAGCATGACAACAATCACATATCTTCTAAAGCTGCGGAGCTGAACGCCGCCGAAATGAACAGTTGGCGCGATAGCTGGATAGACCAGAAAGATGATCCTGAAATGCAGAAGGAAACTTGGCGCAGCCTGATACAGAACCTTCCACAAAGCTACATTCAGCGCCGCACAGTGATGATATCCTATGCGGCGCTTCGCAATATAGTCCGTCAGCGTACAGGCCATAAGCTGAAAGAATGGGCGCAGTTCATCGACTGGGTGAATACGCTTCCGTATGCAAGGGAGCTTATCTTCGACAAGCCTGAGCTCATTACAAATTAACCCTATCGGGTATAAAAATGATATCAGTTATAGATATTATTCCCGTTCGGGTACAAATCAAAGGAGTGGTAACCTATGAAAAACCGTAACGAAAGTCTTTTGAAGATCGCCCCACCGTGGATTCAGTATGTGAACAAGATCACGGCCCTCTTTGGGCGCGATCCCGAAGTCTTTATTGACTACGATAATGACGAACTTGAGCTGAAGCTTCGCGTGACAAATCCTCGCAAAGCCGATGCCCTGATACAGCTCTTGCCGCCAACGCGTGAATTCGGCGGTATTCAGCTGAAGATCACCGTGATCCTAGCCAATCTTAAGTCAACAGAGGCGGCCCTGTTTAAGGACGCTTTCTATGGCAATCCTGCCGTAAGTGATTTCGTCACGGTGTCCGGCGTTTTCTCTAACCCCATCTCCTATATGATCTTCGACAAGCGGGTTGTCCAGTATTATGATGACGATATCAGCGATTACTACGGCAACCATTCCACGCTTTATGCCGACCTGGCCGACGAGGTCTTCGATAAGCATGACGGCATCTTCTTCTGCACTGACGTGAACACGAAGGAGGAGCCAGACCCCGACGATCAGCCGGAGACAGTGTTCGACAAGCTGTATAAGGAGGAAGGTCAGAATGAGTGACCTTAAAGTGCCGCCTGAAGTAAGGGAAAGGAACAGGGAATTGTGTAAACGGTTCCCTTTTCTTATTCCTTCGAATCGGTGGAGCGGCAAGCGGATCACAGAAGCTTCTGAAGGCGGCTACTGGCCTGGTGAGCCTGACGAAATCCCCGAATATGACTACGAATATACGGAGCTTGACGACATGCCGTCAGGCTGGCGCAAAGCCTTCGGGGAGCAGATGTGTCAGGAAATCATGGATGAGCTTGTAGCAAACAACATCGTGGACAACTACCGTATCTGGCAGATCAAAGAGAAGTACGGCGAACTGCGCTGGTATGACAGCGGCTTCACGAAGAAAGGCTTCGATATCATCGAGAAGTATTCTGAGCTGAGCTCCCGTACATGCATCGTGTGCGGCAAGCCTGCCACACGCATTACGCGCGGCTGGATCATGCCTGTCTGCGACGACTGTTGCGACGACTTCGAACACTCTGATCCAATCGACGCGATGCCTTATTAAATTCATAACCCCTGTTGCTTCGGCGGCAGGGGTTATTTTTTTCGGAGGTTAAATGAACGAAATAAATTTTGACAGCGGCAATTGCCGTCTGTATACTTATGATCAGGTCGAAGAGGTTGCCAACGCCGCTGCGCGCAATGCCATCTATTCGGTTCTGAACCTTGACAATGAAACAGGGGAAACCGTTGCTGGCATAAGTAAAGGAGATGCAGATATGCCAAGACAACGAATTCACGTGATGCTCCCAAACGGTGAAAAGGTATGGATTACGGGAGCAACTTTCAGTGACCTGATTCAAAATGCGCTGGAGAAATACGGAAGTCCTGCGCCAGTCGCCCAGTCAGCGCAAAGCTTCAAGCAGTACACAGATGACATCTATGATGTCTTTCTGAAGCCGCGCTGGAAAACCACAACGGAGGAGACCAACCGTTTCCTTCTCGATAAGCACATTCTTCCTTTCTTTGGGACAATGCCACTATGCAGTATCACCACAGTGACAGTACAGGATTTCTTCCAGAAGAAAAAGCACCTGTCAAAATCCTACACGAAACAGATGCTGATCATCATGCACGAGATCTTCGAGAATGCAGTAGAGGACGGCAAGCTGGAGAAAGATCCAACGGCCTCAAAACGTATAACACTGCCGGAGAAAGCCACCAAGCGAGAGGCTTTAACGTCTGCCCAGTTCAGAGATATCGTGGCACATATCAACGATCTGCCGCCAGACGATGCGCTTCTGATTGCACTCCTCTGCTTCACAGGCATGAGGCGCGGCGAAATCCTTGGCCTCAAGTGGGACAGCGTAACGGGCGAAACGATCAAGGTGAAGTCCGAAGTAACCTACAAATCAAATCAGCCCGTGTTCCACGAATACACGAAGAGCAAGTCGGGCATCCGCGAAATTCATATCCAGAAAGAGCTGAAGCCATATCTGAAGAAGCGCGGCAAAGGATTTGTGATAGGCGGCGGCAGTACGCCCATTACGCAGAGCAAGTTCGACAGAGCTTGGCAGCGTATCGGGAAGAAGATCAATCTCTACGGGGCTACGCCGCATGTGTTCCGCCATACCTATCTGTCCATGTTGGCCGCCAGTGGAGTCGATCCAAAGACGGTGCAGACCATTGCGGGCCATGCCGATTTCAGCTTCACGTACAACCGCTACATCCACAAGAATAGCGAGAACGTAGCAAACGCCAGCGAGAAGTTCAGCGAAACGCTCAACGGTTTGACACAGAACGTGACAGGTGAAGCTGCCTCAGAGCCCAGTAAAATCAACGGCTCCAGCGATTCAGCCAACAAAGAAATTGACACAACCAGTTGACATTTAGGCCAAATAATAACATAAACAGCGTTATCGCGCACAAATTATATTACCGATAAAAAAAGCCCGAAACCCTTGCCGCACAAGGATTTCAGGCATTTGGTACGCCCGGCAGGATTCGAACCTGTGACCTTCAGAGTCGGAGTTTAGGACCATTTTACCACAGCGGTTTTCCCGTTTCAATGTCAGCGTCTGAATTTTCACTTAAATATATTGATTCGATATACTTAACTGAGAATTCAAAAACGCAAAGCGAATAAAAAAGGGGTGCTCTCTTTCGAGAGTACCCCAATTTTTTTACGCGTTAATCAGGATCTTCAGATCCTTAACGCAGGACTCGACAACCGTCCTGACTTCTTCCTTGTTAATGTCATACCCACGTTCTTTCATGTAGTTCATGACATACTCAAGTTTCTCTTCTCCTCGGCCGCTTCCGGTATACAGCTGCTCCGCAGCGTAAACGCCGGTGCGCGCAATTTCCTTCATCAGTGCAAACTTCTCTTCGGACAGCTTGCTCTTCAGCAGAGGGAACACCACGTAGGTCAATACCGCAATCAACAGCGCAAACAACGCTTTAATAACTTCAGTCAGATCAATCATCCGTTATCATCCTCCTTGTCATCGTCCTTTTCGCCGGCCTCAACCTTGGCCGTGAAATAATGAATAATAGCTTTCTCACTTGTGCTGTTCACAGTGTATGTAATCACAACACACATGGCCGCCTCATCTACGCCTGTCGTGAGACCGTGAAGCGCAGTAGAAACTTCAGGCCGCATGACCACGGCCGCCCAAGTGAGAATTCTGTAGAAAGCCCAGAAAAGCAGAAGCCACTTGCTGAGCTTCTTGCTGAACTGCTCGTAGTCCTTCCGGCCTTTTCTTTTAGCCATGCAACCACCTCAAAAAATGCGACTATACTGTAATATATTGCGCAAAGTTCATTAGGCTAAGAACGTGTCGCTCTCAAGGCATTCGCTGTATTTCGTGAGAATGTAGTTATAGGCGTGCATAAACCGCCCATTGCGAATCTGATACTTCTGAATGTACTCTTCATACCGGTCGTTCAGATCGATGATATGATCGTACTCTTCCTGAGTATGCTCGACGCCATGCCTCAATGAATTTGCAAATTCGAGAATCGTAGTGCGTATAAAGTTCGCGTCATTCTGATCAATGACTTTCATCTGGTCTTCGTTTTCTTTCTTCACCTGTTCAAGCTCCCGTTTCACGGTGTCAAGGTCGCTGTTGATCTTATCGATGCGGCTGCTCACGTCGCGATTAAGGTTCTTGCCAATCATATTGAGTAATCTGGTAAACGGCTTCAGTTTCAGAGACGGGATTTCGAAGATCATGCCGATTACAAAAACGCAGAACGCCCAATGGCTTGTACACCAGTCAAAAATAGCTTTCCATTGGTCCATTTTTGTTCACCACCCTTCCTTCCCGCCATGCGCAGTTAACCGCGCAGGCCAAGGAGGTCTCCGATAATATCGTAAGCCTGCTCAAGGGTGGCGCGGTCAACCAGAATCGTGTCGCCGGTCACAGTTTTCTCTTCCGGGCTGCTCTGAATAAACTTCGTCATTACGTAGCCTTTTTTGCCGCCGTAAGAAATGTAGCTCCAGTCAGTGCCGGCTTCCAGAAGCTCAACCTCGGAGTTCTGTGGAATTTCCACAATGCGAGCCGAAAGAACACTGCGTTTTTCGCGCATATTAATAGGAGACTTGGCGTTGCCGCCTGCTACTGTAACCATTTCATTCACCTCATTTGTAACGAATCCAATTTCGCTGTAGTCGATACCTTTCAACATGCCGCCGTAAGCCCAGCGCCGCTTCTCGTGATCGCGAACGATGGGACCGACAGTTGTGCAGTGGGTAATCGTGAGCGGCTTAACGCTTGTCACGATACCAACGTGATAGTAATCTGTAATGTTTCCGGTAAAACGATTGCCGCCGCTCTTATAGCGGTCAGGAAGATCATACCCTTCATCATTCGGAGACTTAGCCTTGAAAACAATCTCTCCAAGGAAAAAATCCTTTTCGGTTGCGATCAAACTAAGCGAAGACATTTCGAAACGTGCTGCGTAGTTGCTCCCATGGAGCCCGGACCATTTGCCGCCGCAGAGGCGCTTGGCTCCAACGATGAGGCCAATACAGTCGCACTCTCCGTTGGTTCCGTCGCCGCCGAGCTTATACACGTTTGTCCTATTGACGTTTTTTTCAACCGCATCCAGAAAGGTATTTAATGGAATTAAACTCATAGTCATGTTCCTCCATTCTAATTAACATCTGGAGTGACAGTCACTGGTCTGCTTGAACCCGAGAAACTTCCTGTCGGTGCTTTCGCCGTTCCTGTAAATTTAATCTCAGTACCTTCGCCTGTAAAAGTGGGTTGAGAAGAAGAGGCGCTTCTTATTCCAGTGACGACAGTCGTGTCCGCTCCTTTTGTCGGAAGCGTTCCCGGCGCAAAATTAAAAACGAGCGTCTCGTTGGATACGCTCGCGCTCCATGTAGGAAGAGTGCCTACGCCCGTAATACTGTTCACAGTACCTGTATCTGGCTCGACTGTGATTTGAGGCGTAGACACTGTCCCTGCTGGTGTATAGTTTTTGTTTCCGTTTTTGTTAACACTGATTGTACCGTCAGGCGTATAGGCATTGATCGATATAGAGCCTGCTGGAGTAAATGTTCCAGAAGCTGTATCTGCTTGCGCCATAAGTCCAAGATCGGCCGCCTCTGCAAATCTGCTGAGATCCATATTGTAGCCGAGCTTCTCCCAAGCTGAAGCGCTGGCGGCACTGATTGGTTCAATGCAAACCCATTCACTGTTGTCGGCTGTGTTAATATAAACGTCGCCTCGTTCGGCTGAGCTTATCGCCTTGATTTCTTGTTCCGAATTTTTTGTTCCGCGTAATGTCAGGTAGGAGCCGAGAGCGGAAATCAAATTATCGGCATAATCCTTGGCGGCCTGCTCGGCGATGGCGGCAGCACCATATACTTCTGCGCCACCAGTTGCGCCTAACTTTGTAATACCTGCAGTGGATGAGCTTGCAGAGGGAATCGTCTTCTTTGTTGCGGTGATCTTGCCTTGTGCGTTCTGCGAGATTGTGTCAATAAACGACACGGAGTTCCCGCTGGCAGAAGGACTGTTGGTTGCCTGCATGGGCGCAAGATAGTCTGTACCGGAAACAGCAGCGCTTACGCCTCCGCTGCCGTTTCCTTTAAGAAGGCCATTTGCCGTAATCTTTTCCTGTTTGCCGGTCTCGACAGCCGTGATTGCATTTCGTGCCTCTGAGTCTTTGATATAATGCGTAACTTCGGAACCGGGAAGCAGGATTGTGCTGATATAGCTCTGGCCGTTGATATCGTTCAATCAGAACACCCCCTTATTGAGGTAAGCCATAAGAGAAAACAAGTGTGCCGCTTGCGTTGCGGTAAGCGGTCACACGTGTGCCTAGTTTTTGCTTCTCGTCGGTGGATAGATGTATGTTCGTGTTGCCCACGTGATCAGAAAGATCGTCAGGAATCTGATCGGAGTCAAGCTGACCGTTTGCGTCAAGGCTTGCAATACCTCCGGCTGCACCAACGTCCGCGGAGTTAACCTTTTCGTCAAGCGCTTCTTCAACTGCGTCAACAACCGTCTGAAGCGTCGCGTTATCTGGATAGGCAGCGGCAATGCTTCTGAGAAGATGCGTAATTCCATTTGCATCCAGATATTTCTTGGTGTTCAGTGTCGGCATAACCGACCCCTCCTTTCACTTATTACTCCTCGGCGGCCGCGACAGCAGCATCGATCTCAGAGTTCGTGAGGGAGGTAATGGATGTGTAGATATCGGACGCATACTGTTTCACGCCAAACACGGTATTGACAGAGCTTGCGTCAGCCTGCGTACCGAGTACAGCCGCGGCAGCTCCTGCATTTTCGAAGCTGGTAGAGTTCATATAGGCCGCCGTACCAAGGCCGTGCACAGCAACAGCCGTGCCATCGACATCGATCGTGCCATTGGCCACGCCTTCTGTCACGCTGCGTACAGCAACAGCGGCGCGACCCACCGCGTCGGCTACCTCAGAGCTGAGCTTCTCCATTCTGATAGATCCGTTAGCAAGGGTGGCGCTCACCTGATGAGTAGTAGGGTCGACCGTAATAAACACAGCGTCTCCGCTATGAGAACCGGAGGTTACATATTCAATCAGGTTGCCAACAGGGATCCACAGTTTTGTGCCGTTGGCGTTTGCGAGAACAAGCTCGATATAGGTGCCGGCAGCGCCCCATTCGCCGCTCGATGATTTTGTGACAACAGAGCCGCTTTCGACGACCATATCGCGCGGAATATTGATGGGAACACCGATATTAACTCCAGTGTCGGACCCTGCCTCAAACTTCTTCAGATGGTAGACCGCCGCATAGTTGCCTGGAGAGCTGTCGGCCACAATCGTGTAAGAGTCGGGCGAACCCGGATTCTCGACGTACAGGCCCTTGTTTCCGGTCGTCTTCAATCTAAGTAGGTTACCTGCCTCTGTACTGATCGCAACCGAGACCTGATTGTTGTTTCTGACGTTAATAGAATCGTCGGCGGCACGAACTTCATCCAGTTTGCTATCGTACCGATTTTTAATCTTAGTCCATAGGTAGCCTGTGCCGGCGCTGTCTATGAACTTTTTGGTCTGAATATCTTCATACGGCATAGGTAGTCATCTCCTTTCAGATGCTGGGAACAAACGTTCCGCCTTTAATGTAAATGTTTGGATAGGCGTTCTCGGAAATGGTCTCAAGAGCGAGATTTGTTCCTTCGAACAAGCCTTTATATACTTCAAGCCGCATTCCGTAATGAGTGTCTTTAGCTGACTCGTGGAAAATAATTGCAGAGTGCGACATCTTGGTACCGTTGCCGCCAACCCAGCCAGAGCCAGTTCCTTCGGCGACAATGATGCCGTCACGAATGATAGCGCGGCCATCCCTGATGAGAAGGCCACAGCCGTTTTTGCTTGTAATACGGCCGCCAGTCATAGTAAATCTGTCTTTGTTATTAAGATAGACACCACAGGAAGCGTAGCCTTCTTCGGTTGTATCGGCAATGATTTCGCCGCCATTCATGTCAATGATATTGGTATACAAACCATCGGCACCGCTAGCGCAAACAGCAGTTCCGCTCGTGCAGGAGATATTTCCCCCGTTAATGATGACGCGGCCACCGTTCGACGCTATTGCTGCGCCGTTAAAAGCACTCACTGTGCCGCCATTAACTGTTACGATAGAGTCAACGCCATCTGCTTCGAGTCCAACGCGGCCAGCCGTATAGCTTCCGCTTTCGACAGTAATGGTGCCGCCGTTGATTGCTTTCGCAAAGCTATTGCTCACATTAATCGTGCCGCCGCGAATTACGAGGGACACTCCGTTAGCGACAAAGGCAAAGCCGGTCGAAGTGGATATAAGCGTACAGTTTGACAAGTCAATAATTGTGTTTTTCGTCAAAGTAACAGGATCGGTGATAGTAATATCCTCATCGAGCGTAATCATGCCACCTTCTTCGAGAATGGCAAGTAATACTTCTTTCGTTGTGGCAATGTGAAGCAGAATGTCAAGCTCATGCTCGGACAGCGAAGCCACATTACCCATGCCGCCCATGCTGTCCCAGCGGCCTTCTGTTTCATTCCATGCGTAGTTGACGCCGGTATCCTCAACGTCGTAAGTATCGCCGTTCTTCGGATTCTGAATGGTGTTCAGATCCTCCAGCGTCTGAACCTTGCCGCGATAGATATAGAACCCTTCAATACGATTCTCAATCTGCGAGATGTCGTCTTTTGTAGCCGCGTCTGTAATGCCATAGCCGCCAAGTGTTGTTGGCTGATTGCTCACGTTGCCCCAGTCTACACTTGGATCTTGTGGCGTAACACTGATCATGCCATTCGCGTCGATATCAAGGCCTTCGCCGACTTTCACGCCGCCGAGAACTTGGCCAGAGGCGGCCGGCAGCTGGTAATTGCTGAGTCCGGCAAGCTTCTCTTTTTCTGCGGTCGTGTAGTTCTCCTCTGAAATAGCTCCTGCGTCGGCTGTCTTTAAATATGTGCGCTCAGCGTCATCTGCCCTGAGGAAGATTTCTGCGGCATCGTCTTTACGTAAATAATTTTCACTCACGTCCGACGCCTTCGTGTATGTATTTTCGGCGTCGGACGTTCGAAGATAGGTTGATTCGGCATCTTCTTGGCGCAGATAGGTTTCATCTGCTACATCCGGCTTAAGGAAGGTATTCTCTGCCGTTTGCCATACGCGGCGTAGTCCGTTTTCATCAACATACTTAGGCATCGATAACACCTCCCGCAAGGATAATGTCGATCTCGTCGTCCGTCAGCGGCGAAAGATTATAGATTGTTTCAAGCGTGATCCCAAGCTCCGCCGCAGTCTTATTGCCGTTCAGCGTAACACCGTTGATCGACGGCTTATTAAATAAATCCCGATAGTCCGGCGACGTGCGAACCGTCACCGGAGTTTCGAGATTGATTGTTAATTCATCTGGCGCGTCAGGCGAAGGAGTAACGGGGACCTGCTCCTGCTCGGAAGGAATCTCGAACTCGAAAGACTCTTCGGGTTCTTCGATATCCGCATCTGGATAGTTAACTTCCTTGTTGAGGAACAGGTCGCCCGTAAATGATTCCTTCAGGGCTCCGCCGCAGTAGATTTGAAAATCAAACTTATAAAGGCCGAACGCGAGGTGCTTCGTATCTTTGGGATCGATCTTGAATTGATAGTTGCCCGTTGAGAGCGTTGCGATTTGTCCGTCTGCTACGGACTTCTTAAAACAAAAATGTCGGTTAAGCACACCCGGCTTAACCGTAAATTGAATGTCGTTCAGGTCTATTGGCGGGGGCGAACCGTCAGACATTCGTACGGAGAATCGAATCCATTTGATATCTCCGCGCCTCATCGTAATTTGCATGAGAGGGAGCCCTCCCTTCGGTTACTCTTCTACGGCGAGATCTTCACAGCCGCAGTCGATCAGGAGTTCGCGCACCTGAGTTTTCAGAAGACGGGGAACCTGTTTGAAAGTTTTCTTACCGAGGATAATCTGCTGACACCAAAGCATAGCGATCATGTTATCGCTCTCCTTTCCAAATAAGAGTAAGAATAAAAGCTTTTTCATTTGATCTTCTCCTTGCGCGCAAGCGCTTCAATGTGACGAAGCCAGGAGTCAATGGTAACGGTTTCCATACGCATACCTTCCATTACGCTGCGGCTTCTGACCTGATTGGAGATAAACATTTTGTCGTTGTCTGGCACATCTTTCCAGATCTTTTTAAACTGTTTATACCACGCCGCAAAATGCTTTTCAGTTTCCTTGCGGTACTCCTGATTGTCCTGATTCAGCCATTCGGTCTTGTTCATGGTGTAGTATGCGTCAAAGATCATGAACGTAACGTAGAAGGCCGCCTTGTCATGCATTCCCCGCCGTATGAATTCGTTAATCAGGGCCTGGTTGCTGTCGAGCATATTGCGGTATGTTTTCAGAATATATTTAGGATCGTGGCGGCAGACACTGTTGTCGCGCCACTTCCAGAGATAGAATGGCGTAGGACAGTACTTTACGTTCTGGCTCAGGTTTTGACACAGGATGTTAAAGTAACTGTCCTCGTGAATCGTAAGAGAGTCATTCCAGCGGATCTGCTGTTCGATCAGATATTTGCGGCGATGCACTTTGCCGTGCACAAACGTACTGTCCATGTCGTGATTGACGTACTCGATGGCTTTCGTGTCGGGCATTCGTGTCTCTTCGACGAAAGCGGAGACGAGGCTGTCGAATCCCTTTTCCATTTCGCGGAAAATGATCCAGAGGCCGCACATGTTATAGAACATATCGTCGGCATCGCAAAACATGACGTAGTCCGCGGTTGCAAAGTCAAGGCATTTATTGCGCGTAGCTGAAACGCCGAGATGCGCACATTTGTAATACTTGATTTCAAACGGATACGAGTCCAAGAACTCGTCAGACAGGTATACGTCCGAGCCGTCGTTGCAGATAATAACACCGATCTCGTTCATCGGGACATTCTGCTGAAGCGCGATACTGTCAAGCAGGGGCTTCAGAACTTCATCTGTTTCATTGTACTGAGGAATCAAAATCTGTAATTTCACTAAATCAGGTCCTTTCTGGAATAAGATCAGATTATCATTCCGGGCATTGCGATATATGTCGCGTTACTTGAAATAAGGTCACTTGTTGATATTGCGGCAAAAGTAGACATATTTAAAACCAAATCTCCAGTGCTGTTCAAACAAACGCCGCCAGTGGAAGTAATCGAATATGCATCTCCTATATTTAAAGGACTGCTAACCCATTGACCCCACGTTGCGCCACTTTCAGCCGCGTATACATTTGCACTTATTCCACTCATTATATAAAACCAGAAGATACTTCCTATGCCAACGAATCTATTTGAATAATACGACCAGTTAGTTCTTGTTTTGTAACTCGCAAGCATCGATGATGGAACAAAAATAGATCCATAACGCCCCAAATAAGTAGATTTTGATATTGGGCAATTATAAAAAGTGTTCGAGTAAGCCAATGTAGCATACGATGTACTTGTTAGAAAAATAGCTTCAAGTTTTGAACAGCCATCAAACAAACTGAAGCCATAGAAATTTCTGCACTTTGGAAGAGCAAGCATTGATAAGTTTGGACAACTCGCAAAACACCGCGAATATAGATATGAACAAGCTGGCAAAGATATATATTCCAAATTCGCGCAACTAGAAAACGCACTACTATAAGCATAAATCAAACTAGGTAAATACATTTCTTTTACTGATATTCGATCTAATTTATAAACATTAACGGAAGTTAATCGTCCTATACTAATTATGCTAAGACTACTGCAATTTTGAAATACGTTATCTCCAAGTGAGCTCAACATAGGTAAATCAATTTGTGATAAATCTGTACATCCGTTAAAAGCTCCAGGCCCAATGCTTGTGCAATTAGGCAAAGAAACTGCTGTTAAACTTGTGCATTGCTGAAAGGCCCCGAATCCGAGTGCTTGACAAATGGGGAGTTGGATTGTTTTTAATCCGCAGCGTTGGAAACCGTAAGATGCAACTTCCATGCAAAGTGGAATATTCGCGGAGCTTAATGAACTGCAGTATGCGAAAGCAGAAGAAGGAATAAATGGACATTTAGGAAGATTTATTTGCTTCAAATTATAGCAACTGCGAAATGCATTATCAGATAACGTTTCGCATTCTGGTATTGTAATGGAACTAAGACTTCTACATCCGTAAAACGCGCTTTCGCCAATCTCTTTGCATATCGGGAAACTGGCTGACAATAGTTTCGAACAACCATTAAAAGCATGCATATCTATTATTGAACATTCCGGGAATGTGGCCACTTCAAGGTTTTCACAGTTTGCGAATTGCACAAAGTATATTGATTTAATTTCTGAAATATAATCTGGGTGAAAAGAGCTCATGGTGTCTCTGTTTTCAAAAAACCATCTTGTCATGTCTGAATCATAATCATCTTTGTTCATACTTTTGATTGTGTTTATGAACCCCTTTGGATATGATAAACTTAATGATTGCCCTATCTTGCTTTCCATTGCACTGGCTATATCCGATAGTTGATCTTGATTTATGTAATATAAAGGCATCTACACCACATCCCTTCAGTCACCTGCTACAAACTTGCTTGAATAATAACTCCAGGAACCAAAGGTTTTGTAAGTTTCAATCAATGAACCTGGAACATATATCAGACCGTCAGGACTGTCTGCTATTGGAGTACTTCGAAATGTTGTGGATGCAGCAAGTGTTACCGGAGAAGTAGACATTAAATATACACTTTTTAAAGAACTGCAACCGGCAAATGCAAGCGTACCTATATAACTGCAAGCAGGCAGACTTATCGTTGATAAGCAAATGCACATACTAAAAGCCCAAGACCAGACAGCTGTGCAACGTGGAACATAGACATTCGCGAGAGACGAGCAAAAAGCGAACGCTTCACTGCCAACTATTTCGCATTTTGGCAAAGATGCGCTATAAAGAACATTGCAACCATAAAACGCGTCATTTTCAAGTATTTCGCATTCAGGAAAAACAATTTCCTGCAAACTTTGTGCAAATTCAAAAGCGGAGCTCCCAATCTCTCTGCACATCGGGAAGCTTATGTCTGCTAGATATATACATTCACGGAATAAATTTTTAGGAATCCTTGTTAAATCAGAGATAGAACAACGATCAATCATTCTTGTCATGGTTCTTTCGAACAAGTTTGGGTTTACGCATTGTCTTTCTATGTTGTTAATAGCCTGCACATATCCGCTAGGAAACGCAAGTGGTTCGCTCGTGCCGCCACGTTCTCTGATGGCGTCGGCTAACGCGGTAAGCTCATATTCCGTAGTAAATATTTTTGCCATCAGAAGCTCACCCCCGTTGCGTCAACAATATTTGCAAGAACTTCCACGACTGATGCCAGCTGGCTCTCTGTAATGGAAGTATCTCCTATGGTGATAGACCCGTGACAGGTCATCGTTCCGGCAAGCCACTCGTTGCCGCTCCAGTCTACGGTACGTGCGTTTGAGCGCGCACTACTCGTGCCGTTACCTACAATCTCAACATATTTGCCATAATAGTTTGAAGCCGAGCCGACTGTATCGTATATATTGTAGCGGCCAACAACGTGATGTCCGGTTCGATCTGCGCGAGTGCAGTATCCTTCGGCGTGAGACGCTAAACCAGCGGCAACGCTTTCGCGTCCCTCAGCGTGCGTGTATGCGGCCGTTGCTTTGCTATGGTATCCTTCGGCATGAGCTCCCGAACCAGACGCTTCAGATGCTACGCCTTCTGCATGAGATGACGCACCTGATGCTTTAGACCCATTGCCTTCCGCATGAGACGATGCGCCGGACGCTATCGATTGTATTCCTTCGGCGTGAGCGCTATCAGCCATAGCTTTCGTAAAGCTTCCCTCTGCGTGCGCAGCGTATCTATCGTTTAGGGAGCTGTCCGCAATCGTCTTCCATCCTTCTGCGTGATCAGCATCATAAAGTGCACCATATTTTTTATAGACGGTTTCGCCGTCGACTTCTTCTTCGTATGTACCGCCTACACCCTCAGCATGCGAACCTTCTGCGGCTGCATATGTATTTTCTCCTTCGGCATGCGAGCAATAACCTTCTGCTTCCGAAGAAACGCCTTCGGCATGCGAAGACGTTCCGGTAGCAGCTCCTCCTCCTTCGGCATGCGAATAATCACCTCGAGCCATGGAGCCGCTCCCACTTGAGAAAGACGCTACCCCAATTGCAGATGTGTTGCGCCCAATAGCAATGCTTGCCTCTCCTTGCGCTTTGTTATTCCATCCAAGAGAGACACTGTAATCACCGGTTGTATCTTCTACTGGCATCCGGTTCATCGAAAGAGAACCTGTGATGACTGTGTTGTTTTTGAGAGCGTAATCTTCGAGAGTTGTTTCGAGCGCGTCAAGCTTCGCTTTATCCGTCGAAGACATAAGACCGGCGGCCGCGCTCGTTGCTGCCGCGTACGTTGTGTCCTGCGCCGGTATTCCGAGGGCTGTGATGTCTGCCTTGCTAACGGCGGCCACCGCTGTGACATGTCCCTCGGCATTGGTCGTAATCTTATAGAAGCCGCTTGCCGCCGCAGTTCCTTTTGCCAAAGCATGAGCATAAGCGGCTGCACCGCGATCGCCGCGGTAAGCTGAGCCAGATGTTTCGCCCAGCGCCAACGAAGAGCTGATCTCGACGTAAGTGCTTCCGCTCCATCTATAAGTTTTGTTTGTGTCGAGCGCGACATAGATTTTGCCCGTCTCGCCTGTGGCCGGGAAAGACGCGAGGGCGGCGTACTCCAGAACGTCGTCAACGTAAGACGGGAGCTGGGACGACGGAACTTTGCCGTCGTGCCCAAGCTCTGCAACGCCGTCGATTGCACCTTTCTGGGAAGCGTCCAGTTTGCCGGTGACGACTACCTTGCCTCCGCTGAGTGCAAGGCCGCTTCCAATGTCTGTTGCATAAAGCGGAGTCGGCTGCGGCGTAACATACATGTCGTCGTCGCTATAGGTGATTGTGCGGCCGTCGACAGTGAGCGTTCCTGTAGAGAACAGCGTCTGAAGCTGCTCTTCTGTTAGGTACACAAGCCGCTTCATAAAACTAGCCATCGCCATCACTCCTTTCTGTATTGGTTATTCGCTGTCAGATTCATTCTCTTGCTCGGCGGCAGACGCCTGAGTATTCTCATTGTTATCAGGGGCGGCAGACTGGTTCGTCAGCGTTGCCGCCCCAATAATGTGGTTCAATCCTATTGGATTTCTACCAATGTAAATCATGGCGGATCATTCTCCTTCTGTTTCGGGCGTGGGCTCAACCTCAGGAGTTGGCTCAACCTCAGGCTCCGGCAAAGCGTGCTTATAGCACTGATTCATAATAGCTCTACCATCCGCTGTGAGCAGAGTCGCAGAATGAGACTGAAGTTCGCTGACAGCCGCGGCCGCAAGAACTTCATGATACTTGGATTCGGCTTTTAAACGAGCTTTAGCAGCATCTGCGTCATAAGCGAAATGCACGATATGACCGTACTCGCCGCTAGCGTACTGCTGAATTTCGATAATATAGTATTGATTCATAGTAATTCCTCCTTAATGTTTCCAGTATTTAATAGATATAGGACCATTAGAAGTAGACCAAATGTTATTAGTGCCACAAAGGGTTTTAAGTGTTTGAGAGGTTAGAGAATATTCTATTGGAGTTAGTAACTTATACACAATATTTTCATTTCCAACACCATTTAAAAAATCGCTAACAGTTGTATATCTGGAATCTTTAATATGAATCGCTTGAATTAACGCGTCTACACTATTACCTAAATGTTCACTTATTGAACAATCTTCTCTGTCTACCCATGAACTTATTGTCGAGCCAACTTCAAGAGTTTTATATATAGAGCTTCTAACAGGACTTGTTTCTTTATATCCTACTCTTTCCATTGGTACGGTGGAACGAAAGCATTCACCAGAATTCATATAAGTCCAAGATAAAGAATTTATTTTTACTTGTATCCATTCTTGAATTAATTTTCCTTTAATTAAATCCACATACCCGCCATAAATAGTTCCGGCATCGGATGGGAAAGTGATTGGAATAACAGTACTATCATGTTCTACAGGTTTTGTAATCTCATCTCCAACTTCGACTATAGGATCAGAAGCACTCGTCTCTCGGCGAAGGCTAAGGCCGAATGCGACCCAGTCATCTGTATCATACAAAGTGACTTTAGCAGATGAAATTCCAGAATTACCGTTTTTTATAACATTTCCTATTATAACTCTATATTTCCCATTATTCTGCATAATCCATATCGCGACTCTATTATCATTATTTGTATCCGTGCAATTCGTACAATCTAAATAAACGCTGTAAGTTAAATTAACGTTCCTAGGCAAAGTATTTACTTTTATTTCATTTACCCAGCCTGAATATCCATTGTAATAATTTACATCGCATAGATATTGATACTTTTTAAATGGTATAAGATTTTTATTTGCGCGATAAATTTCTAATTCATTCCATCCTTCAATCGGGCATATATTTTCATATGGTTCATATGTGCTTGCGACGGAGCTTTCTTCAACTTGCATATTTGTCAAAGAAGAATTAAGTCCTTTATCGTAGGCATATGCTCCAGCAACTACCCAATTTGTATTTTCATCCGTTGTAAAAGTTGCGGAACCTGTCCATGAAGTTTTGTTAATCAAAAATGTTCCGATAGATATAGAGGTAGAAGAGTCGGGCTTTTCTGTGAATCCCCAAATACGACCATGCATACAACTACCATTATATGTACTCGTATAAGAATACACGTAGGTCGTATTAGGCTTCACCTTAACTAAATATCCTCCGTTAATATTGCCATTACCTATATTAAAACCTGTATCTGTTTCTGTCGCATTGCCCATAACACCAATTCTATTATCAGCAGAAACTCTTAACAAATTCTTCCCAGTTCCACCAACCCACGGCCCATTATAACCATGTAAGTCCTGCTTTGGCTTGAATTCTACCTTACATTCTTTCAGTGGTGCGGCAACATCGGTATTGAAACTTACAAGATTGTCGCTTGCTGTTTCAAGATGAGGACTCGCCGCCATGATTCTTTTCTTTGCGGCACGAATTGGCGCAGTATCATGAATGGCATAAGATACTTCTGTGACATCATTGGTGTTAGACCAGAAGTTGTTCTGGTTGAGGAATGTTTTAAGCTGAGTTCCAGTGAGAGGATAATGGATGGGGGTTTCTAAGCGGAAAGCAAGCTCGAATTCTATGTCGTCGGATTCTGTATCTTCTGTCGGTAGAAATAGCAGTGCTCGAGTCGTATTGTTATCGGTGTTTTTGAAGATATAATAATGAGGTTTTAAGTTATCGAATGCTGACCACGAATGATAGCCAAGCGAACACATTGAGTGCTCTTTTCTTATTGTATGCGGAGTGCTTGTAGCGTCTGCATAGCATGGAATATCCGACAATGAATGAAAATCATAGCAGACATATTCATTTCGTTCGTTTTTGACCGAGCATTCAGACAGTTTCTTCTTGACCTTAATCCATTCAGCCACAACTTCCCCTTTAACTAAATCCACATGGCCGCCATATACAGCATTATCTGGGTCAAATGATTTATACTCGATAGTTTTAACACCTTCTACTATTTGTACATCAGAAACAGTTGAAGGTATATCAATGGTTTGCGCTCGGAATACAATAATAGCCATAACAGAGTTTTTAGACACGGTAAAAGTAGATTGATTAATATGATTTTCTATAAATGCACCATCCTTATCATATAGAGAAATATCAGCGGTTGCATTATTAGCTGTATAAGTAATTGTATATGTTCCATAAGATAAAGGAATCGCGTAACATACTCCGAAGTATTTATCCACAGTTGTAGTAAAGGATATCGTTCCATTTGAACGTGAGAAATTTGAAACAGCAGTCGGATAATAAATATTTGCATATTTTAAACCTGTACAATACGTATAAGGTTGAAACGTTCGCAAAGTTGCCAAATCTCCGTAATCCGTATTGCTTGGTTCTGCATAAGGTGCATCTATATTAAATAAGTTTTTTTCTGGAACACTAATAGGAATATGATATTTAATATTTGCAGTGCTGGTTTTCCATTCCATAACGTGACCTTCATCATATGGAAAAGCTTCTGTCAAATCTATTCCATTAAGTAAACATTGAGTCTCGAATTCTTCTTTAGATGGCTCATTGCCGTATCCAAACATTTGTGTTAAATTAATAAGCAGCGGAGCCTTAGTTTGCGTTACAAGTCCAGTTAAATCAACAGAAGATGATCTACAGTAGCTTATATAAACATAATTATTAGTGCCGCGATAATATAAGTCACAATCTGAGCATCGTGTCCACGTATCAGTTCCTACTAATCCAGCACATGTATGTTGAAGCCCCCCATTATATTCAACTCCCCAAGTAAGCCCTGATATCGATGGTTTTATCATGTAAGATACATACCATACTTCTTTATTTCGTTGCGGAATACCGGTTTTGAGTCTTATAGAGGCATTATAGCCAGATTTATTTTGTAGCCATATTGAAGTTGCAATACCATTTTCGAACTGTATATCATTGTTGGCTGTATTATATGCACGCCAATTTTCATCATTTAGTGGTTTGCACCATTGATTCCATGTTACTTGTCGAGTTTTTTTATCACCATCTCGATATATCTCAACCCCATTCCACCCACTAATTGGTCTTATATTTTCCGGGCTTGGATCTCCTTCGCCTTCCTGTATTGGTTTGAAATGCACTTTAAGCGAATCGATAGGCACTCTCGCAGCGCTTTTAAAACTAACTAAATTATCAGTTCCGCCAACAGTATGACTTAAGTTGCCCATGTCATCACGCTCCCGTACACTCCGTCAGTAATCAGAATTTCATATACAGTGTTAGTATCGAGAGTTGAGGGGTCAAACCATTCAGGCATTTTAACGGTTGAAGGCAAGGTTAACACAGCGACAGTGCTTCCACTTGTGAATACCACATCAATAGATCCAGCCGCGGGAGGAGTAATAGATATAGACGTCACTTCTCCGCACATATAGCGAGTATTAGGTTGACCCGTAATAGTAACAGCAGCACCAGATACTGCCTCAACAAGAGGAATTTCCACTTGAGAAGCAATGGAAGATAAGTCGATACCAAGCATTGTTTGGATCGCGGCTTTCGCTTCGTCAGTATAAGTGCCGACAGCATTGGAAGAAGTAGATTGAGTAGTGTCTCCCGCGGCTTTAGCAAGGCCATAGAATACAGACTGATTTTGTCGCTCTGGAACTATCGGTCTATAAGCCGAAAGGCTTGCTTTAATATTTTCTGGTGATGCC
This sequence comes from Acutalibacteraceae bacterium, assembly GCA_045539375.1. Taxonomy (GTDB): domain Bacteria; phylum Bacillota; class Clostridia; order Oscillospirales; family Acutalibacteraceae; genus UBA5905. The sequence continues at coordinate 104,818 of JAZQFG010000009.1, read as the reverse complement.
GGCTGTATAGCGATCGTACCATTAGCGATATTAGTTCCATATGTTGTATTGATTTTCACAACACCAAAGGTGTTTGCGCTTGCAAACGGCACATTCGCAACACCGTTCTGATCTACTACACTCGCACCATTAATCTGTACATCCTTCGGCAACATCGTCCCGCCAGAGCTATCGGCTCCGCATCCGACATATACATTTCCAGCGAACTTTCCATCGCCGCTCCAAGTCAGTGCATAGGCATTTGACCGCGCATTCTCTGTACCGTTACCAACAACATCGGCAAAGTTAGTATCAGGAGCATTCCATTTACCCTGTGCGTGTTGAGCATTCGCGACAGCTATCGTTCCTACGCCCTCTGCATGAGCCGCGTATGAATTGTTTAATGTGCCGCCAAGCGTGCTGTCTGCAATTGTGTCGTATCCTTCTGAGTGATCGGCAGTGCCTACAGCGCCATATTTCAGATTGTATTGCTGGTCATTGATCTCATATGCATTCGTGGATAACCGATAATTATTATGACCTTCAGCATGAGAGTGCGGCCCAATAGCAACTGTTTGAGAACCTTCTGCATGGGATAGTTCGCCGCTTGCAACGGTTCCATAACCTTCTACGTGAGAAGAGTTGCCAGAAGCTTCGGTGTAGTTGCCCTCTGCATGAGAAGCGAAACCGTACGCTTTGGCATAGTTTCCTTCGGCATGAGCAAGCTCACCGGAGGCCGTTGTGCCGCGGCCTTCTGCATGAGATACGGTGCCAGATGCCTGAACGTTGTCGCCGAACGCGAAGCTACTTGCGCCAACAGTTGTGTTTTCTTTGCGACCATGGCTTAATGTTGTGTCAAGCTGAGTATCGGTTTTAGATGGGACATTGAGCATAGACTGGATGGCGGCCTTGGCTTCATTGGTATATGTACCGACTGCATTGTTAGACTGAGATTGCGTAGTATCGCCAGCGGCTTTCGCGAGGCCGTAAAAAGTTGCTTGATGTTCTCTATCTGGCGTAATTGGCTTATAACCGCCAGTACCTGATTTAATCTCATTTTCCGCTGCCTTGTATATGGTTATAGTACCTGATGCGGAATTATCCCCGGACTGAATGAATAATCCAGCACCAACTTTCACAACACCATAGTCACTAGTACTTGCTTTAGGAATCTCTGCTACTCCATTTCCTACAACACTCACGCCATTAACTTGTACATCCTGCACCGGAACGGTTGGGATAGTCGGCTTATTGCTCAGATCTGCATAATCGCCGCTCGTAGCAACGGCAGACAGGTCTGCGCTATTAGCCTTGCCGCTAATGTCCTGATGCTGAGTCAAATACCCGGCATCATTATTGAGTTCAGAAACTTTCGTGGGAACCACTATAGAGTTCTTGATCTTATTTACAAGATATTGTAATCGTTCTTTCGTAATGGAGCGTTTTGTTTCAGACATAAACAATCAACTCCTTTATGAGAAAAACGCATCGATTTCATTTTCCGTGATAATAGGCCAGTCCGCAGTTTTCATATATCCGCTCAGATCAACGTCCGCGGACCCTTTCTTTTCGTACCCGTTCTTGCCTTCGAGCCACACATATTCGTCATACGTGTTTGTGCCGCTGCTCCCATTGGCAACATAGTAAATCTTGCTCGAATCGCCGACTGCCGGCAAGGAGCTCATGTTGGGAACGAATACCTGCTGGATGCCTTTCAGTCCTGCAATAGCCGCGTCGACCGCGCTATGAACAAAGGCCGTGGTGGCAACCTGCTGCGTGTTGGTGGCCGTCGTAGGTGTTGGGGCCGTAGGCACGCCCGTAAACTCTGGGTTCGCAAGATGCGCATAGGCCGCCAGCGAAATGTTCACGTTCTTATTGGAGTCGGGCTCAACGTTTGCGCCATTAAGAGAAATGCTTTCGATTGCATTAACTTCAGCGTCCGTTTCGACGCTGTTCAGCTTATTCAGCAGGGCCGCCGTGAAGTCGTTGGTGGAAAGTCCTTTTCCGTTTTCCTTTTTAACATATGTGTCAGCGATCAGCGTCAGAAGGTATTCAAGACGCTCTTTGCTCCATGAAATCTTGGTTTCAGCCATGATGAATCCCTCCTTTTATTGGATCGTCCTATTGAAAATCTTCAGAATGTCGAGCTGGCTAATGATCTCTGTTTCATACTCCAGGCCAAGATCCTCTGCCGTCTTGTTTCCGATAAGCAGCACGTTATTGATCTGCGGCTGGTTCGCCAGATCCTCGTAGTTATTGATATAGATCTTATGAATTTGATCTACCATCATTTTAATCGGAGCATGATTTTCCACTACGGGCATATAAACCATTTGATCAGCTCCTCTCGTAAGTAATAACCTGTTTGAGCAGTGAACCTCTTACTTTGACAGTCACGGTCTCTGTTCCAAAAGCTTCGCCGCCTTCACTGATGAAGCGGACCTGAATCTTCGCATTGCCGACTTCAAAGGAAAGCGTCTCTTCCTGCGACAGCGAAAAATAAACGAGACTCTTTTCACCGTCATAAGCAATAGCAAGGTCGTCGCCGGTCTTCGTGACTTTCTTGCAGCCGGATGAGATTGTGACGTAGACGGATTTGTCCGTCAGATCATATCCTTCTATGCAGAGCTCATAAACAGGTGTAGTTCCTTGTAGCATGCTTGTCACCTCTTTATGCGAAACGGATGATTTCAACGCCTGATTCGGCGCTTCCAATATTGGACCACGTATAGTTGCCGGACGTGCCGGTCGTAACATAGCTCGCGTATTCGCCGGCCACAGCGGTCGGCACAAGATAGATGCGGTGAAGCGTCGGAGTCCCGGCTGTCAGCGTGCCCGTTTCGTTGCCGTTTCTGACACCGTATGGTGTGTTGGCGGCCCCGGTGCACACAACGTATTCAAAACTGTTTAGGTTGCCGATCGCGGTTCGCGCCGACGCATCTTTGATCGTGTACTCTGTATTACCGATCAGAACCTTACTGATGTCAGGCATTTCAGTTCCCCCTTAAGGAAGGGGCCGCGGCAATATACCACGGCCCCGTATTGTTATTCGATAATCAGGTCTTCGCGCCCATTGTCAATAAGGTACTGCCGCACCTTGTTTTTCAGGAGGGCGGGAACCTGGGCGAAGGTTTTGTTGCCTTCGATGATCTGCATTCCCCAAAGCTTAGCCACCGTAAACCACCTCGCTCATTTCAAGAATGCACTCGGTGAGCATTTCGACTTGTTCTACCATGTCGGCCACATGCTGGCGCATCTCGGCGATCGTCATAGGAGTATCGGGCTCAGGCTTTGGCTCTTCATCTGGCTCTGGCTCAGGCTCCGGCACAGGAATTGGCGGCTCCGGGATGTCTTCTCCGTCCTCAAGGAGTGCGCGAAGCTCGTCGTATTCGGTCACGCCAATGATTGTGATCTTGGCCTGAATAAAAGGTGAAGGATTACCTTCATAAGCCTTCAGCCAATCGTCGCGATAGGCCGTGTTGCCATCGAGCCCCTGTACAAATTGGGCCTCATTAAGGCCGCACAGATACATGTGATGTTTGCCGTTGTTCCATTTAAGGAAAACCGTGCCGACATCAACAATATTGCCATCAATAATGACTTTAAAATAGTTCATTCAGTCACGTCCTTTCCTTAAACTGAGAACATCAGCATAATGCCGCGTGTGCTGCCGTAATAGTTGTACTCCATGCTGCCGTATGAATTCGTATGATAAAAATAATATCCGTAGTAACCGGGTGTACGCGTCCATACCTGCTGAGCGAGTACCCATACACCACCAGTTGCGGCCTGAATATTTGAATCGGACGTCTTGAGTCTTGCGCCAAGATAGCTATGTTTCGCGGCTTCTTCTGGGCTAACGTATACATATGCATAGTTACCGTTGTTAGTGTGGATCCAGATATCGCCATCACGGAGGTTTGCGTAGGTGATAGTCATTGCCGAAGGGTCGGATGATTCGTAGATAACCAGATGATCGGCAGGTGATTGTATTCCGGCAAATCTCACGCGAGAAACGTTGTCTGTAAACCATGGAATAGTAGTTCCTTCTGCGCCATACTGATTGTTGCGGCTTGCTGCAGCAGACGAAATATCAACATATGCGGGCAGATGTATCTTTGTTGTAATTGTTTTTGTAACGAAATTGTTGTACGAAGAAGAAGATGCCGCTTCCGTGACCGTTAAGTTTACAGGTTTGATGATTTGCTGCCACCCAACAGGAAGAGCCTTAAAACAGCGGCTATTTACAAACGTGTTAAGTCTCGTATCATCCCAGCCGTTTGGCTGCCCATTGTTTGCATTTGACATTGAGAACAGATCCATAAGAGGAGCGTCGGCAATAAACGTAGCAGACACGGGGAATCCAGAGCCATCGGCCGGATAGTACCTGTGTTCTCCCGCGTATTTCATTCTCCACTTTTCATGGGTCCAGTTGGCAAGCTTGCGAATCACCGTGTTTCCAAGATTGCCGTACCAAAGTTTACACCAGTGGATCATGCCTTTAGCTCCGTAAGCAACCGTCCCGTTTGCATAACCTGTGCCGCCGAATATAAGAGTAGCATCAGTCGTTGTAGACTGAGAACGAGCAGCTTCATGAGAAACCACATCTGCGTTATACGAGGTGCTTCCAACGTTATTGGACACGACATACAGGTTGTTTTGGCCAGCGATATACAGAATCACAACCATGCCGCGTTTCATTCCGTAGTTGCCAACTTCAATCTGCTTGTCACCCCATCCGATGGTTGGATAACCTGAGTTGCTGTAGAACAGACGGAATCCCTCAGATCCGCTCCCGTTATAACACGAAACAAGCGTATCGTTACCGGTTCCAGCATCGGAGAATTCATAGTCGATCGCCAACGTAAAAGATGGCCCATTGGCCGTAAACAGCCGCTCGTTGGTCGTAACAATGCGGGTCCTGTCGAGATACAGATCCTGCGCAAGCATCTTGGATTCAACATTCTCAAAATCAAAATCCGCGCCGACCTGAATGTCTATGTAATCTTCGAGATCCCAGTATTGGCTGGCATTTCCAAAACGAGACACGGCATACACCTGCGCAACGTCCATTTCGCTAAGAGGAATGTAGTTGGGATTTATGCCGGAGGTTGAGTCAGAAGGAACATTATACTTTGGCGTTGGCAATGCCGCAGTCTTCCATTTCGCATATACGTCCATATCTTCTGTCACAAAACCCGTGGACTTATCCCAACCATCGAACACCTGATATGTGTAGCTTCCTTCTTTGTCCGTGCGGCTTGGAATGCTGTCATTTTGGCTATCGTAAACCGCCTCTGTGCCATACCTTACATACGTCTGCTTGAGCGGCGTAGTATAGTTCTTATCAAGGAACCAGCGCACAGTATAGCTGCGGCCGGTCTTCGTGTACTGCGCCGTGACAGTCTTTTCGGTTTGCACCTGTCCTGCCAGATTAAGCCATGTGCCGTTGAACTCATAAGAACTCTGAGCATCAGGCTCCATGGTAGGAGGATCAATCTCTCCAGCCACCACGGGATCATAAGCCGCGCCGCCCTGATCGATGTACTGAATATAGTCGTTTCCTTTACGGTCCTTGACGGTCGTTCCGTCAGGATTCACAAAGTGAACCGCAAACTGAGGCAGAGGATCGCCCACATAGTCGATTACAAGGTTCGGATAAGCTTCGTTCATATCAGCAAGCTGCTGAGCGCCGATAGTGGCACAGTGAATTGTACCTGTGATCACAGGATAGGCTGTCTTGTTAGTAACAAGGTTGCCAGATGCGTCCATCCGTTTGCCCTGTGCAACCGCTGATGTAAGCAGTGTAAAGATACTGCGGTCAGTAATCGTTTCGTCAATATCAACAAGACGAATACCAAGGCGCAGGTCGGCAATACGCTTATGCGTTTTGTTGGTCCCTGCTTCGACAACGTCGCCGTTCAGGATATCGAATACGTTAACATTAGGCGTTCCTTCAACACGCAGGAATGTAAGCCTGTCAAGGCTGTCATAGCTGAAGTTCTCCAGATATGGCTGGTTCCTGAGCTCAATACGGGTAGGCGTACCAAGCTCCAGTGTATCGAGGATGCCGCCATCGGCGAACGAGAAGTAAGGAATAGTAGAGCCGCCAGCGTAAACCTTGCGGATCAGCGAATTGCTTCTCAGGTTCACGGGCGTATCGCTGAATCCTGTACAGTTCTGCATGTTCAGCGTCTCGAGCAACGTGCAGTTCGATGTATCTATCGTAGTCAGATTGCTGTTGGAATAACCGGCTTCATTAGACCCAAGAAGAAGTGTTTTCAGTTTTTTAGCTCCAGTAAGGCCGATCTCGTATGGCTTGAACTTCGCAAGAGAAGAAATGTCTGTGATTTGGCTTGCCCCGTGGATATGGACGTGGTCGCTTCGACCCATTCCGTTATGCGCCACAAAGGTAGCCGTCTCGCCGGCCATTTTCTTTGCACTTACCTGCGGAATACCGCTATCTCCGTAAGACACGGCCATCCACATAGCCTGCACAGGCTTCAGCTCGATGAGGGAATCTTGGAGCTCAATCGTTTCACCTTCGTTGAGGCTGACCGCGTCGCCGCATCTAAACAGGATCTGGTCGTTTAGGAACGGATCACACTGATACTTGGAATACAGCATGTTGGAGCGGCGATAGATAAAGCTTTCTTTCTGCTCGGTTCTGGAGCCGCGCTGCAGATACTTATAGTCGTTTGTCTGCACCCAAACTGGGTTCTCAGAGTCCTGCGAATAGTCATAGTAGCCCTTCGTCCACGCGTCTTCGTATTTATATTCCATGTCCTCGTTGACGATGGCGGGGCAGACCAGTTCGGCGTTGTCCGTGATGTGAACCTGCTTCAAAACGTTGTAGTTCAGCGCGCCGTAGCCGGTGTTAGAGCGGACAATCTCCTTGGCTCTAGCCTGAATTTCGCTCGCAAAAGCTTCTTCGAACATGCACCACAGAATGGAGTCGTGCCCGTTGAACTGGTAGTTGCCGTTCAGCTGGAAGTTCCAGTCCGCATAGTAAGGAATGCGAATGTAACCGGAGTTCTCCGCGCCGAAGCAGCTGTCAAGGTCGTACAGGTCGGTATACCAAACCGCAGGCTTGGAATTCTGCCAGTCAATCTTGGAGATGTCAACCGCGCCCGTCTCGTCATCAATGCAGTCGGCAAGGCTGGTCGCGCCGCCCGTGAAGCGAATGTTCTCAGATCGAATATCTTTACAAGACAGGAACATGTTCTTTGCGCGGTTATCGCACAGCGCCACCCATTCGATAAACAGGTAATACACAAGCGCGTGCTCCAGATTGAAGTGCTGAGTGAACTCGTTAATAAAGATGGCCTTTTTCAGGTCGCGTTCTGTGCGGTAGCTCTGGCCGTTATACTGGCCGCCCGTGCCGTTGACAGTACTGGCGTTAAGGAAGTTGGCCCGCTGATAGACCCACGAGAACAGGATCTGAATGTGGTCATAGTTTGGCTCCAGTCCTTCGTCTTCAAGGTCGCCTTCATCAGGATAGCAGCTTTCCAGAGCGGCCTTTACGGCACGCACATAGGTCGTCTCGTTATCCTCGTTTGTGGTATAGACCTTCTGCATGAACCGGTCGGTCTTGAACGAACAGATGGGCTGAGAGTTATCCTTGAACTCCCATTTCTGCATGAGCGTATCAAGTCCGTTTTCGGCATCCATCACGTCGCTGTCATCCTCAAGTCCGAAAGACTTGGAGTTGCCCTTATCGTTGTTAAGACAGCCGTCGCCGGCGAACTCGATTGCTCCTTCTGGATAATCGTCGAAAGCTGTGCCTTCGGTGTAGTTGGCAAGCGGCATATCGAACAACAGACACCTGAAGCCCCAGATCGTGTCCTGAACAAGCCAGTAGCGGCTTGTCTCTTTCCAGTGCTCAGCGTTCCATTCCTCTGCCGACTCAATAGGCACAATGCATTCGTATGGATCGTTTTCATGCATAACGCGCGCGCCAACTTCGTAGGTTCCGTTGGGCGAATATTCGACAGGAGCCGTCGCCTTATCCTTGAACAGGGTGTCGGCGATGTTCGCATTGAACGTGTTGGCGTGGTCCGTAGACATATAGTCCATCTTAAAGCACAGCGTGCTTTCGCCTATAGAGTTTGGATTACCGTTCTCGTCGTATCCTTTTAGGACATACTTGACCTTCTTGGTCTTTGCTTTTCCTGCTTCGTCAAGGATAAGACCGCCCAGCTCGTCCTTCTCCGCCTTTGCAAGCGATACCTTGAAGTTCTTACGCATGAAGCGCTGAGAAGAGGTTCCCTGTACCTTGATACTGGAGACAAACTTGCCTTTCTCGTCCTTGTCCAGAAGAGAAAGTTCGGTCGTGTAGCTGCCCCTGCCGTCTGGCTTGGTCAACACAACGCCGACATTTTTCTTATCCGATTTAAAATTGGAGAGTGGCCCGATGAAAAGCAGGCAAGGATACTTATACTTAGCCAGATTGTAGTCGATCCTGTTTTCAGAATCCAGAACATCGTTATACTCGTTGTTCGCAATTCTCACGCGAACGTCCGCATTGGCGTTCATGTAGTTTTGCAGAATCTCGGCATCATCGAGGTCACGGTTATAAATGCGCACGTCGTACAGCTTAGTTGTACAGTCGTTGCTTCCGATCGTAATCGTAGCTTCGCTGGTGTAAACCGCGTCCTGATTGTACAGGTAGCTGTTAGCATATTCGCCGTTGATGAAGATGTTGGCATAGCTCGTAAAGCGGTTGCCGTCAACAAACTTCTTGCGCTGAATCACGAAGGCAACCCGGATGCGCTTTTCATCCTTGATGTATGCGCAGGGGATTGATTCTTCGTTCTGAATGAAGCCGGTGGAGTCGAAGCTCGGAGCCTGTCCGTCAGAACACAGGTAGCACACCTGAGGCGTAATAACGAAACCGACACCGTTCTCGTCCATGCACTTAAACACGATAGAGTTTTGATCTGTGACGTTGCTGAGCTCAAACTCGAATTCGACTGTGCGGCCGCTCGAAGTTACCGTAGCGCCGGAAGCCGCGTCGAGAACAACCGTGTCGCCGTCTTCGTTCTCGAAAGTGGTGGTGAAGATCGGCAAATCAATATTCATTCTTGCGGAGCCGTTCAGTGTAATGGCGTCGCCGTCAAGGTAGCCGTCCGTTACCCAATTGAAGTTCCGCATCTTAGTATAGATATTACGGGGAGTGCCTGTTTCGTCGACAAGTTCATAAGTGTAAATGTCCTTATCGCTTGCGTTGTTCGTAGCTCCAACCGGTCTGTAGCTGTAGACAAGCCCGGTATCTACCTGTTTCACGTTATACTCCGTCGAAATTTCACGGATATTAATCTCCATGAAGTCGGTTACGGTGCCGCTCGTATATTCAACGTAGGCTTTGCCAACTTCTGGATAGCGGTCAATGATCAGCTGCTGCTCCCTGTTGTTGGGGATATTCGTGAACGTGCTGCTGTAATAAGGAACGTCTAAGCCTTCAACGATAGCATAGAGGCGTACAGAAAGCTCATCGGTGCTTTCCTTGCCGGGAGTGTAGCACGTATAGCGCAGCTCCAGCTTCTCGCCGTTCTCGATATCGTCGTCCACGATACGCATGGCAATAATTGGATCGGTGCTTGCGCCGTTATCGTAAATGATCACAAAATCAATCACGTTAGACTTCGCACCATCAGTTGTTTCAAACCACAGCTTTGCGCGGTGAGCGCCATACGTATAATTATTCATGGAAACCGCCATCTGCAGGTTCTGGTTGTGGCTCGTACCAACGTCTACATGTGTGTACTCCTGCCCGTCGATTTGCAGGTAGACCGTCTTTTGAAGGTTACGGCCTACGCAAGTGTATGGGATATTCAGGTTACCGGTATACGTGGCACTCGCGTCGAACGTGGTGCTAATGTTCATGGTCACGCAGGCAATGTTGTAATACAGGTTCTTTTCGATAGCATCTACGTCCTGTCTGCCATTCGTGACGCGAACGTGGACGTTTGTCGTCTTGCCTTCTTCCATAAGGGAACTGACATCGATGCGTTGTTCGATGCCGGAGCCAACCTGCACATTGGAAACCATCGTAACCCACGCATTATCTCCTTCGGTAGACTTCTTGTACTTTATGGTCATATAGCCGTTTTCGTTCGTGTTTTCGCCGCCATAGTATTCTACATACGTAAACGGCAAAATAACGATCTGGTTTGCGGCAACTGTCAGTGTAGTAGTTCCGAGTGGGTTAATGATACGACCGCTATAGCCACTTCCACCGCCGCCGCCCTGAATTCTGAACGGGCCGCCAAACATTTCGGTGTTGTTGGAATCATAGAAGTGTAGATCGTTATTATCATCATAATCGACGGAGGCGATGCCAGCCGCGATCTCAACCGTATCTTCCTGATCGTCAGAATACTTAATTGTCAGGCCGTTTGCGGAAGAAGAAATGTCCTTCACAAAGCCGCCATTTTGAACGTTGGCATTGATTGCGTTGACGATTTGGGTGACTGTGGAAAGATTGCCTGCCGTTTCGGCAAGAGACATCGCGCTGGCCGCGCCAATGTTGGTCCGGGCAACAGCCTGCTCTTCAGGCGTAATAGCGGGAACAACGACAGTCTCTGTGCCTGGTTCGTAAACGGGCTGCGTCTGATCGGCGCTGTACTTGACGGTTCCGGTCACAAGGCTATCAATGTTGCCAAGCTGGCCCTGAATGGTTGCAATATTCTGTGTGGCCGTTGCCATTTCGGTAGCGCTGGCTGCTCCGATATTAGTTCGGGCGACAGCCTGCTGTTCTGCGGTTATAGCTGGTTTAACTAATCCAGCAAGCTCTGTCTGCAATTGCAGGATTTGGTCGCTAATCTCTGTCCATTCAGCAGAGTCTTGCTCCAATGTGGCGAGCTGCGCTTCCAAAGAAGCAATCTGCTCTTCAATCTGAGCGGCTTCTGGATTCTCAACTGCGACGGTTTGATCAACGTCATAGCGCACTGTGCCTGCCATCAGGCTGTCAACGTCTTCCAGCTGACGATTAATTTCCTCTACAGAGGCGGCAGAAGCCGCGTCGATATTCGAACGGGCGGTGGCTTTCTCTTCTTCCTGAAGCTCCTGCTCCTCTGCATATTTCACGTTGCCGCTCGTAAGCGCATTAATGTCGGCCAACCCGATGTTGGCCCTTGCAATGGCCTGCTGTTCAGGCGTGATAGCCGGGATCTTGACAGTTTCGCCATCCTCTTCGTAAACCGGAACGGTCTGATCGTTCTGATAAGACACCGCGCCAATGTTGGAAGGATCAAGCCCTTCCGCAAGGCTCTCCAGCGTATCCAGATTATCTGTTACGGTTTCGAGCCGCTGAAATATATCTGAAGCGGAGTCGACCGCTTCTCGTGCTTCTCTTGCCGCCTCCCGCGCAATCTCGCTTGCGTCCTGCGCGGAGGCGAAAGCTTCGAGGGCAGTAGCGATTCGCTCAACCTGTTTGCCCTCTAGTATACTTACACCCATCGCTTAACCCCCTTTATGCTGCGGCATAGGTAGTAGTCGTTACCAGCGTTTCGGTGTTCGTAACGATGGTAAGTTTCTGGCCAGTCGCGAGAGTGCGGACTTCGGTGACCGTATTTTCACCGAATGTATAAGTGTCTGTACGCACTGTCGTCTGGCCAGATTTGTGTATGATCTGGTCTACATTCCCGTCCTGCGAGAATGTGATCTGTTGTGACGTGCCGGGAATCTCTTCAAGCAAAAGCTGTTCCCTGATATTGTCGTTATTGAGCTCGTTCTTAACTGTTGTGATCTCTCCGTTCAGAGCCGTAACGGCGGCTGCGCCAGCCGCATCGGTGATACCGTAGCCGCTCAGCGTGGTGGGTGGATTAACAACGTTCTGCCATTCGCACTTCTGCACCGCAGAGAGTACTCCAGCGCCATCGATATTGAGACCTGGTCCGACGCGAACGCCGCCAAGGTAAGCAGGGCTTGCAACAGGAAGCGTGTACGTGTTAACCGCGTTCATCATGCCGTTGCCGTCGATCTCAAGGCCGGAGCCAACTTTAACGCCGCCAAGGCGGCTGGACGTGGCAGTCGGCAGTTCGTAGGTCGCGCTCAGCTTATTATCTGAGTCAATTGAAAGGCCGGAGCCAATCTTTACGCCGCCAAGGGTGTTTTCATCGGCGGCTGGCAGTTCATAATTTTCAAGTGTGGCAAGCTTTTCTTTTTCATCCGTCGAAAAGTTATTGTCGCTTAAAACCTTTTTGCCGTCCTTTTTAACAAACGTATTTGCAATTTTGTCCCATAAGTATCTGATACCGTCAAGGTTCAGAAATTGATTGTCAGCCATTGATTTCACCCTCCTTTCAATTTACGTGATCATCGTGCCATCGCCGGAGCATAGCTGGAATTCGACGCCGTCAAAATAGTAAGGCTCAACCTCAACCAATGTCTGTCCGTCATAATAATAGGGGACGCATTCGGTGAAGTTACCGTTGATATAATAGCCAATTGTCTTATGAACCGGCAGAGACGTGTACTCAATCGTCACTCCAGCAGAAAGAATAAGCACGTCCATCGGAATGTTCTGATACCGTGCAACCAACGTATAGGTGTGCGTTTTTTCGATATCAGCATCAGTCATCTGGAAAGTTGCAGTATCAGAACCTGTATTGAACGTTGCAATTCTCTTACGATTGCTTTCGTCTTCGAAGTCAAGATAAACACAGTACTCAAAACCAAAGCCCATATTATCGGTCGCTTCGCCTGATTTAGTAAATGTAAGAATATATTCTTCCTGATTAATTTCAAGCTCCGGTTCTTCGTCCCAAAGAATATTATGCGGTTCGTAAAGAACATTAAGCCTAATATTAGTTGCCGGATAAGTAAAGTTCTGTTGCGAATGCAGTTCGAGAGAACTGTTGTTTACATTGAAAGAATCAGCGTATGTAAAACCGGAGCCGTCGTCTTCCATCGCGCTTAGTGTCTGATATGTGAAGACATTATCTCGTGCGATATTCCACTCGGGGTTTCCTTCGGTAGTGGTTTCCATGAACGCCTGCTCTTCCTCGATTGCGCTGGCTAAAGCTGTCTTATCAGAATCATCGCGGACAGACATTGTGCATCCAATGAATTTGTACTCAGTGTCAGCCGTAGCGTTTGAGTTAACTGTAATAACTTCGCCATAATTGCAGTCGTAAAGATTGCTGTTAGATCTGCGTGCCGCATTTGTCAACGTAGGATCAGGCGCTGCCTGAATGTTTTTCGCGACTTCACAAATATACGGTTTACGAGCATAATGTGCTCGTATCTGCGCCGCCGTTGCCGGAACGGTAAAAGTGTTATCTGCAAGATCAGTGCCGTTAACAGAATATTTTTCAAACGCCCATCCAGCATAGCTTTTCTGTTTTAACGCGATAACCGTATCTGTTCTGATCTTACCATCTTCTGGTTCGTAGATATATCCAGCTTCGTCAGGAACAGACGTTCTTATTATGTCTTGATACACACCATCGTAATAAGCTGTTACAGTAGCATTACTTGGCGGCATTGTCATTACATTGTTGCTGAATTGAGTTCCCGGATTTATCGTAAAACCTTTAAACTCATGCCCTTCTGTCGGTGCTTGAGATATTGTAATAAGATCTCCGACGTGATACGTTGTCTTCACTGGCGAAACTGTGATAGTGCCGCACCCTTCTGGGCTCGATTTCAACGTAAGCGTATATTCTATTGGTTCGAATGTTGCAGTAACGGTAGACGCAACCGCTGGAGTGGCGGCCGTATATGTATAAATGCTATAAGTTGCCTGCTCGCTTTTAATAGCAACGGTGCCGCTTGTTGTCGTAACAGATTTTATTCTATAGCCTCTTACAGGGGTTATCATGATTTCGGCACTTGCTCCGTCGACCATTTGCCCTGTTGTGCCTGCCATACCGTTGTTAGAAAACGAAAGCGAACCTTGTCCGTTTGCCTGTAACGTAATCGTAACAGGCATAAGTGATGTTGTTACTGTAATTTTATAAGGATCAGAACCCCACGGCCCAAGATTTGTATTGGAATCCACGATTTTTTTCAACGCAAGTTTTGCACCTTTTAGATTCGACCATGCTGTCTCTGGGTTTGCGGTGGTATTACTTTTACTGATAGCTATCCAGCCTGACGTATGTGACCAGTGGCCGTTAGAACCGGCCGCTCCCCCGTGAGGAACGTCTTGTACGAGGTTTAAATTATGAGCTAATTTACCTTCGGTGTTACAAATAGCCGCCTGGAAATCATGATTGCTTGCATCGGAATACATTTCTCCGTTGATGTAATGATTTCTATGGTCTTCATTCCAAATGTATCCACCGGAAAATTTAATAGATACAGGGTATTCATTTTGCCCAAGCTCAATACCAAGCGAAGCAACTACACCATTGTTTCCTTGAAGAAGTACTTTGCTGAAACTTTTTTCGTGAGTAGCCATGTCATCACCTCATCACGTGACGGCTTCTTTTTTCTTCAGCCAGATCGTTCCAACATCATAAGCAACTCCAGTAGGCGGAGCTTCCGTCGAATAAATGATGTGATTCCAGTTACCGTTCTGAAATGATACGAGAACCCAGTTCGTTCCGTCGTAAATGAAGTCACAGTATCCGTTGAGAACCTTTGCATACGCGTCACTGGTTAAAGCTCCGTTGGAACTCCAGACACGTTTCGCTCCCGTGCCATTGACGTTTAACGTAATGTACGTTCCATCGATTCCTCCGTCAACCGCGCTGTTCTGAACAGGGAAGTTAACGGTAACACGCATGCCACGTTTAAGCGTGAACGCCGGAATCGCAACTTCTTTTGCGCGCTGAGCCGCGGCCGTATTACACGTTCCAGAGAAGAAGACATAATTCTTCAGGTTGTTCCACAGCGCTCGAATGTTCTGAAGTGTGATATAAGGAGTCAAGTTTGCCATTTTTTCTTACCTCCTTTACATAAACAGATTGTCTATTTCAGTATCTTGGACTTCGGCCGGCAGTTCTACGTAGAACTTATGAGTCACTGGATCTTCGGCGATTCCGCCAATTGCCTGAATCGTACTTACAGCCGTTGTCTGAAGAGAATCGAACGTATCAGAGGCTTCCTGAGCTTTCTGGGATGCCTCTGTTGCCTTTGCAGTTGCCTCTTCGTATTTAGCCTGTGCAGCCTCTCCGGCAGCGATCGCCGCGTCATATGTCTCGTTTACGGTATCTTTAGCCGCGATAGCAGTTGCCTCGGCTTCACGCGCAGACGCGAGCGCGGCCTCGGCAGCGGCCTGTGCGGCTCTCGCCGTGTTGCCGTACGGATCTCCGAGATCCTGCTCTTGCCCGTCCTGATATATAATGAATAAGTGTTCAGTGCCGTCTACTGTTCTGAATTCCATCTGCTGTACGCCGCGATGGAATATAATATATTTCTCAAATCCAACATCAAATGTTTCGCTCATGAATCCCACTTCCTTTCGTTAGTTAGAAGTAATCTCTTCAATCTGCTCAATACTGATGCTTTCCTCAGGCAGAATCCGATTGCCCTCCAGCGTAACGCTGTTGATCTTGGGCCTGTCAGCCAGATCGTTATAGCTGATAACATCGCCCTCATCCGTCTCGGAGGCCTGCCCATAGTTGTCGTGATAAGTGTAAATGCCGTCTCCGCCGAACCCGGGTTCAATGAGCTGCTGTGCTCCTGTCTCTACCTTCATTTCGTCGGAAGCAATGCGTGAGGAGTTTGGCCCAAACACGTTGAGCTGCATCATGTAGATTTCGTTTTCTTCAAACTGAAGAGATTCAGCCTGTGTCATTGTGAAGCCCACTCTGGTTTTATACTCGTCGTCGCCTTCCTGCACAAAAGAGGTTGCAAGAGCTTCAAAGGCGACGCGGCCTTTATGCCTGAACGAAATTGCCACTGCTTTCACATCGTATAGGCTGAATGGGATAACGAAGTTCAGCACAACTGTTTCGCCAGGATGAAAAGAGAATCTCTTTTTCACGGGGTTCACTTCCTTTCGAGTTCTGCGACCCGTTTGCGAAGGTCCTGAACTTCCTTGATCAGTACGGCAATCATATCCGTGTAGGCAATTCCCTTGGAGCCGTCTTCGTCTTCGAAGCAGACTTCCGGGTAAAGGTCTACCATGTCCTCGTAAATCATGCCGTAATGCGTGTCGTCGCTTTCGTTGTATTGAAAAGAAACGGGCTCGATCTTGTCGAACTCGTCTCTATGTTGAAGAGGTTGTATATTTTTCTTATAGTCGCGCGAAGAACTTGTAACCGTTGTACCGTTTACTTTTAGTGTGCTGGAACCTCCGCTTTTGCCTATGTTGCAGTTACCGGCAAGAAAAACAGAACCAGTTTTAGCAAAGCGAAGAACACATTCGTCTGCTGTTGGTTCTGATGCACCCGCCCACATCAGATAGTTTCTTCCAGCCACAGTTGAATTAGATTTAGAAGATGTCATAAAATGAAGCTCGTCTTCTGCATTGCCTGTTGTGCAATACGGATTGCCATTGGCATCAAACGTAAATCCGCCAATCTTGCAATTCTTCAGTTCCGCAGTACCCTGATTATTAACATCAAAGTTGTTGCCTATTTTGATTGTGCCTTTATTAATAGACACGGCCCCATCAGAAGCGACCGTGAATTTCTCGTCGAAAGCTCCCGTCTCTGCGTTTGTTAAGCTTCCTATATGAATCTCGCCGCGCCTGATTGGCACATTTACGATCTCTCCGCCGGTGATTGTTGCATCAGTAAGTGTGCCGCCACTGATTGCTCCGTTTTGGAACGTGGCACTTGAAATCGTTGATCCTTCTCCGATTGTGCCGGTACAGTTATCAAGACTGCCGCCTTTCAGAACAAGGCCTGTAGCGGTAGCCTGTCCTTCGCTGTTCACGATAAAATTATAATTATCAACGCCTTTGGTTTCGCCTTTTCCAGGAGTACGCCATCCTACACGAAGTCCTTCGCCGTCGATCTTTACATTGTCAACCGCTTCGTCGTCGACTTCTTTAGAGATAGTAAACGAACCGCCAGTAATCTTCATATCACTGGATTCAACAGCTCCATCTGCCTGTACTTTGAATGGCGCATTTTCTTTGATAGTTTCTCCTGCCCAGATTACAACATCTGTTGGGTTTTTCGGTGCCATAAGCCCAACAGAACTGTTGCCAGCTTCCGCCCCGTTTCCAATATGTTCATCGCTTACGTTCCAGCCACCAAGCGTAGCCCCTTCCGTATGAATCTGACCGCCAATCGCGACGTTGCCGTCTTCATCAATATTAAAGTTGCCGCTGTCAACTGTAAAGGAACCGCCTGCCGCTAGATGAATTCCGCTTTCGGCCTCGATATTAATATTTGACCCTGACGCCATTGTGATATTGGTTCGAGCGCTCATGTTGATATCTGAGCCGCTCAGCATATTAATGGAGCCGCCTGACCCAATATTGATACTCGCGCCTTCATCTTCGGCGCTTTTGCCGGCAAGCAAGTTAATGGAGCCGCCGCTCGCAATGTTAATGGCGGCGCGGTCGTCTTCGCTTTCGCCGGCCTTGATCTGGATGATAGCATCGCTTGTATTCAGGCTTCCTGCCGGCTTTACGCCGTCCATCGTCGCATACAGATTCAGCGCCTTATTGCTTCCGATATCGAGCTCGTTGCCAACATTTGCCATCAGGCTGTCGGCGCGAATAGAGTTCGCTTTCACCATGCGCCCGTTAATCTCGCCGGAAGTAATAGAGTCGGCAACAATGCCAAAGCCGTTGATAACGCTCTTCCATTCCCAGTCGCCGTCAGCGTTACGCGAATTAGCCATAGTCAGGCCAGAACCGTTGAACTGTAGCGCGGCCAAACCATCGGCAGACTCAAGGATTAAGTTGCCCTTTTCGTCCGTTACAAAGCCGCTGCCTGCTAGCTGTACATCAGCAGTGTCAATTGTCCCGCTGATCTGCTCTGCGGCAATCGTTCCGTCGGCGGCAATGTTCTCGGCACGCTGATAAAGCGTCTGCTTCGCCTTTGTCTCTGAAGCAACCTCCGCAATACGGGTCAGCACGTCTTTGAACTCATGCTGTCCCATCAGGGTAAGATGAGTATCAATGGTAATGGTGGTTTTCCATGGCTGGTCGTAGCACTTGTTGATCTCGTTGAAGTAAGCCCACTGATTCACGCGCAGATCTGGGTCAACCAGATGCGGCGCGTCCGTAATACGGATATCGGGCCACTCCACTTCCTGCAGCTCGCGGATTGACATATCGCGGGAGCCGTACAGGTCAATGTATTCGAATGTGTAGTCTGTCTCTGGGTGAGATATCTTTTTCAGGTTATCGAGCGCGTCGTTATACATCCGCTGCTCGTCGCCGTCAACGTAGCTTGCGTCCTGCCACCATCCTTCTCGCAGGATATCGCCAAGGATCGCAACCTGTTTCTCGTTCTCGTCTATAAGCACTTTCTGTGCGGCCTTCTGCGCCGGAATATCCTTAGTGTACAGCTTGTCCGTAAGGTCGCGGAACTGCTTGATCATCGAATTGATCCCGACAGGCTCGCCTTCGTCATGTGTGATCGGCTGCAGAATCTTGTACTTAACGTCGTCGAAGAAACAGCAATTGTCGTAACCTTTTAACCTGACAACCGCGCTTTCAATGTTCCCGCTGTTCGGCCATGTCATCCTGATGTAGGCGGCCTTCTTAAACTTTACGTATCCGTCGGGGTCAAGTACGTCGTCATACTCCTTGTCCGTTGACGTGGAGAATTCGCCGCTTTCATTCAGCGGCCCGAAGTATCCGAGGCAGTTTCGCTTCTCATCGTAAAGCACAACAACCGTGTTCTCCGGCATTCCGCTGTACTCATAGGTTTCGTTGGGCCACACGGGAATATAGTTGGTGCGCGAAGCACGATCTGTAACCATATCCGTACCATCTTCGTGCGCGTCGTTGTTGATATAGATAGAGCCTTCCTTTACGTCAGCGCTGCTCAGATCATTTTCTTCTGGGAATATCAGTGTGTCGTATGGACAGCACGTGCCAACCAGAATGTGGTTAACGTCGTCGTCCTGATAAATATGATTATAGGTTGTATCGAGCCTGAGCGTTCCGTTCTTCGGAATGGTCTGATCAGTCGTAAAGATCCAGTAGTAACCGAAGGAGGTAGGGAAAGCATAGCTTCCCTGAGCCAGCGCGCTGTTTTGCGTATAGTAGTAGTTGTCGAATATTCCTTTATAAATCTGGTCGCGCTTCCTGCACTGCTGGAACACGACACCGAATGCTTTGGCCGCTTCCTGATCATCCACCGTTTCCAGCTTCACCCATTCGCCTTCACAGTGCCAGAGCGTCCTGTACTTCGTGTGATAAAGGTACGCTCCATCGTCAATATCAGGCAGACTGTCCTGTACATAGGCGTTCTTCCAGCCGACGTCATTTCTTTCGGGCCAGCTAAAGTAAAGCGTTCCAGGTGTATCGTAATCGGTACTGTTATACCTGTAGCACCAGCCGTACTTTCTGAAATTGATTTCTGGCAGAGGCTCATCGATGTCGATGAATGTTACTGGACATTTCACAGTGCCGGCAACCGTAGTCGCGTTTTCAAGCTGGTCCATTATACCGTCATCTTTAGAAAGCAGAGAGCCAAGCCGACCGCTTGTGCTATCCGTGCCAAAAAGATAAACGTCGTCATCTGGCCCAATATCAAGATCAGACCACAGCGTCAGCACGTGCGGCTTATCGCCTTCGCTAAGCTGATAGTCGTAACCATCATGAATCACCTTGCCGTCAACGTCTGTGTGTTGCCGCCCGTCGATGTCTTTGAGGTAGGCGCGCTGCCACTGCACCGGATCTGTCCCGGCCTTCAGCACATAGACAATGCTGGCGTTGGTGGACTTTGGCAGGCCGTTCGCCTTTATACCCTGCGCCACGTCCCACCTGAAGTAATACTTTTCCTTCTGCAGATAGTCGGAGCGCCAGATTACGCCGTCTGGATACTTCTCACTTTTACGTATAGTTATTACATTATGGTCGCATTTTTCGGTGTCAACGTCGAGCTTCAGGTAGCCGCTCTTCGGAACACCGGTGCGGCTCAGCTTCTCGTTGGTTGTGTTCGCGGCCTCCTGCGCTTCGATGGATGCCTTATAATATTTAGCCATGTCCCGTTGGAACTTGGCCACGCTCTGAAACGCTTCCTCGTCAAGCAGGCCGACCTCGTCGTAGTAGGTATAGTCGGATAGGTAAGGGAAGTAGTTTGTTTCGTTGCGTGTTTCGCCTTTCAGAATAGTGTACACCTGATAGCGGGAAGAATCGTAAATACGATAAGCTTCCTGTTTGGTTTCATTCCACACATAGCTCTGCGAGGTTGGGTCCAGCATGGACCAGATAAGCTCGTCGCCTTCTTCAAGGTTGTAGGCCGTGAAGTAACGCTTTACGCCGAGCGAATCCGTTACCTGATATTCTGAGCGGCGAGCATTCTCGATGATGTACACGTACTCTTCATGAGTGGCGGTCTGCAAGCTACAGTACTTGTTAATCGTATCGCCGTATGCGCCATACCCGTAAAGCCGCGTGCTGATATTCTCTGTGTTCCGCTTGCGCTCCAGCTCCTTGATCTGCTTATCGTAATGGAGCTCGATTACGTTGGACTCAACAAGGAAACGCTCATCCTCGGCCGCATTTGGATAGACGGCCTCAGGAATTTCGCCCTCTTCGAGCTTTGAAAACGGATTCATGGGAAGAATGTCGACCGTGTAGTCGGCATTGTAAATAGGCTTCGCCTCAAACAGCTCGGCCATCTGCTCAATCAGCCTGAACGCTCCCGTCTTTGGGGCCGCGTTCATAGAGCGCACCTTAATGGTTTTACCGTCCTCTTCGTAGAAGGCGGCGATCCTCTTTCCGACGCTCCAGCCGGTCCCTTCAAGAATGGTGGTCAGCAGCTGCTTCGCCGTACCAACGTTGTTGCCTTCCGCGTCAGAGAACTCGAGGTCCATGGCGCGCGTTTTCAACAGCTGAGATATGTGGCCGGCCACAATCGTTTCTTTCTTGGAAAACGCCTGATGACGCACAGTTTCATCCGTGATAAGGTAGTAGTCTTCTCCGTCCTCGTCAGTCGTAACGCGAAGGCGGTAGTCAGGGATCAGGTAGGCAAGTCTGTAATTTTCTTCTTCGCCTTCGTCCGTCATGCAAGTAGACGGCAAAGCAAAGTTTACTTCTTTCCAGCCGTTTCTTTGCCGTTTAATAAAAACGTCGGTTGCTTGCCCGGAGATATCCGCTCCATTGTCGTAAAGATTGCATTTGATGTTGTTTTTATAGTCGCACACATCGATGCGCATTACGCGGTTTCTCCATTGCATCTTGCCCGCCCCCTTTCTCAAGAGAATGTTGGTTTATATATAAATTTCAGCCGCGTCAGGTTCATTGTGGAATCCGGCACAACTGTAATTTTGTTCATCTTTGAAATCATGGTGTTTTCAGAGAAATTCCTTGAAACCATGTCCTTTAGCTGAATGATATGCTCACTCTGCTTGCTTGCGGTCCAGTCGCCGTGAGCATGCTCCTGTCCGATGCCTGTGATCTCGCGCCATTTGCCGCCAAGCCAGAGATACTGACCTTTCAGCTCCTTCTCGCACTCTTCGGCCGTTTCGCCTGCATTTCGATCGTACAGCTTGTTGGTGCTGTAGACCGTCCCGTTGTGGGCCGTCACCTGCAGGTCGCGCCGTGCCGGGAATGCCGGCTCCAGCTCAATGAAGCCAAGGTCGTGATAGAGGAAGTTCACCTTGGAAGTGCCGTTATTAACAGTAGTGCATTTGCCACTGATCCCATCAAGGTAAACGAAGCTGTTAACGCCGTCGAAGTTTGTCGAATTCATCGCGACGAAGCGGCACTGCTGGCCGGTCGTTTCGTTTGTGATCGTCACGCCTTCGCCAACGTCTCCGGCGATCTCGATGCCAACGTGAGCGCGCACTGTACCAGGATTGGCAAGCAGCAGCTCGGTGGCGTCCGTCATCTCGCGGCTTTCGCAAAAGGTGATGGGCGGAATCATTTTCTCGTCAGGGAAGAACGCCGTGTTTGCCATCATGCGGTAGAAGTCTTTGCTTGTGCGAAGAGCCGCCATAATGTCTGAGCGCGCATAAGGATAATAGGCTTTCATCTTAACCTTGATAACGCCATTCATATAGTTCGATATTTCGGACGGATCATACTCCGTAACGGTGGCGTAGTAGTAGCACCATGGCCGCCGCTGAAACACGAGGCGGCCGCTTCGCCCTTCGCGAAACAGGTTCTCAACGCGCGCCATCAGGCCGCGGTCAATCTCTTTTTCTTCGAAGTAGCAGCGTAGCACAAATTCCTTGGGCTCCAGTGAGCTTCCGTAATAATAGCCGCCGTTATGACCGTCAAATGTTTCTTCGTGGATTCGCGCCTTTGCCGGCTTATACACGTAAGTGTCTTCGAGCTCGGGCGCATATTCAAGTCCAATTGTGGCAATGTCTGTGCCACAAAAGGAAAATCCTCCTGTCATCCTTTCGCCTCCTTTCGCTAAGGATAAGGGGGAGGCGATATTTCGCGCCTCCCCCGGGAGATTGTTACCATGTAAATCCTGTGAGATTGATGCCTTCTCTGGAAATTTGTTTTGTGAATTCTCTGCCAACCTGACGTGCAACGTTTTCAATATCCATTTCTGTATTCATTTCTGCCTGATTAATCGTGATAATAATATCGCCGACTGTGTTGTAGCAATTATTGTACATTGCGTCGTTTGGCAAAGTCATTTCAGGAGCCGCGACGCGCCACATGCGATCAAGTATAACGTCTTTGATTTGAGATTCAACAGATAAATGCTCCATTACGTCAATGTATTCCTGCAATTGGCGAGCGGCTTCTTCGATTCGTGCAGCCTGGTTTTCTATTTGTCTGTTTCTTAACTGGTCTCTTAACTTCGCAATATTGACAGTATCTTCTGGATCGAGGAACGCCTCAGGTCTGCCCGGAGTACCGTCGACCCACGCTGGGCCTGTATAATCGACAATGCCGCCTGTTGCAAATTTAAGGCCAAAAAAGCTTCCGATTTTCTTAATCACATCGGTAAGAGGCTTCGTTATTCCTGTTTCAGTCGTGGTTTTAGTGCTTTCAGATTGTTTCGGAGGCGTGCTTGTTGTTGTGCTGGTTTTTGTGCTTGAACTAGTCCTTGTAGTTCCTTCTGGCCCGCTTACATAAGTAGCAGTATGATTTTCGTTCTGTTTTTTCCAGATGTTTTCAGCTTCCGCGCTTGATGATGCCATAACTTCACCAACAATCGTTTCGCCATCCGAACCACCATAGATGAAATACTTTTTCTTATTAGATCCGCCGCCTCCGCCCGGATCGGTCCAGCCGCCGCCAGACGGAGCAGGTTTGGCCGTCACTCTCTTTTTCCTTCCTACGCCCTTGTAATCTTTATAATCGATTTTGTCAGCGTCAGGATCTACGTCAGTTGGACGATCATAATCAAATTCCAGCAGATAGTGATACAGATCGTATAACTGTTTATCAAGACCTTTTAAGTTATAATCGCCAGTGTTGATGTCATAAATCTCATCGTTACCGGTTTCCAGTATATGGTTATGATCAAATTCGGCACCGGTCTTGATAGCGTTCTGCCAGTCTTCGTAGCTGTTTTCGATTCCAAGTTCGTACAGCTTGCGCCCAACATCGGATGCGTCGCGCCATGCCCAGCTCTGCGTCATGTAGCTCATGATAGAGTCAAGTCCACCAGAAATGATCTCGTAGACACCTTTTATCTCGTTTCCGTAGATATCCTTGGCGTTCTGCCAGTAGGTGTCAACAAATCCGACCATCTTCTTCCAGCTGTCCTGATTCTGAAGCTCCATCTGAAGTTGCATCTCTTCGGTGCTAAGTTTATAAGTCTCATCGTTTGCACGAATCCACTCCATATACTTTTCATACCGCTCCTCCCACGGTGTATTTTCGTCGCCCATAACGGCGCGAAGTTCTTCCGCAAGCTTAGTGGAGTTGGCGTCTTTCAGCATTTCATTGAGCCGCTTCTCGTTATATTGCTGGTATTCGTTCATGGCTTTGACTTCATCGTCGATGCGTTCGCCTTCAGCCACAACATCATCTCTTGCAATCTGATCGGATATCTGCTTCTGCAAATTCTCGATCTGATTCTGCATCACGAGAACATCTTTAGTTCGTGTCGGATCAGAAGATATAAGCGCAAGTTGCCGTTGCAGTTCAGCAAGCTGTTCCTGCTGGTCCTGCATCTTGTCAGCATTGAGCCGTGCATTCAGCCGTTCGTTGATCAGCGCTTTCTCTTGCTGAAGCGCTTGCTTTTTCTTAGCAATATCTTCCTTGACCAACTTCCACTCTTCTTGGTACCGTTTACGAATTAAGGCAAGAATCTGATTCTGAATAGACACCTCAGAAGAAAGCATTTCGCGCTGGTTCTTGATTCTTGTTTTGATTTCATTGTTGATTGTATCTTCAACTGCTTTCTGAAGTTTGAGAATCTGTTCTATATTTTTCTCAATAGTTTCAATATTTTTCTCTATGGTATTATTATTGCTCTTTAACGCTTCTTCCCATTTGTAAATAGCGTCGAGAATGCTGTAATATTCGTCTGTGCCTTTTTCTGACATTTCAAGATCTTCTTCCAGTAACGCGATATGGTCTCTGATTCTTTCGTTTTGAGCCTCGCGGAACTTGTTTTCTATCTGGATTATCGTGTTCTGATTAGTAAGTTCGCCTCTGTTTTGATACATGGTCTCTTCATACTGAATCATTTTCAGAATGTGTTCGTCGAGAGCATTCGTGTGGCCAAACGCTTCTTCATCATGTTCAAACTTACTTTGCGACAGCAGCCGTTCGTATTCTTTCACATCGTTGATTTGTTTTTCATATGCTTCACTTGTCTGATTAATCTGATCAGTAAGAGTGTCCCATTCGTCTGTGTCTTCAGTAATCTTACCCTGAAGCTCTAAATAGCCATCAAGCTGTTTCTGGAGTTCGACAAGCCTATCTCTGGCAATATCAAGTCTTTCAGCTACAACATTAAGATGCATAGTATAATTATTGTCTTTGTCATAACGATCCTGCTGTATTTGCAGAATATTATCCTGATGCTCAAGCTTTTTATTAACAACATCATATTGCTTAGACAGTTCATCGATATAGCTCTGTTCCATAGATCTCTTAAGCTCATCGTTTGTAAGAGTCAGCTTCAACATAGCTTCTTCGTTCTGATAAATAGCATCACGAAGAGTAAACCACGCTTCAGAGCCTTCAATAACTGTTTTCATTTGCTCGCGCATCTTTTTATTTGCTTCATCGTAGATAGACCGTTGCTGATTGTTTAAGGTCATTTGCTGATCAAGAGCGTCTCTATAGTTACCGTATTGTCTGTTATTCTGATACAAGTTACTATAGTCGCTAAGCATCGTATCTTCATGCATCCATGGTCCAAGCTTACGATCGAGATCTGTCTGCATCTGCTGCACTGTAGCGAGCTGCAGGTTGCGGCGCCGCTCTTCCATATCGTTTGCAAGTTGCGCATTTTCCGTCTGCATCTGCCAAATATGGTCACGGGCCTCAAGCCATGCTTTACTTCCTTCTGTCGTTGTTGCAAGTGTTTTTTCAGCTTCCTTAATCTGTTCTTCGTTAAGCTTGCGCTGCTCATCGAGTTCTTCGATGCTCTTCTGCTCCGCTACGGCATAGCTTTCAAACTGACCATTGATTTGATATTTTCGCGTTTTTTGTTCCCAAAGACTCTGCTTTTGTGTTCCGGGCTTATCTTCGTTTTCTTGTTTCGTGATAATAATTTGGACACGCTTAGATTCGATCTCGTCGAGCTTATTCTGTATTTCCGCAAGACTTTCCTCTGCGGCGTCCATTGCCTCCTTGACTGCCCACCAGTCATCGGAATACTGTTCCAATCCTGCAAGCATTCCGCTCATTTCGGAGATTTGACGCTTATATACCGCTTCAAGATTCGCATAAGCCTGTTCTTCTTTTTCGAGCGACTTCAGATATGCATCGTAATCGTTCAGGAATTCGAAGTGGGTCTGGTATGTCTGTTCCATTTTAATCGGATGTTCGGCTTCAGTGATCTCGTGTTTATGGCGTTCGAGCATTAGCTGAGCTGGGCTCTTTTCGCCACCGCCTCCGCCACCGCCTCCGCCGCCACCACCCGGGCTGCTTCCGGCACTCGCAGGAGTAACTTCGAGACGCGCATGAGCTGATGTTCCATCTCCTTCAACAATCAAGTGAGCATCCCATCCCCAGTTCTGGAGAATAGCTAAGAACGCTTCGTAGGCTTTTTGAAGCTCGGCATCTAGCAAACTAACGCCTTCTTCGAGGTTTACATTAACTGCCCCTGTATCAACTGTTATTGGCATTCCGTCTAATACAACAGGCTCACCCTTGCTTAGTTTTTTGTTTAATTCGTCTGTCAATATTTGTGAGAACGCGGCTGCGTTAACTTTAACTTCTCCGACTTCCTCAACTTCGATTTGATCAAGTTGCATTTTTATTGTTTCATCAGAGAGAGCTTTGAAATAATCTTTGCTTTCAATTCCAAGCTGACTCATAATGTTTTCTTTTGTTTTGTTGTCTCTTTTTCCGTTTCTCCACTGATCTCTATAGAATTGGTTTTTTGTAACCTTTTCCATCGTTTGCATCATCGTTCGAAGTTCTGCATTTTGAGACTTTGTATCGCCTCTTAAATTTTTTATAATGTTCCGAACTTTCTCGTTATCTTTTCCGAAACCTTTTACAGCACCAGCGCTGGAAGAAACGTCAGACTTTACATCCTTCTGCAAAGCAAGGAAATCTTCAACCGTTGTGTTAAGTCCTTTGAGTGCTTCAGACGCGGCTTTATAAGCTTCACTGCTTTTATCCATTCCCTCATTCAGGTCAGATACATTGATATTTTTATCCTGCAACTGTAAAGCTTGCCGCATGTAAGTGTCAAAAGCGTCTTTATCTTCAACCCCTGACATGTAATCGGCAACCATTGTTGGATTATTATCGGTGAAGTACTCGCGCAGTCCGCCGTACTGCGCCTTGTCCAGGATGGTTGAAAGCCCGGAGTATCTTTGTTCGTCATACAAACCTTCTTTACCAAGCTTTGCATTATCTATCAATTGCTGAATGTAAGCCTGTTCATAATCAGAGAATGCTCCTTGTCCTTCAGCCTCCCACTGCCCGAACATTTCAGCTGGCAAAATTTGCTTCATAGCTTCTGTATTATAGCTAATAAAAGACGTTGTTCCGGGGATATACCCAGTCCAAGCATCATAAGCCTCAGTGCCCAACTGCATCAAAGCTGGATTTAGACCTCCGGCAAGATCGCCGTATGTGGCTGTTTTGCCATATAAGGTAGACATAAACAATCTTCCAGCCGCTTCATCGTCGCCGATAACAACAGGTTTTCCATTTTCGTCTAGAACGTATTGTCCATCCTCATCACGAGCAGCATGCGTGTCGATAACATGAGCAAGATCTGCATCATTTCTAACTGTACTCTTAAGAACGTCGTTTTCAACAATCGCGGCGATAATATCAGAAAGAGTTCCTGAAGTTCCTGTTAACAATTCAGCAGATGCGTCGTAAGCTACTCCAGATGCATTGGCTAATGTATATGCATCAACACCGTTTTTCAGCCACTCTAAAGGATCACCTTCGTATCTGTTTTGCGTATCAGTTCTAAACTGTACCCGAATAGGCTGTCCTGCTAACCTTTCTTCGACAGCTTCAATGTTGCTGTCATCGACATCTAATTCAACTTTCGCTGTATATTCGCCTTGATCTATGGTGTCTTGGATACCCGATTCGTCCATCTCTGCCGTCACAGGAACCTCTTTGTCACTTACTTCTTTTTCAAGGCTTTCAGCAGCTGTTTCTCCAATTTTTTCGCCTGCATCCTCTGCAGCATCTTGTATGCTTGTTAAACTCTTTTCCTCTGAGGTGGTTTTTTCTTCTTTTCCGCTACCTTCATCAGTTTCTGGTTCGTAAGGAGGAAGACCTGGCATGCGATTCGCAAGATCAGAAACTAGATCTGGGAAAGATAAGGTAAAGGCTTTCATGCCAACTTTCAGTGCTTTGAAAAATCCACCAGCTTCTGCTTTTGTTTTGCTTTCTGGTACTTCCTCGGTCTCGTAAGAATACTCTGGAGGACCTTCTTCTACGTTTGCACCTGAAGTTCCAACCACAGGCTCTGCTGGTCTTGTCTTTTTTGCAGTTTCCGTCGGTGCTGGAGTAGCCTCTGGCATCACTTGTGCGGTTTCTTGTTGTGTTTCTTGTTTAGCTTCTGTTTCTTGAGGCTTTTCTTCGGGAACAGCTTCTTCTTGTTTTCGATCTTTTACGCCTAAGATCCAGTTCACATGTCCCCATAAATCATCGCCGTATTTGCTTAATCCTGCGTTATTCAAATCAGCCAGTTCTCTTGGCGTAGCGTAGCCGCTTTCAACTGCCTTCTGGTACGCTCTGAAATCCTCTTCGAAGCCTTCAGGTATCAGGTGCGTATTCGATAGTTTATCCCAAAGTTTATAGAATGGATCATCCATTTTTTCCTTATCTGGAACATCCCCGATTTGAGGTTTTGGTTCTTTTTCCTCTTCGATTTGAGGTTTTGATTCTTTTTCCTCTTCGACAGGTTCTTCTTTGTTACTTTCTTTGCTTTTTTCGGTTATTTTCTTGTCAACCGCATTCATAATGTCAATCCATTCACCATGATATTTGTTAGACATTCCTTGGAAAAACACAGAAGGGAGTTCTTTGTTGTTGAGCTTTGCGTCAATATATGTGCCTGCCGCTTGTACGAGCTCTTTGTTTCCAGAGGTGCTTTCGGCTATCTCGGGATTTTCTTCTATCACAGCCTGATAAACTTCTGCGCCTTTATTTGTTGTAAGCGTTCCTTCTGGATGCTTATATTGTATCTGAGATTCTAAGTCTTCGGGTGTAATACCAGCATCTTGCAACTGTTTGATCAGTGCCGCCATTTCCTCTGGTGTGGATGGCATTTCATTTGGCAAAATATCAGATAGAGCTGCCTTAGAAGTAATATGTCCGTCTCGGACTGCTTGACTAGTGGCACCATATTTGGTGTCATAATATTCTTCTTGTTGTTCATGAAGCCATTGAGCATACGCCTCGGCTTTTCTTTCGTTTCCGAAAGCGCCAAGATGTTCGCCCGTTTCCCAGAAATGTTCTTCCGCTTCGTCATGACTAACTCTTTTCCCGTTGACAATTGTTGGAATAACGTAATTTACTCCGTCTGATTCAATGGTGATTGAATCTTCTGTGCTGATAGTCCCATCTTCATTGTGAACGATCGGCCTATGATTATAGTCAATGTTGCCCTCATATTCGCCATATTCTTCGCCTTCTCTGTTCAGAGGCGTGAAATCATATTTCTTACTCATAGCTAGCGGAATATAGCCAGTATCTGTCATTGCATCACCTGACGTAGACGCAATAATTTCTCCACGCTTTATTTTGTCGGCTATTCGCTGAGCATTCCCTTTAGCTTCTCCTTGATTCTTTGGAACTTCTGGAGACGTCTCTTCTTTCGGGGGTTCTTCTTCCGCTGGAGCTTCCTTCGTTGTATCAGGCGCATTTTCCGATTCTTCTGGCTTGCCGCCATTCAAGATGCTGTCTAGTTCTTTTTCTGCTTCTTTATAAGTTGTGGCTTCGAGAGTATGCCAATTCCCGTTCTCATCTTCATAGCCGTATGAGCCCTTTTTTTCTCTGATCAGTTCCTCTTCGGCAAGCCGTCCAAGGTCTTGAGTCGACATCCCAACATATGCTTCATCTATAATAGAAGATACTTTTTTGCTGAAATCCTCGGAACTAAGAGCCATATTTTCATCAGAGAAGATTCGTTCCTCTAAACCGCGCATTATCACTCCAGCTTGTTCTGCACCGTAAGCCTCTTCGTATGCGCGGCTCAGCCCATCAAGCGATTCCTGCAGTGCTTCTTTTCTATGCTCTTTGATTGGATCAATGGCTGTTTTTGTAATATTATCGAATTTAAAAGCGTCTGCTCCATACTGCGCTACATGTGATTTGACTTCATCCGAGAACGCAGCGAACAGCGCCTCTGCCTCTGGTTTGCCGTTCATGCTTTGATGCGTGACGAACTTTTCAATTGCTTCGTCTCCTTGGCTCATAATCAATTCAAGGTCGCCAGCCTCTGGTCGGCCTTTTCGATTTAAGCCAGATATGGCAGTCAACATCAGTGAACGATAAAATTCAGGCGCATCTTTAGTGTCTGCCACTCCCCATACATCGGCCAAACTGTCTTGTTTCAAGCTGTTATAATGCGCAATTCGTTGGGTGATATCTTCTTCCAGGAAGCCTTGAATGAAATCATTTCTCAGTCTGTCTACTTCATTAAGATATTCTCCATTTGGGCTAAGATCCCGGCCTCCATATTTTCCTGTAGAATTTAGTTCATTATAAACTCCTTCTGCATTGGCAACACTAAACGTATCTTTTGCCAATTCTGGAAGAGTTTCATACCTTAACTTAATTCTTTGCGCAGAAAAGTCTCTTTGCAGTTGCTTTTGCCTTTGCTGCCTTTCCAAATCATTTAGCTGAGCAATTGCTTTTGCGCTTCCTTCCGCAGTTTGTCCGAGAGCTTTAATAGATGCTCCAAGATCACCGAATTTTAATTCAATATCATCAAGATTTGCATCAAGCCTAATTTGCTCTTTTTCATTTAAGCCTTCTGAGTCGCGTTTTCTAAGTAAATTAACCGTTTCTTCGACTAAAGAAGAGGTTTGAGCATTTTTCGTTTTTACATCCGCAGAAGTTTCGTTTGCGTAATCACTTACGTTCATGCCAAAAATAGACTTTCTGTTTATTTCGGCCTGTTTACTAATGTTACCTATAACAGATGCTGTAGTCATGGCAACAGTAGCGGCGGCAGATATTGCAAGAAGAATAGGGTTTGATTTTACTAAATTAGTCATCACAGCCCCGAGTCCAGCCACAGCAACAGAAATAAGAGGAATGCTTATCGCAAGTCCATTAGACATTTCGTTTGCTTTGGAGAGGCCTTGTATAAATTCAGATAAAAAGTCTAACGTACCAGAGCCAATGCTGACCGTGTTAACCGATTCGACAAGTTGATCAAAAGAACTCTTAAACGTGTTCACTGACGCAGTGTAACTTTCGAGATAATCTTGGAACTTTTTATCCGTGATACCGGCTGAGTTGCTTGCTAAACCCATATACTTTTCCGCAAGACCTTCGTCATCTTCAGCAAGACCCTGTAACAAAGAAGCAATATTTGTACGCTGTCTTCCTGCTCCAAGGGTACTCAGAATCATACTTTGAGTTGTGTCGTCTGCGCTGTTCCAGTTCCGCGCAACGTCAATCAGAATATCATATGCACCGCGGAACGTTCCATCATCGTTGTAGGCATTTACGCCGATTTTCTGTAGCGCCTTCATGGCGTCGTTGGACGCAACATGATGGCCGTTCTCGTCATAATAGTCCTCGTTGTTGCCAACTTTATATAAACGATACATCAGCGTCTGAAGCGCCGTACCGGCCGTCTGGCCGCCGAGCTGTGTTTTACTTGTAATGATCGTAAGCATCGTAACCAGCTGCTCATAGCTGACGCCGGCCTCTTTGGCAGATGCCGCGGACTTCTGCATACCTTTTGCAATGTCACTTGCTGTGGTGGCCGCACTGTCGCCCAGTGCAACGAGTGCATCCATAGCCTCCTGTGAGCTGTCGACGAGACCGTTCTGCAGGGCTGTCGTAATGATCTTGGTTGCTTCTTCCGTTTTGATACCAGCAACCTTGCTGAACTTGATTACGTCGTTTAAGCGAGTTTCAACCTCCGAATCATCAAGACCTTGTCTGTAAAGGGCGGCCGCAGCTGTGGTTGTCTCCTGCACGGTTGTCCCGTTATCGATGGCTGTCTGAATAAGATCCTTTCCAAGATCCTTGATTTCATCATCTGACTTACGCGTAATCATCTGGATCTGCGTCATGGAGTCGTCAAACTGCTTTGTGAACTGTTTGATTTCAGCAGTCGCTTTATAGAACAGTCGGCGACCAAAGCGCATGGCAACGTTGCTAACAACGTTTCCGAATCCCATAAACGCAGCTCCTGCCTTTGTTACAGGCGATTCAAGTTGCTTTATCTCGTTAGAAGTTTCTCTGATTTTGCTCTTATAACCTTCAAGAGCGCGCTCTTGGCTCCTTAACGTACTTTCCAGATTTGACTTTTCTTTTTCGTCTTTAGGATTCTCAAGCTGTTTTTGCGTTACGGCCATTTCGCGCTCAAGTTTCGCCTGTGCGTCTTGATCGTTTTTCATCTGCCGCCTCAGGTTAATGGCACGAGCTTCGTATGGCTGATAAGCCTGTGCAATTCTGGAGCGGCTAAAACGGCGAGCCTGCTGCCGCGCAAAGTCCTGTGCAGAATATTGCTGGTTGCGAAGCATTGCGTCGGTGCGTGCCTGAGCGTCTGCTTCTGCATTAGCGCGGCGCATTGCCATAATGTCTTCGTTGCCGGTCAGCCTGTTTAATTCGTTGTTCTGGAAATCGTTCCAATAAGCATCAT
Organism: Acutalibacteraceae bacterium; assembly: GCA_045539375.1. GTDB lineage: Bacteria > Bacillota > Clostridia > Oscillospirales > Acutalibacteraceae > UBA5905. Next base: position 72,353 of record JAZQFG010000009.1, on the reverse strand, counting down.
CATTGAACAACCTATTGTACAAATCCTGATAACCGGTCTCATTTTCGCCCATGCTCATAAGCTGATTAAGAACTCTGTTCTGCTCGGTTATCCGAGAGCGACGAGCCTGCTCTTCCAAAGGAAGCATCTGACCACGAGGTCTAAGTAGATCGGCAACCCTTTGAGCGTTGGCTTCTTCAAGAGAGGTTTGATAAGCGCCGGCAATACGGTTATCCTTTAATCCACCTTTTTCGAAAAGCTCACGATATCTTTCTGCTTCTTCGAGATATGCGTGGTCACCAGTATGTCTCCATAATTCAGTGTTATACTGCCAATTATTATAATCTTCATCAAGACCTGCGGCAGCTTTTACGTATCTGGCATCCCTACGTTTGCCAAGCCATTTCTGAGCCTTTTCTTCTGGCGTTTGAGCAATGATACCGGCTTCGAGAAGAACATTATGCGCTGTCTTTTCGTCGACTTTCCGCATATTTTCTTCTGACAGCATGTTCTGATATTCTCGCCGTCTGCGGTCGGCTTCCTGAGTCGTTATCGCTCCTTCGCCTTCCATTTCCGTAACATCGGTAATGGCTTCGAGAATATTTTTTCTAAAAGCTTCACGAGCATTTTTAAGATATTCTTTTGGGCTGGTATCTTCACCCATCATACCATGAAGCGAATTAGTTATGTTTTCAAAGTATTTTCCAATCTCTGTTTTGATTTGCTTATCAAATTCAGCGGCGAGATTTTGCACTCCCGAATCGGCAAGATTAGATAAAGACAGCTTTTGCTTCATAACATCGGTTTCAGTTATAAGCCCAGCAACTTCATCCGCCGCGTCCTTTCTGAGTTTGTTATTTGTATCAATCCTTTGTTGCACGGTTGCTTTAGATGCCGTAAGACTTTCTATAGCGGCCTTTCTGTCATTTTCGTTTCCGCGCAAATTTGCAATGACATCGCTACTAATTAAATCAGTATCATTAACAAACGTAGCGTTTCCATTTAAATAGCGGTTCAAACGCTGCGTGATTCCGCTTCTTTTCTGAGCAGTTGCACCTTTTTTGTCATATTCGTTTGCAAAACCGATTAACGTGTTGATAAAGTCGAGCTGTTTTTCTGCTTCTTCTGCAATATGTTGATAATTTGACGGGTTCATTTTAGCCCGGTTAATCATATCCTGATTGCCAGCGATTCCTTTTTCGAGCCTTGTTTGAGTATCTCTGAGAGCGGCTAAAGCGTTTTTTCTGTTTTCGGGAGAAGCCGTCTTCAGATCAAAAAGAGTCTCGTCAGAAAGCAATCCGTTAGCTTCAAAAAAATCTTTATTGTCGTTTAGAATTTTTCCAATTCTTGATTTTGCTAACCCGGCTACCCGTGGAGTTTTCGCAGTGTCCAAAGCTTCGACTTGACCAATAAGCGTTTTAACAATATCTGATTGCTGAGTCAGCTTCTGTAATTCAGCTTCATATCCTCCGGTATCGATTCCTTTGGTTTTTATTATATCTTCGTTTGCTTTGATTTTTTCTTGAAGCAAATTACGTTCTGCGTTAATGTTTTCTCTAGCTTGTCTAAATCCTCTATATCGGCTAATAATGCCGCGCCCTTCTTCTGTTCCTTGCCCTCCGAGTAGGGATTTTCGCATGTCCTCAGCAAACTGATCCTGATCTTTAAGAATAGCATCTCCTAGCCCAATATTAAGAGCTGATTTTTGCTGTTGATATCTTGCTTCAAGTTCGGCCGCTTCGAATTCATGCTCCGGTCCTGTCCGTTGGAACAACGCCGCTTTCGCATTTATTTCTTCGTTCTGGAAAAATTTGTTTCTCCAGTCGTCAGCGCTTAACCGTCTCCCGCCTCTTGGTGCAGTTCTTTGCCAGATGAACTTAGATATCTCGTCTGAAGAATTTATAGCTTGGTTGTATTGATCATGTAAATAGAGCGCGTCTGTGATTGTTTGACCGTTTATACTTCCTTTTTCAGCATTTTTCTTGTTTTCAGAATAATGATCTCCAAAATCTGGTTTTGTTTTTTCGTTGTCGCCAAAGAGAATTCTATTTGCTTTCTTTGAAAGGTCCATAACAGATGCAACGGTCGCATTTCCTTCAGCTAGACTCTGAATTAACTTTATTGCATCTCTGAAGTTGTTATCGTTTCTTTCAATATCGGCCTGATCAAAGGTTAGACCTCTCATGGCGTTTTGAATTGGAAGCATGAAGTCTATAGACCGGACGTCAACACCGTTGCGCATCAATTGTCCTGCGTACAAAAGCTGCTGAGGCGTCCAGTGGGCTATTGCGTCGCCTGTTGCTCCTTTAGGATAGTTCTTTATATCAACAAGCTTTTCTTCCCCGGTTGTACGATTTCTAAATCTTAAGTCATATGCGCCAGCAAACTCAACGTCCTCTTCTGGTTTTGTTATTTTTTTCCCCATTCCCTCGACGGCCATTCTTCCATTAGGAAGCCGCTTTCCAGGATGCTTTTCGTCTCTTCCTATGTTGCTGGATTCGATGCCGATAACTTCCCATTCTGAATCATTCAGATATTCGAGAAGCCCGGTCGACATAAAATCTTTGATTGCTCTGTAGTTCTTGTGTAAATTTGTGCGAAGATCTGACGCTATCCTTCTTTCGTTGTCGTTAAAGCCTCTGGTTAAATTTTTACGAACTTCGTCTGAAATTAAAGGGGAATTTCCTTCGTACAGTCCGAGATATTCATCAAAAATTTGCTGAGACTCTTTTGCCAAAGCTCTTAGCTGCTTTTCGTCCATCGGCCCGCCTTTATGGTTCATACGGCCGCGCATAAAATGTTCGATTGCATAGTGGCTAGCTTGACCAAGTTCAATCTGCGTACTTGACGCTTCTTGCTCTTGACCGGTCATAAGCATTTCGATAAAGGAGAGAGGATCTGTCGCAAATTTTTCAACAGTAGAAAAAGACAATCTTCTAGCATTGTCAATTAAAGCTTCTTTTTGAGATTTTGATAATGTGTTAAATCTCTCAAGAGATCTGTGAAGCGCTGTTGTGCGCTGTGCAGCCCCAAGTCCTTTGTCAATGGGTGTTGTTGTTGTGCCTTCAATTAACCCGCCTAAGCTTTCTACTGTTCCGAACGGATTAAAACCAAGACGAGTGAGGCTATCGAACATTAACTGATTTTCTTCTGTCTGATTATCTCCGCCGACAAGCCCGTATATTGGCATATTCTTTATAACGTTTCCGCCACGCCTGTCGACAAGTCGCGTTGCTATACTTTCTGTTGTACCGTTGTATTTATATGCTTTACCATATTTTCTACGTTCTTCAGCTACCGTCGCCATTTCTTCTTTGATAGCATTTTCTCTCAGACGCTGAAGAGACGCAACAGACTCCTGCGATGGAGCTATAAAATCTGCATTAAGCAAGCCCATCCACGTATCTCTAAGACCAGATTGCATCCGTCCAAGAGCTGTCGACTCGTCTTTTTTGCCAAGAACAGTATCGAATATCTTGTCCCAATTATATCCTTCATTAATATCGATTCCTCTGCGCTTTGCAATAAAACGAGAAAGAAGCATTGAACGAACGTTGCTCGACATCGTCGAAAACGGAATGTTAGTGTTCCAGAATTTTCCTCCTTCGATTCCGTCAGAGGACTTAGCAAGTTCTATCAACTGAGAATCGTTTACATTACCGTATTTGTCTCTCGACTTCTGTACAATGTTGAAGAACTCTGTGAAAGGTCTGTAATTGGACAAGAGCCCCATAACTTCACTCGAAGTTTCGTACTCTTTACCCGCTTTACCACGAACACTGTTGACACTGTACATGTTTTCAGCATCGACAAGTGCGGTTAAAACATCTTTTGACCACGGAACCTGTGCCGCGTTTCTGTTTGCCGCATCAGGAGCGCCCATGTAGGAACCGTTCTGAGAGGCCGCCGATGCAACACGTGAAATCGTAAGAGCAGCCCTCATCCGTTTTTCCATATCGGGTACGACTTTTCCTCCGACGATCTTGGTCGCATTTAGCTCCGTGCTATATTCATCGTCGTGGTAAACGTCGTGAGTAAGCCGATCGCGTCTCGCAGCGTATTCGTCGCTAGAGATCTTTCCGGCTTCCATTTGCTTCTGGAGCCGTTCCATACCCAATTTAAATGCTCTGTCTGCAATTTCTGCCGCTGTAACTTTATCTCTATTTTTATTATTCGGATTTACAGCAAGGTCAATTAATTCAAGAACGTCTCCGTCAAAGTCAGCGTCTTGCAAAAGATCCATAAGAGGAGAGGATGGCGCTACATATATTGCGTTAGTGTCAGCTCCGAGTTGAGCCATGGCGCTACGCATGGCAGCACCGCGCGCAGAATCTTCTCTTAGAACGTTTGACGATCTTTGCGCACTTCTCACGGTGGCAGGATATCTGTAAATACCAAGGATTTTGCTCATGGATTTATCGAAAGCGACTTCGTCGTCTTTCATTGTAATCATATCCAAGAACTGCGCCTGCTGTAAGTTCAGACCCTGTCTCATAGTGTCGTAATAGGTTCCTTGTTCGCCGTCACCGACGAGACCGGTGCCGCTCGCATTAAGTTGCTTCATGCCAGCAATAAACGCATTAGGAGCCCAAGCACCTGCCATAGCCCTCTGAGCGCGAAGCTCTTTGGGCAACAAAACATCGCCTTTACTGACGCGGTCGAGCATTGTTTTGCGATATTCGTCGATACGAGCTTGGATCATTCGGCTACCCATGATTGCGCCATTCGTTCTGAGAATAAGATCTCTAGTTTCAGAATCATCTGCAAATACAGTATCTAAAGCGCCTTCCATAGTTCCTACACGATGATATTCATCAAGGAAAGCCTTTGACGTCATGTTTGCAAAATCATTATCTCCAGCAAGTACTTGCGCCATCTGTCTGGACATCCAGTGAGAATTGCCATTTGCCTGATCCATCGTTCTTGAAACAAAGAGCCCATATCTCTGATAGTCCTGCTGGATTTCCGACATGATCTCAGAAATAGGCCGCATAACAGTGTTGCCTTTTGCATCCTTAACGAGCTGACCTTTGTCATCTCTTTGTCCAAATCTTTCTTCTGCGTTTTTAATATCAGCCCAGTTCAGGATTAAATCTTCGTCCCCAGTAATCCTCGTGACGGAACCGTTTGGCCCGGGGGCCATAAGCTGATCACCAAATATACGTGAAAGGCCCTTGAAATCAAGAGCGTTAAATGCACTTTTGATACCGTGCATGCGTGCCTGAAAGCCGCCAGGAACATATTTTGAATTAATCCAGCTTACACCGTTTACGCCGGCACCAGTTTTTGTACCGTCTGCGGCGGTTCCTTTTGCCGCCTCTTCGAGGTCGACTATGGCAATATTTAGTTTTTCTGGAAGATCTGAACCATACAGGTCTGTAATGTTTTGACCCGTTGTTGCGTTTTTGTTTCCGTATTCAATTGCTTTTGATGCGCCAGACCATTTACGAAAGCTACGTTCACCAAGTCCAGCTGTAAAATATTTCTCATCATCTTTACGGATCGCGTTATATAACGGATCTGCTACAAACTCAAAACCTATACCACTTGCGCCATTTGCACGCGAAAAAGAATAGTGCATTCTTTTTCCTCTGACGTTTGTGGTAATACCTTCAGCAATATATTTTGCATATTCTTGTTCAAGCTGATCGCGAGTTTCCTGATCCAAATCGCTCCTGCCAAGTCTTTCATCCAGAGCAAGATAGATAACGTCATCTATTGCGTCGTTATTTCTTGGCATAATACCGCTTTTGCGGTGCTTGAAAATATTTTCAAGATGAAGACTATGGTCAACGGCAAAATACTTTTGTCTTGCGTTTTCGAGATCGTTCTGGTATTCAGGAGTGTCATATAACCGAGTTTTCCCGTTGAGCTGAACTCCGTTACGAAGATCATCGAGACTGTATCTGGCCGCTTCATAACGCTTGATTTGAGGCCCGAAAGCGATGGTCCCGATATCATTATAGCCGTTTTCGAAAAAAGATCTTTTTGTTCCGGTGTTTGCTTGAGGAGCTAGCCAAGGCATAAATTGACTAAGTTGCCTTGCCGCATTCATTCCTCCGAGAAATGGTTTGTTTGTTTTTCTTGCTATGTTTTCCCATTTTTCAGAGTCGTTAACGTCTTTTATGCCATACATAGGCATACCTTTTGCGCCGCTAATAATCGTGTTGTATAGATATGCAGCTGTCTCGTTGATCATGCCTCGGTCAATATCGCCGTAAGCTTGCATGACGCCGTTGCGCCTTCTGGCTATGCCGACTCTCTCTGCAGCTTCCGCAAAATATTGGTTACTTCCAAGGAGGTCTTTTACAACCTTCATCTCCGCGGCAGTGATGCGTTTACCTGAGTCGGCTACGTTTGCTTGTGGTGTCCCGTTGTGAATTCCACGAAACTGAACAGGAAGCATCTCCGCAAAGCTATTAAAAATATGATCCTGAGTCTCGGCTCCTCTGGAAATCTGACCAACAAAATTTTTACGTTTAAGTTGATCTACAGATGCTTTTGCGACATAAGATAGAATATCATTCGCCTGTTTTGATTCCATACCAAGGCCGAGCTTGGACATAATAGATCTTGTCTGCTGATATGTTTTCATACCAGAAACAATATCGGAATCGGTAAACAATCCGTTGACGCCTTGATTTCCAAATGTCTTAGTTATTTGCGCATATTGTTTGGCAACGGAAAAAAGTTCAGACATAGAATCTGTTAAAGTGCTAAACATACCATTTCGTTTGCCGCCGCCAAGTTCTTTATATATAGTATCCGACAATCTTGAAACGTCGGTTATATCCTTAATCGTAGCTTCGATAGAACGACGAAGCATTTCCTTTTCCTGCGTTAAGGAATCTTTCTGATAATCGTTTACATATCCAGTTGACAAAGCTTTGTCGATTTCACCAATGCGATCAAAGCTTGACGTGATAGCTTTTTGATTATCTTCTATAAAACGGGCTGTTTCAGAAACCGCTCCTTTAGAGCTATCTTTGATACCGTCTATCGACTTTTGTACAGCAGCACTTGCCTCTGTGATGCTTTGAAACTCTTGGACGACGTCTTTCCCGTCGACCTCGATTTTTAAACGGATAACACCGTCCATAAGCATTCCTCCTTATTAATTTGCGAAAAGATGGTTGCGATAGACGTGGCAAGGTGAAAGCTGAAAAATCTTCATAGACAGTCTTTGTAAAAAAAGATATTGGCGGCCGGCACATAACCGACCGCCTTTTTTAATATCTTTTACAGCTTTCCAAATTCCATCCGGGGGAACATTTCCTCCACGTCTTCTTTGCCGTCCATAACTTCCTGTCTGGCGTTCAGTTCCTTTTCCTTATCCTTTAGCTGATCATTTAGCCGCATATAATCCATAACGTTCTTAATATATTCGCTTTCTTCCTTCATCATTGACGGATCAATGCTGGACGTGATGGCATCATAAATCCAATTAACCACGAACCCTGTCTTATCATGCAGAGCATCGGCCTTCTTGACCGCGAGATGAAGCATTTCAAATATGCGCGACTCTTCTTCTGGAGTCATCTGAATACCTTCATTTTCCAGAATCTCTCGCCACATGGGTTCTATATAGTGGCGGCCATTGTCTTCGTTTCCACCAATACAGAACTGAATTGCTTTTCTGTACATTTCGCTATTGTCCATGTGACGCCTCACTTTCCGCGTTTCCGCTTAAAGATGTTAAAGAATCGGACCGGCTCCTCCGGCACGACTTTCTCGACAGGCACATAAGTTTCGCTGGCCACATCTTCAGCCTCGGCCTCGCGCAGCTCCTGCTCCTGCAGGGCTTCAAAGCTTTCGTCGTCGTAGGCCTCCACAAACGGGCAGAGCGGATGTGCCTCGACAATCTTCTGCGCAAACCGCACAAACCGCTTCTTGTATGCGCAATCCGTATGCGTCTCGCGGTCGCGCCACCGCCTGTAGAAAAACATCATGTCCTGCCAGTCGCTGTCCAGCTGGCTCCCTTCCTTGAAGGGCGAGTCAGGCCCCAAGAAACACAGGGCCACGCAGTTGGACGCAAACTTATCATTGCACGGTGCATCACAACTTTTTTCGAGGTCGACAGTCACCACCGACGCCGCCATCTCGTTCCACCGATACACCACTTCATCAATCATATCCAATCATGTCACTCCTTTTTAATGTTCTTGATCCACGCAATATCTCCCAGCGGAGAAGCCGAGTCGCCAAATACGTCGCTCTTCTTGGCATCAAGAACTTTGATATTGCCGGCCATCTGCGCAAACATAGCGCCGCTTCCGCCGGTTCCGCGATCTCCCGCCCTCAGCGGGTTCGCCGCCGCCACCGCCTTCGAAGCATCCTTCGCAAAGGCGTTGCCCAGTAGGTTCACAATCGATTCAAAGTTAAGCCGCTTGCCCAACGCTTGCAGGACAAGCTCAAACCAGATGTAGGACATTTCGTTGATTTTGCCTTCATCTGCTTCACCCAGATGAACCGCCACGGCCGCAGCCGCCTCTTCAAGCGTTAGGTTGTCGTCTGGGTTTCCCGGTTTTTTCTTGCCTTTTCCTCTTTCTCAGATATATGATTAACGCGGCCAAAGATCTCAAGAATCCGCTCAATATCGTCGGCCGTGATATCGTCGTAATACTGTGTTACCAGCGAAGCATCGTCAAACGTTGCCGTCAGAAAGTCGAACAAAATTTGGTCGCTGCTGCGCTTCTCGTCAAACGTGCCTTTTTTGTACGCCAGAAAGTCGCCCAGAGGAATGGCCTTCAGCACATTGTAGATGGCCGCCGTCCTGTTCCTGAAATACTTCAGCTTGGTCGGCTTTATCTCTATCCAGCGGCCGCCAAGCTTCACGTAGTTTTCACGGTTAACCTCAGGCGGCGTTTCCGCCGTCAGCTCCGTAGGCTCAGGCATAGGCACTTTCTTCTGCCGCCCCTTTGGCTTGGCTGGCGTCTTTGGCATTTCCTGATCAGGCAGCGGTTCGGCTCCCGTTGCCACTCTGACTTCTTCTTCCATTATCCTTCAGTCCTTTCACGAAGGCGCGAATAAAAAAGGGGTGCTGCAGCTTGCGTTGCAACACCCCCTGGTTATAACAACGCCTTATGCGGGGAATGCCCCGCGCCCTTTATATTGTTAAACCACTGCCCGCAAATCAGTTGCGGACATAATAGATCTGATACACAGCTTCGTCGGCACGCTTCGCATCCAGAGCGCTCAGGGTCATCTGGAACGTAGAAGCGCTCTTGTAGCTTCCGTCCATACCGGGCATCTGGGTAATACGAGCCTTGAAGACCTTGACATACACGTGACCCAGCACTGCAGACAGCGCGCAGTTGGTTCCGTCGTCGTACACGGGGAACTCCAGCACGGCCTCGCAGATAGCGCTGGCCTTGTTGTCGACGTTGATGTAGTCAACGTTCGCGGCATAGGTATAGTTCACGCGCACAGTCTTGCCGGCCATGGCCGCCTCAAAGGTGATCTTGGTGCGCTCACCATTGTCGGTGGTGATGGTTTCGGTCTTGAACTTGCCGTCACCGGTCTCAGTGTCTTCCTCCAGCTGGTCAATCTGCACAGAGCCAGCATTGGCCACATGAGGCAGAGTGATGCTGTTGTCGGTCGCATTGACCTCTTCGATCATGGTTCCGGGAACTTCGAAAGCTTCATCATTTTCCCAAACATTCTTGTTGTTGGCAAAAGAGAACAGCTCGGACTCGAACTTACCGGAAGTGATCTGCATCTCGAACGTGCTCTGGCCCTGCAGCACAGCCACGGGGAACAGAGACCAACCCTTTAGTTTTCAGCACAGCTCGCTACACTGTACCCGCTTTCGCAGCCTGCGTTCACACGCAGGAAAAGACTATATCACGGTCTCGGAGAGACCCCTGCCATTTCGACCGCCAATCGCTTGCGGCCTACTCCCTTCCGGGATAGTCGTTAGGCTTTTAACTCACTTTTTCGAGACGTTTCCAATGATAACCATAGGCACGTTGTTGCAATCCTCTGATTACTTGTCCGATACTGCTATCTGCTCTGGAACGGCCAATGGCTCTTCCTGCCTCCGCAATTGACGGATAAACAATTCCAGTTTCAACGCAGAGGATAGGTTGCCCAAGTAAATTCATGTGTGCATCCGACATTTTTTTCTTCGTTTCTTCGGACGCCTTCATTCCTTTATGAATCATACTTAGCTTTTTCTTTTGTGTTTCAGACATTGGCCTATATTCGTAATCAGGGTCATCTTTTGAACGTCTCGGAGGAATGCCTCCTCCTTTATGCATGTTGTATCCTTTCTCATAATCCATCGTTTCAAGCTTGTCTATAAGTATTTTCTCCATATTACAAGCTTCGTCTTCAGTCAGTCTATCAGCAAAAATCTCATGATCAAAGTTATCCCATCCATATTTTTTTATCGCGTCATAGAAATGCTTGTTGTCTACATAACCGTATCCACTTTTCCATCTCTTTTTAGGATCACGTGCAGTAATCCCAACATAACGTTTACCGTTTAAACGATTTGTATGGATGTAGACTTTCCAGTTTCCATTCTCAATCATCATAATCGAAACATGCTCCTTATGAGTGTTTTAGCACGGTAAGTTGTCTCAAATACTTGAGAGTTTCTCCGTTTAGGCAGGTTATTCGATATGGATCGCTCCATAAAGCGCCTGTTAGTTAAGCGTTAATTTCAACGGTGTTCACGCTGGGAGTCACGGAAGCCTGAGTAATTTCGTCCAGAACGAAGGTCTTGTCGTCGCCGCAGCGTTTCAGATAGACCTTGGGTACGTCAGCAATGTACCCGCCAAACCGCTTTACATACTCCATATGTAAAACACTTCCTTTGTAATTTATTCATATCATCGCCGCTGCGAATCTCCTACCTTCGCTTGTTGCGCTGATATCATAAATTAAGACGGCCCTTTCTCCGTTGTCAGCGCCTTGCGGCGCGTGCACCTTATACGGTGCGCATATATGCGAAGCTAATGTTGTAACGCACGTATCCGATCGTATTCGTGCCCTGTTCGCTTCGCCCGATGCAGCGGAACCGGTATCCACCAAGCCGCTCATCGTATTGTTTTGTCAGCATTTCATTCAGCCTGTCGGCAATCAGCTCCGTTCGATAAACGAGTCTGTCGTTGCCGACGTTATGGAGAGCCTTCAGCTTCACATAAATATCGAAGCTCAGCTCCTGCCGCAGCACATGAACATCCTGCGCCAGCCCGGTGCCGACGGTGTTGTACACAATCCGCACGTCTTCGTCCTTCAGCGGCACAGTCGACGTGCCGACCCTCATGAAATACCGATCGATAAACGTAATGATCGTCGTGTCTTCCGGGAGATTCATCAGTTCCCGAAGACGAGGATCGGGGAAGATGACGCGCCGGATGATGTTATTGAATTCGTTAACCCATGCGTTCGGCATGCTATCACCCCATTAAAAGTAAGAGTAGTTGAGTAGCTTCGTAAGATCTTCAATGCATTCGCCGATTCGCTCCTGACGGAAGCCGTCGATGGTGGTGTCGTCGTCTGACTGCGCCGTCATCGAAATGTTTGCGCCGGAGCTGTCGCGCGCAATCTCCACACCCAAATGCACGTGGTCGGCCACCCAGCGGTAAGCCTCGTACATTTTCAGAAGGGCGTGATCTGGGTTGTAAATCTTGCCTTGCTCCACGGCCCACTGTGCCTCGGCAATGCGCCGATTCACCCGGTCTTCCCAGCGCGCCTTCACCGTCTGAATGATCTCCTGAATCTTTTCGTCTACGGCGGCATCGACCTTTTCTCTTACCTGATCCTGTATCGCTCCAGCGATATCTATCATGACGCCTCACCGCCTGCCGTCTTCCTGGCCTGCAGTTTAATGGTGCCGCGCTCATCGAGGCCGACACCCACGTAGTTTACGTCGACGATTGTGTACTCGTCGTTACCCCACACAAAGCGGTCGTCCGTGCGGATGTTCTTCGTGTAACGATTGTACTGCGTCGTCAGCAACGTCAGCGCGTTAGGCGCAATACCGGGGGTGTCCCGGATGGCGCTGTATTCAGGCCGCCCGTCATACCGATAGGCATTGGATGGCATCTTCTCACAGATATTGCGCCAGCCTTCCTCTTCAACAAGGAAGCCGTCGTCGTCTGTCTCTTCTTCCATCCACCGCTTCACCGTCAGATACATATTGCACCTGAGGGCGCGGCTCGGCAGGTTGTTGGATTCGGGCGCAACTTCCCAGTCCAGCACAAAGATTTCAAACCTGTTGGACGGGATCACGATATCGCCCTTCTTAATTCCGCTGCTCAGCGAACAGCGGATGTTCATATTGTTGTCAGTGTCTTCATAGCGGCTCTTCGTAGAATCTGGATAAAGCTCGCCGCGTATGAAAACCTGCTTATAGTTTTCGTCTTCCTTCTTGGCGTACCAGTCGTCAATCAGCTCAAAGTCCATGACTTGGTTAGGAAGATCGTTGTTAAGAAAGCGGTCGAAGTCCGACTCAAGCGTAGGCGGCAGGTAGAACCGCGTCTTGGACCTCTCCGCAACGTATTTGCGGCTCATATGCCCACCCCTTTACTTTCCGTCGTCGTCGCCTGACAGCGCCTGCGCAATCAGGTCACTCAGGCTGCGCGATCCGATCGGCAGCCCTTTGCAGCGGGTCGTTTCCGGCAGGCGCGCAATGGCGTTGGCCTGATCCAGAATCTTGCGCCGTATATGCGCAAACTCCTTGGCGCTTTTTTCGTCCCATTCCTCTGGGGGCCGCTCATCGTTGAATCGATAGAAAGCGTCCTCAACATCGGTCAGGATACGCATGAGGCCGACCTTTAGCATCTCCGTATACTCCTTGAAACCGTAGTTCTGGGTAACGAAACTCTGGTCGGCCCTGCTGTAGTAGTTGACCGTCACGGTAAAATCATTGTCCAATTTCCTCACCCTTTAGTCCGTGATCGCATAATCCAGCGTATACCGCGGCATATGATAGAAGAGCTCGCGCCGCCGCGCCTCAAGATCATCAAGGGTTCCCTTGATAGCGTCCATGCGTTTGCCGACGCCGCTTACCTTGATGGCGTTGGTGCTGTAGTCGACAGCGTTATTGGCATCCGTCTGCACGCGCTTAAAGAAGTTGATCTTGGCGCACAGCATGACGTACTCCTGCTCGTCAATGGGAAGGTCTTCGTTGTAAAGCAGGCCTTCCTCCTCGTCCACAGTGTAGTTGCTGGTATCGTAGGCGAGCGCCCGACCCGTGTCGGTGTAAAGCCGCTTAATCCCGTAAAGGATCATTCCTTCGTACTGGCCCACAGTCAGCGGCTCCGGCGTCCACTGGTCGGCAACCTCATCCTGCAGGAATTCCACGGCTCTTCGAATTGAAAAAGACATGGGCAGCGCCCCCTTTCTGCGCGTCTACGCGCTTATCCCATATCGTCCAGCCAGTCTTTGTCAGGCATGTACTTCTTCAGGATTTTAATTTTGCTCAGTGGGATGTCCGCCTCAATGGACTTCGCCACCTCGTATATAGCATGCAGCTCCTCCCGGTCCTCGATTTCAGAGATCCACTCTTCCAGCTTCTTCGCCGAGGACTTCAGGTGCGCAATAATCTCATCGTCATTTTCATGGGCATTTTCGTCGGGGCTCTGCAGTCCCAGCGAATCGATGGCAACCTCACGGTTCTGGTCGTCCGTAATTACCAGCAGCTTCTTGCCGAAGAACTTGCTGGTCGTAAAGGTCGCCTCAATGTAGATGATGTCGTTCACAGTCAGGATCTGAAAGCTTCCCGGCTGAATGTTCATTTCGACACCGTTCATCAGCTTCAGGCCGATGGAAAACTTAGCCCTGTTCCAGACGCGATATCTTTCGTCGCCGTTAATCATCATGTTTCCTTCATTCCTTTCGCCTTGCATTAAAAAGGTCCGGGGCACGCACAGGAGCCCCGGAACCGTAAGTATCAATTAATGGCCAATCTTGTAAGCGCCAATGGTGGGTTTCTTGCCGGTGATGAAGCCAGCGCCGAACCACTGATCCAGCCGCACTTCGTAGGTCAGGTCATCGATATTCTGGGAAGCCATGGAGTTCAGGCCGCCCTCGTTCACAACCTTCAGGTTGCGAGCGTCGCCGGTCATACCGGCGGGGATGATGTAGATCCAGTCAGGATCCAGAATGGGGGTCGTCTCGTCATCGCGATAGCCGTTAGGCATCACGATCACGTTGCAGCCCTTGTAGGTGCCGATAAAGCCATTGTTGTTGAACTCATCGACCATGTTGCCGCTCCGCTGCCAGGAAGGCACGGTGGCGCCGGGATTCATCACCATACCGGTAACGCCGGCCAGCTGGCTCACAGCGGCCTGATCGCCCAGCAGGGTGACCTTGCCCAGACGGCTGAAGTAAGCAATCTGCTCGTCCAGAGTGGCCTGCACGATGCCCGTGCCAGTGCCGTAGTAAGGACGGCCCAGATCGTCGATAGCGTCATGCAGGACGGCTTCGATCTTCTTCAGCTTCATCAGGGTCATTTCACGGTTGGCATCACGGATCAGCTCGGCGATGTTCACATGACCGGCCCGCAGGTCGATGATGTTGATCGCTGGCCGCGCGGAGATCTCTTCGGTTTCCAGAGAGACCTGCTTGTCAGCCACGTAGCTGCGCGCGGTGGTGGAACCCTTGGCCTGGAAATAGGCCTTGATGCCGCCCAGCTTCACATTGAACATGGCCTTGCCGCGGATCGGAATGGTCTTAATGTCGGCGATCTGGGACAGGAAGTCCAGCTCGCGGCTCTGCAGCTCCTGCACAGCATAACCGATGGTCTGCGCAATCAGCTTATCGTTATTGGCGGTTTCGTCGTTCAGCAGCTCCGCCACAATTTTAGCCGCCTCTTCAGCGTCTTCCGGTTTCACAGTGCGACCGGCAGCCTGGGAGGCGAGAACTTTAATGAAATCGCTGTTTTTCTTGATTTCCTTAATCATTTCGTTTCCCTCCTCTATTAACCGATCGTGCCGTCGGCCTTAACACCGTACTGGGTCTTGGCGGCGATGGTTCCGGTCACCTTGTCGGTCACAAACTCTTCGCCCACAAGCAGCGGATGGGCCCGCAGGAACTTCCCGGGCTTGGTGGAGTACAGGGTCAGATCGTACTCTTCCGCGTCGTTGAACTCGTAGCCGTTTTCGACAAAGTAGTAGTTGCCATTCAGCTTCTCCACAATAAAGCGGTAAGCGGGTTTACCATAAATCGTAGTAACTTCCTTGCAGGTAAACTTGGAAGTAGTATCGGCGGAACCAGGCAGCTTCATCTTGCCAGTGGTGTTGTCGATGACAACCAGCACACCGTTTTCGATGGGGTTGGTTTCGCCGTTGACATATTCACCTTCATACAGGTAGCCCTGCAGTTTGGTCATATATCCAGCCATTCGCTTTCACTTCTTTCTCCATAAAATGAGATTTAATTCAGCAGGCGGTAGGACGTCTGCTTTGGCTTCTCTTGCAGGAGCCGGTATCCGGTTTCCCCAAGAGAGATATTATCCATGAAGGGGTTAACTTCAGCCGCGGCCTCCGCCACAACTTTGCCCGTCATGTGATCCTTCATTTCGGCGATCTCCTGTTTCAGCTCATCATTCTGAGTCTTCAAGGTCGAAACGAACTCCTTGAGCTCGGCGATAATTGCGGCAAGCTCGGCGTTCTCCTTCTTCTTTTCGTCCTCTTCCTCAGGTTCGCCGGAGTCGTCGGAGCTGTCAGGCTCCTTTTTCTCTTCGTCCTCATCAGCGGCGGCATTTTCCTTTTCCTTCTTGCCGCACGATCCAACAACTTCGCCGGGATTATCGTTCCCAGGTTCCGCAGGATTATCGTTCTGGGTCTGAGCGTTTTCGCTCTGAGCGTTGTCATTGGTATTCTGATTCGTTTCGGGCTGTGCATTCTCCACAACAGGCGCGGTCGCGTCAACCTCGTCTGGGTTGAAGATGGGCTTATTGTCCTCTTCGTCCTTGGCGGCGGTGACAGCACCCGCCTGCTGGGTCGTTTCGTCCTCGGCCGTAACCGCAGGACCGCTGACGTTCTGCTCGATCGTCACGGTGGTTTCGGTGCTAACACCGGTTTCGGTGTCATATGTGGAAACGCGCTCGTGCTCGACGTGCGTCTCGGTCACATATTTTTCGGCCGTTTCTGTATTTTCAGCCACATTTTTTGTGGCTTCCTCTTCAGGCTGCTTTTCGGCGGCCTGGATTTTGTCTTCGTTCGTCATTGTCTCTGCCTCCTTTCCGATCCCTGTGATTTCAGCAACAAGTTCCAGCGCAACTGCGTCTGGACAAGCCGGCATGGACACGATGGCCATTCCCTCGATGAAATTCTTTTCAGAAGCGTCGATACGGATTGTGCCGTCGTTAAGCTTTTCGTATTCGCCGCACGTGATCTCAAAGCTGAATTTCAGATTGCCTTCCGCGAACAGCTCGCTGATCGCGCGGCAAACCTTCCTGTTCCGCTTCAGAACGCGTGCATACCCGATAAGGGCAGTTTCGCTCTCGCTCAGGGCCGCCTTCTCAAACTTGTAGAAGGACCCTATCATGGTGGACGAGAACGTGCCGGTTCGGCTGTTGTAACAGTGACCTAGATTCCTGTACAGGCCATTCTCCAGTTTTGTCATATCTGCACAAAGGGGAAGGCCGATGTACTTTTCCTGATGCTCCACAATCTCGTCAATAAACGCCGCCGTGCACCGTACTCCGTTCAGGTTCGCCGACGGAGAGGTGAACATGGTCGCCTTTACGGTCATATAGAGATCAGAACTCGCGATTTCGGAGGCAGCCGCAACGAACCGATTGACAATCGGTGTCTGCATGTTGCATTCTCCTGACTTGCTTTCACCATCGCATCCGGTAGGAGCAGATGCGCGGCTGAGCGCAGATATTTATATCGACGGGACAAGCCCGGGATATTTGGCGCTTCGAGAAGGACTTGAACCTTCGACCGACCGGTTAACAGCCGGTTGCTCTGCCAACTGAGCTACCGAAGCATTCAAAAAGGCCCCGCCTCCGGGAAGGAAGCGGGGCTTTGTATCAGCCGATGATTAAGGGCTCATCGGGAAGCACTGCGCACCCGTGGCCACAGGTACGCGTTGCGCCGGGATCTTCCCGTGCGCCTGCGCTTATAGGTACGCTAACCACGATCGGCTGTCTGTCCTGGCGGCCGCACCCGCTTCGAGACAGTCACTTGTGCGGAGTTCGAAAGCCGGCAGCTGATGAGGCCGGCACTCAACTGAAAAGGTCCAAAGAAATTGTGTGCGCCGCTTTGGGCGCGGTTCGGTCCAATGCGTCAGTCACGCGCGCTTCGTTATTTCATGACGCGAGCTACGTCATTCGGCCCATTCCGTGGAGGTCACGTCATAGTCGTCCCACCGGTGGTTGGCCTTATAAATCATCCACGCGGTAAACGCCATGGAGGCCGCGAGGGTAATCGCATGCATCATTCAACCATCTCCTTTACCCGGACTCAGATCCTTCGGGGTTGCTTGGCTTTGGCTGTGCTCCAGAGGCGGCCTTATCGGGCGAGCTTGTCCGTTCGCTGTCGCTCTTCTTTGGCCTGCCGCCTGCGTGTCGTCCGTTGGCTGGCGCGCCTTCGGTCGGCTCCTGACTCTCGGCTTTCGCCGCGGCCGCCTGCTGATATTTTATTTCGCGTGGCATAAAGGCCTCGTCAACTCCTTCGGAGGACTCCTTCTCGCGCTGCTTCCGCTCCAGCTCCATGCTGTACCCATTGTTCTCCATCATGGTCTTGGTGCTGACAACGCCCTTGGTCCACAGATCGTTGCACGCTTCGCGCAGCGCCTTTTTGCCGCTCATATCAAGCGGCGCAAAGTGGAACTGCGGAGTCTCCTTCAGGTTGTAGGTTCCTTCAATCCACTCCGTCATGCGGGCGTTAATCCGGTTCATAATGTCGCAGATCTCTTCGCGCATGGCGTTAATACGGGCCTCGGCCATCTGGGTAGAAACCTGAGCCGTCGAGAAGGTGGACCCTTCGTCGGATGTGCCCGTCACCAGAATGCCGCTGATACCGCCCGCGCTGAGGATCTCCTCGTTGACGGTGCTGTAAATCGGCCACTGGTACAGGTCGCTCAGGTCGGCGCTCAGAATTTCGGCCTTGGCCAGCTGATTGGTGACTACCAGCGGGAACCCGTTCATGCCTTGACGGAAAAGGCTGCGCACTGCCACCAGCTGTTCGCGGTCCGGCAGAATGTCTGCGCCCTTTTTCTCGTCGCCGTAGCGGACATGGAAAATGGATTTGCGCTTCAGGTTCAGCATGGCGACCTCGTACTCACGGATCAGCTCCTTGCGCGAAAGCGCCGGGAGGGCCGCCGCAATCCACGGCACGGCCCACCGCATCCAACCTTCGTGCGGCCCCTGAATCACAAAGGTGTTCTCAGGATTCATCTGGGCATACTGTGCGCTCGCATTCAGTGCCGTCTGCACTTCGGGCGGATAGCCCTTGAAGGCGTACTCAAGCTCGTTATCCTTAATCCAGTCCTGCTGCACGGTGTAGCCCTTCATCTTCCACTCCGTCTGAATGCTCTGCACGTCGAGCTCGACGAGGGGCTGCCTGTTCAGCATCGTGTTGGAAATCCTGCACTTGTGGATCGGAAGCGTGATGATGTTGCCATCCAGCACGTACAGGACACAGTTATTGTATTTCGCAAGGTGTGTGAAAATATCGTCGAAGACTTCGCTAAGCCTGATCCGCTTATAGTAGTCCTCATAGATACGAAGCGTCTTTTCGTTTTCGCCCGTCAGATACCACGGGCTGCTGTTGCCGAACGGCACAAATACGTGATAAACGATGCCGTGGCAGATGGGGTCCGCGTCGCAGTAATAGTCGGACAGCTGGAACAGGTCAACGATGTTGTCCTGCTTGTTCCGCAGAATCGACGTGTAGTCGTAGTCCGCAAGCTCACCACTATAGGTTATGTTGCTGTTGTCGTAGACTTGTACAAATTCATCGCCGTCCGCGGCCCCGGCCCCAACAAAGACCTTCTGCCTCTTTTCAGCCTCGGCGGTCACGATGCCGCCTTCGGTTTTCGCGCTTCGTCTGAAGCGGTCGAAGATACCCATGGGGCATCACCGTCCTTCTTACAATATATCGACAATGCCGACACAATCGAGGTTGTGCCGCATACGTTTGATGTTTTCTTCCTCGATCTGGGAAATATAGTCGTTTGCCATCGCCAGCGAGCTGTAGCGGTCCTTGTGCATGGATGCCTTAGGGACATCGATGATAGCGCCGCCGCTCGCGCCGATTTTGATAACCACGTTGCCCATCTCAAACTGGAGGGCGTCGGCCTGCAGGTAAACGTCCTTTTCCTGCATGCTCAGCGCCTTGGAGTCGTCACCTTTCGCCGTCTTCTCAGCTTCCAGCATCTGAATCTGCCGATACGAGATCGGAAGCTCGATGGTTCGCTTCTCAAGCACCACCCGCAGATTTGTGTAAATGCGCTGGTTCAGCGCCTGCACCGCCCTGAACGGCCGAAGCATGGGAATGGCCGTCGGGTTCGGGCTTGGAATATCGTCGCACACAAGCGGCGCAAATTCCTTGCCGGTTGTCGGGTCCACCCACTCGCGCTCCATGAATTTGTCGAAGCTGTCGCCGACGCCGCGAGCGTCGTACACAATCTTCTCCGCATTCGGAAATTTCAGGTGGTAAAGCCGGCGCACCTCGTCGGCCAGATAGTCCAGCGACTTGCCGTTGTAGGCGCGCATATTCACAAGCTTTCGGAAGAACGTGCCGTCAGACCGCTCCACAAACTTGATCACGGTAATGATGCTGTTATCCGATCCGCTTGCCGCCGACGTAGCAATGTCAAGCCCTATAACGTAGCGGCTCTTACTGCTCTTCGGCTGCTCCATCTCCACCTTCTTCAGGGTACGGCAGCCTTCCACCAGTTCATAAGGGAAAGCCGAGTCCGCATTGGCTCCAAGGAAAATGCTTCCGTACTCCTGCAGGAAGGCGCTCTCCGGCATGCGTTTGCGCTCCCGCTCGAAGAAAGCCGCCTCAGTAATGCCGTTGTCGACGGCGCACTGGTAGTCAAGGGCGCACGCAAATGACTCTGCGTCGCCGCGCGCCATCTCGGTCAGCGTGTGCATGAACTGCTTGTAGAAGCCGTTGCTCTTATCGCACGCACTCGTCATGCAGATGGATTTTGACGGGAAGTCCTTAAAGCCGTAGGTGGCCGCCGTCAGCCGAGTCGTGTTCTTGATAGGCTCGGCAATCTCGTTGTACTGCTCAGCGTCGACCTGTAAGCTTTCGTCCTGCCACAGCACCTTGGCCCGCTGTCCACGAGCGCTTTCGAGCGGCAGGGCTCGGCACACCGACGTGCTTTTCCAGATGCACTGCGCACCCACGTTGTTAATGGTCACGAGGTTCTTCGTGTTCGTCGCCTTGATCTCGTTGGCCAGATTCGGATTCTGGTCCGCCAGCTGCCGCAGCTTCTCAAACATAAGCTTCGCCTGTAGCACCGTATTAGACGTCGTAATTTGGTCGGCCCCCGGGTAGAGGGCCGCAATGGCCGCCATACAAAGCATGCCAAGGAAAGTTTTGCCCAGTCCGCGCGAACATACCTCGCGGATTTCGCTGCAGTTGCCGATAGCCCGCGCCAGCACATGCTGAATACGGGTGAGCCTTACAGGCGGGAACATGTCCTCGATGGCAATATCCAGATGGGTCCGCCAGAAGATTATCTGCTCTTCCCACAGCGCCATCTGCTCCTCTGTCATAGTAAAATCTGTTGCCGCCAAGGGCCATCACCTCACTGATCCAGCCCTACAGCCCGGACAATATGGTGGAGCTCCGCAATCGACTTATCTACATCGTCGGGCTCCCACTCGATTTTTCGCGTACACGGATGTCCGTGCGTCTCCAGATAAAGAGCGATTTCGCCGACCGCCAGCGCCTGCTGGTCCGTCTTCGGCTTCCGCTTGCACGCCGCCAGATTCGTCGACTTCGTCAACATGTCCAGCACCGTCTGCGCGTCCTTAACGTCACTGATCGAACCGCGGCCCGACCGGTAGTCCATCTGAAGCTTCTTCAGGATCAGCGTCTGCACCGCAATGTTGTGTACCGCCTCTTCCATGTAAGCGTCAAACTCCAGCTCGGCCCCCTGATTGTCGTGCTTCAGCCGCTCATAGTAGTCGTTCAACCACTCCAGGTCGCGCTTTGTGTACTCGCCGTACCACTCGTCGCTCCACTCCGGCCGCTCAATGTCGTCGGCCTCTTCGATTTCGCCGCGCTCCTTCGCCTCTTCGTAGGTGAGCGCGCCGCTTATCTTTGTCGGGTCCTCGTATTTGTAATACATCGGGAAGTAGGTCGGCAGAACCGCGCAGGTCATCGTTTCAAGAAGCTCCATGCGTCGCTCCGTTCCCGACTTCTGGTAGACAATGTTGTTCGCCGCCTCAGAAGCCGCCTTCTTGTTGGCGGCCTGCCACATCTTCTCATCCCAGTGCCGGTGGTTTTCCCAGCAGTACTCGCGCATGGCCTCGCGCGTTTTACACTTGGCCAAGCAGTCGCGGCACCACCTGTCGTAGCCGTACTCGTCCGCCCAATCCCGGTTCTTGTAAAATTTCGCAATCGGTTTCACCTTGTTGCACCGCGCACACAGTTTCGTCTGCGGCGCCTGCTTCGTTGGCAATGGTTTCGTCTCTACAACGCTCACAGCGTATCATCCTCCATGGCCGCCTCATCAATGGCAGTGGCAATGGACTTCGCATCAAAAACGTCACAGGCGGCGTCGACCACCGTGCCGCGCTCCGCAATGTCCTGCTGCACCTGCAGCCACTTTCGCGCGCTTTCCTGCACGCTATAGAAAAGCGCCACACACTCAAAGAGCGCCGCCGTCTTCTTGTACTTGTACCGCTCTATGCCGTCGCCAACGCGCTTCACAAAGGTCGGCTCAAAGCCGTGCTCCGCCAGCCAGTCGCGCTCCAGCCGCCACTCCGTGCCATATTCGCGGTCATACTGCTTCCGCCTTGGCCGCCCCATCATTTCGCTCATTCTCCATCATTCCTTCCGCGGCCGCGCCGCCAAACTCGACTGTCACAGGAGGCATAAAGCCACCCGCCTGCGCCTCATTCCACGCATGCAGCTCATGGTCCTCAAAGTATTCGTCCGCCTTGTCGCAGTAAAAGTACCGTCCCGGCACCTGCGCCACCATCCCCGGCGCTACAATCCGCCGCGCAATAATGCACTCCTGCACCGCATGACTTTCACCACAGCACGGACAAACTCGTGTATCCTCCGCTACAATCTGCAAAACCTGTGCCATCATAATCACCTTTCTGACACCGAAAAAACGGTGTCTCTTTTCTCATTATGGGGATTTTCGAAGCGTGACAAAAAAGGGGGTATGGAGGGGGAACAGTTATAGCGAAGTTTACGCTTCGAAAAATTTTTGAACGTAAACTGAGTCTTTTTTGCATCTGCCCAAGGACATGGTGCTCATGGGTGCAAAAAGATGAGCGAAGCGGTTGCTCTGAACAGCCGTGGGCCAAGGACCAAACGTAGGTTGTATGCGTTTGGCAAGAAATGCCAAAGAAACGAGGTATAAGAAAATGACGTACCGCAAGATGGCTAACCTGATGTCCGAAGCGACCGTGGCAACGATGGACTATTTGGACTCCAAGAGGGATCAGAAGATTGCGAAGGTCTTGCGCAGCCCCAAACTGGACAGCGAGTCCTTCCACATCTGCCTTGACTGGCAGTACGAAGAAATCCACAAACAGGATGAGGCGTTCGACCGCTTCATCGAGGTGTATAAGTTCGTCCTCGACACCCGTAAGTCTTACTATATCAAGAGGTGTGAGTCCATGTTGAAAGACATGGGCCTTTATTGGGCATAACAACCGGCGGCAGCGCGTCCGCCTTAACAACCGCGCAACTCGAAAAGGCCGCCTGAGCGAAATCTCAGACGGCCTCTTCGGGTTTTACCCGAGCCGGGTACCTCCGGTATCAACCGCAGTGCACGCTGCGGAGAAAGGAGGTGTTCCCCTATGCCGGACATTCGGCGTATGGGCGACGACTTCGTGGTCGTTGTCCGCGGGGAACTGATTCGGTTCGAATCCTACGCCGCGGCCTATGCGGCGTGGGAAGAGGCTGAATAAGCCCCTGTCACAGACTCTACCATAGGTACATGGGATGAGTCAAGCGTTTTCTGTCGCTTTGAAACAGGGCCTCGCCGTGGGAAGCGGCATCTTGTGTGGAAGGAGGTGAAACCATGCAAGAACTCCTGTTCTCCGCCAAGTGGGTGGAAGAGAAGGGAGATCCGAGCGAAACCGGAGTTTGTGTCTCCGGTCTTCGGTTCAGCACCGAAACCGAAGCAGTCGAGTACGGCCGCAAAGCGTTCGGTGAAGCCTTCTGCGGTGTGTGCAAACACACTGCAGAAGCGGATCGCCCATTCTAAATCAAGTTCTGCGTGCTCCGATTAAAAGCACGCAGTTTAAACAAGCCGCCTTGCGAGCAATCGTGGGACGGCTTGTTTAGGCTAATAACGGGGTCGCTACCCGTTGTTAAATATATTTTGAGGAGGTCTCGTTATGGGTAAATACGAGGTCAGATTCGAGGCCAAGGTTGGCCGTTGCATCAAGATGTGGTCCCGCAGGACCAACATCTTCGACGACGCGGAGGGGTACGACACATTTAAAGGTTTCGAATCCCTGCGCATAGAGGTAGTTAGGGACGGACGCGTTCTTGACACCTACACACGGGAAAGGAGGCGTTCTTAATGAAAAAGATCGTCTCCACAACTTTTGCGATCCTTGCTCTGGTAGCTTGGATCGCAATTTTCGTAAATTCCTTCGCTCAGTTTGAGCGAAGGACAGCCGCCGCTGAATACCAATGGCGGCTAAACTGGGCAGATCGCAGGTAGCATCTGCCCAAGAGGGCGCTTATGCGCTCTCGGTTGAGCCCATCGTTCATGGTGGGTTCACCTGAGAGCACACAAGTCCAAAGAAAATATTCACTTTGGACTTGCAAGCACAAAATAAATGTGCTATAGTGTTCCCAACTTATCCGGCTGAGGTCGGGAGGCTTCATCCTCAGTCGGTGTTCCCCGGGAAAAGCCAAGCGAAACATCGTCTCATTTGCGATGCGTAGCTCGTGTGCAGTACGAAAGTCTGCGGGTCCTGCTTGGATCGCTTAAGCAGAAACAGCTGGTCGTCTTGTGCCAAAAACAAGAGCAAGGGAACTGTCCCCACAGCCCCCTTGCAACATACCCCCCAAACGTTGCAGCTTTAAAGTTTCAGCACCTAGCTGCAACGTTTTGACTTCACCATAGGAGGTAAATCATGTCTATTATCAGCAGCAACAACGGTTTTGTCAAGTCTCTCACCAACGTTACGCCGGTTGACATTGCCCGCACTGAAGTCTTGATCAACGAAATCAAAGCTTCTGCAAAGCCCGAGAAGAAGGCCGCGCCGAAGAAGCCGGAAGGCACTCGGCGGGAGCGCATCGCCGAGGAGCGCGCCAAGCGCGCTGACGAGGTCGAGAAGAAAGTGCGCGAAGCCTTCTTCTCCATGGCTAAGACCACGGCCCGCGAGGTTGCCGAGCTCCTCGCTAATCTGACCTTCGACGGTGTTGGCCGCCTCGAAGCGGACGAGCTGATGCGCATCAAGGGCGTTGGCCCGAAGTATGCGGAACAGATCCTGGCGCAGCGGTGGGAGCTTTCCTGCCGTCTCGTCCACGCGGACGAGTACGAGGTTGACGTTGAAGTCAAGCCTCAGATGACAAAGAGGAGCAAGGTCTCCTTCTTTGCAAATTATGACCCCAATAAACATTCCGTAAAGGAAATGGTTATAAAGAAGGACATCACTCTGCCGCAGGGCGCGCTTGACGAATTTATTATCGCCCACGGCTACGAGAGTTACGATGTCTTGATCACAGCTGTGGGCTATATCAAAGAAAATCCCAATAAGCCCACGTCTAGGGAAATTGAACAGAAGGCCGCATGGGAACGCTGGTGCAAAAACGGTTTCACTGCACGCGGCGGCAAGAAATTCCGCGTAATGTTCCATGGAACAAACGCGGGAAGAAAGTGCGAAGCAATCTTTGTACGCGAAGATGTATACGACATCGTATACGACTTCGTTACGTGCGAGGCGCGTAGCGATGGTGTCGCCACAGAGGCCAAGCTGGCGGCCTACATGGGGCTTAACCTGCCCGGAACAATCAAACTTGAGGACTATATCGGAATCGATATTGAACCAGAAGCAATTGCACTGACTAAGGAATACAAGAAAGTATTCCCGAAGCAACATGTTGATTTTGTCGATATTGAGAAAGGAATAGTTGATATCGATGTCGTTCGCGATGTCGTGGAAAACATGCTTGATGGGCAAGGAGCACTCCATATCTCCGACAAAAAGCTGAAAAAGTATCTTGACGGCAAAACGCCGGAAGAGAAGAAATGCATCCTTCGCAAACTCAAGAAGGCAAAGAACTTCACGCTCCGCGGCCCATGGCTCAAAGGTCTGACCATAAAAGACTTTGACTTCCATGCAGTACTGAGAAAACTCGGAGTCAAATACGTCAGGACAAAGGACGGCCGCATTATGGATATTGACGATATCGTCATTCTGGCAGACGAGTCGGTGTTTAAAGCCAGTATCGGCGAAAATGGACACTATCGCAGCTGGGATGAATACTGCGAAGCCTTCCACCGGCAGGGACATTCCCTCCGTGTTCTCATCAAAGAGCATACAGACAAACTGCACGCGATGCCGTTCCAGCAGCTGCAGTCAATGGTGGGCGGCGACAAAGAAGCCCTCGCTGAGCTTATCGACAAAGAAGTTAGCAAGCTCATGTCCTATCAAAACAAAGATAATGCCATCGCTCTGATCGGAGGAGAAATGGCTAAGATAGTACGCATGTGCCCCGGCCTTCTGCGCCACCCCTGGGTGATGAAGAGGATTAAAGACACCTACAATAAACTGTATGCAGAAGCCACTGGCGGCAAGACTCACGGGAATGCCCATTACCTGTTCCTGGGCAAGGATCCCGTGGCCATGGTACAGCACGTTGCATGGGCGTGCTCGGATATCAGCGAGGAACTCCAGAAGAAGTTTCCTCGTGAAGAAGACTACGTGAAAGGCGCCATCAAGGCCGGACACGTGGTCTGCGCCGTCAACGAGAAGGGATTTGAGGCAGTAATGAGCCGCAATCCCAGCACTGACGCGCAAGCTCAGTGTCTTGTGCAAGTTGACAAGGACTTTGGAGAATGGTCTTGGGCATTTACGTGGAGCACAACCTGCTATGCTTCCGTGAACAGCTATGAGACAACCAGAATCCGCGGCGACCATGATGGCGACCACATCTTCCTGTCGTTTGTTGCCGCCGTGATTAAGCTGGCTAAGTCTGCCGCTGCATTCACTGGTGGCCGTTTGATCGATTGGGTGGCCCCGAGCACGCAGAAGCACGTGATCACGAAAGAGTCGATGATCGAGTACTTCTGCGGTCTTACAAAGCAGAGCCAGCTCGGACACTGGTGCGACGTGCTGACTTCGCTCGTCGGGTTCGGCGCGAAGCTGTATGATCACAAAGCCGCCTGCTGGCTGGTGATGGCTGTCAACGTGTTCGTTGACGCATCAAAGCATGGCATGGGTGATGTGACCGTCCCGGATTTCGTGCTGGATGCAATCGCCGTCAAGGATGAAGCTGGAAACGTCCTGCTCGACGACAACGGACATACAATAAGCCGCCCGATGCCCCGTTACGCCATGCAGGCGAAGGACAACCAGCATCCGAGCAATGAGGAGAAACACCTTGGAAACAAGAAGTGTGCTCCTCGTCACGGCAAAGGAAACGGTGACGAGCTCAGAGTTGCAGTGCTGAACAAGGTAGCTGCTGATCTAAACATCGATCTCACCGGTGTTGCGCAGTTTTCAGTAAACGAGCTGCTGTATGACTACAATGGAGCTCGCAACGGTGGAAAGAGCTTCGGATATCGTGGATGCGACGAACTCTTCAACGATGGCGAGTACTGCAAAGAGACCGGTCATTATGAAGGACAGGGTCTCTGGAAAGAAATCTGTTTCGAAACCGGTCGTGAACTGAAAGAGATCAGAGACGGTTTCGCAAACATCGAGAATGATGTTTTCGCATACAACGCAGCTCTGAAGAACACTCGCGCGTTTAAACGGTATGCTGGAATCGTACGCCTTAACGAGTGGGCCGCACTGAACGGCAGGCTGCCTGAAGACGTATACGACGCAATCACCTTCCATACGTTCGTTAAGCTGCAGTATCCTGCGCTGCGCAAAAATGAAACGGCGGAAGATTACGAAAAGAGAATAGAAATCTTCAACATCATGTTCGAAGGATGGATTGATATCTATGCCGGGATGGCGCTTCGTGCGATCCTTCTTCGCAACAGAGGTCTGCAGACCGGAATTGGCCTAACCGACGACGCCGCGAACGAAGACGCTAATTACAGCGTTTACGACGACATACTTGAAGACATCGCCTAATGTCTTCCGAAGAAAGGAGAAAAACAATGAAACGCGTTTATGGTTCATATTTGTTTGTTGTTTGCAATGACCCGGAAGGATATCTCGTCCAAATAACGGACATGAGAGAGTGTGCCGGCGGAACCGGCTATCCTGAAAAGACTCCGCGCGCCGCGATGTTAAACACCATAAGGCATCTCAGCGATATGTTTCCTCCCCGCATTTGCGCTCGAATGAAAGACGCGGGGAAGAAAGTATTCCCTGTTTGATCGGAGGCTAACCTATCCGGGCCCGGTGCAAGCAATTGTGCCGGACCCGGTCGTTAGCCCCTGATTGCGGGTAGCCGTAAGGCTCCCGCTTTCTAGGGCGGCCCGAGGGGGAGATTTTTCTGGGGGCGGGATTTTTTCGCGCCGCTCACCCGGCTTGGCCGAAGCCGAGAGCGGGGCGGAACCCGCTCGCCCACTTGTGAATCTCCGAGACTGCGATGGCGTTTGTGTCGCCGTTGTGTGTCGGAGATTATCGGCGCGGCTGAGACGTTGTCCCGGCTTGCGCCGAACCGAAGCAGTGCGGGGGACGGAACCCCCGCGCCCACCGGTGAAAGACCTGAGAGAAGAACTCTTGGGTCTTGGAACTTGGAGCGCGGGACGGAGCCCGCGCGCCCACCGGTGAAAGAGCTCTTCGGGGCTCTGAAATCCTGGCGGCCTAAATTTTTAGGGGCCACAGAATTTTTCGGCAAGCCGGTTGATTGCGCGGGACGGAGCCCGCGCGCCCACTTATGAAACGAAACGAAAGGAGATGCCAAGCATGAGCATTCAGGAAAAGCTTGCCAAGCTGGAGCAGGAAATCCAGCACGAGATCGAGGAGAGCGACGGCTACTGGCCTCAGCACCTCTACACCATGATCGCCGAAGCAAACCTGCTCGCACGCAAGCTTCGGTAATCATCAGACACTTGATCGGCGAGGTCGGCTGCTTCGCGCCCAATCTCGCTGCTCAAGTGCCTGAACCTGGCGCAGGTCCACCTCCTGCCTGCGCGCAGTAAGCCGCGTTTCCGATGGGGAGCGGGGACGCGGTATGCCAGACAAGTGTCCACTTCCGGGGCTACGCTCCAAGTGTCTGGCGGATAACGCTAACGGACAAAACAATCTGCAACTATATGCGCGGGACGGAGCCCGCGCGCCCACTTGTGAATAATGGGCGATTCGCCCCAATCGAAAGGAGCTTAAAAATGAGAAACGTCGTAAACAATAACTTCGGATACGTAACTTGTGAATTCGCATACTCCAATGGAACCGGCTATGTGGTGGCCTATACTGGCCGTGTGACCGAGCGGCCTTGGATGAATCCTCTGTCTATTAAAGGCTGCAAAAGCCGTGACGAGGCTGAGCTCAAGGCTCTGCTGTACCTGATCAACGGCGATCCTCGCAAGAACACCTATGCCCAGCACGGAATCCACACTTACGCCGGCTTCAGCAAGAATGCCCGCATCCAGCTGTTTGGTTTCTCCGCGCTGGAGAAGGGAATCTATAATACCCACCGCGCAAACACTGAACTCTGGAAGACCGTGCTCAATTATTTCGGAAACGGAAAAGACGGCAACCGCTTCGACCTGATCCGCATCAACGACACCTTCTCCAAGGCGATCTATCATGCCGACACCTATGGCTGGACCGCCGATAACCGCGAGCAGCACTCCATGGAGTTCAAGGCCATGGTGAACGCCGCTATCAAGGCTGCGAAGGCTGCTTCCTCCGGCACTGCCAAGGCTGAACCCGCGGCAGAGGCTAAGACCGAATCCGCACTGACCGCCCGCGTTGAGCGCGCTATCAGCGCAACCACCAAGAAGGAGGTTGCGTAATGGCAATGACAAAGATGGATCGGCTCACCGACCTGTTCTACCGACTGCTCTCAGGGCTGATCACGATTCTCGTGTCCTTCGCTATCGGATGGTTCGTCTCCAGCCAGTACACCATGAAGACGCTTGAGGTCTGGTATCAGCCCGAGACTGACAGCATCTTGGTAATGGATTACTTCGGAAATATCGACGCTCATGTTTTCAATCACTTCTGAGTGTCATTTTCCGCTTACGAAACGCCCTTAATAAGGGAGAAATATTTACCTCTGACTTCGCGGATGACCAAATACTCATCCGAAAATGAGAGGTTTATATTTTTGCCTTATTAAGGGCAAAAGAAAGGCAAAGAATGAAAATCGTATTTGAGGCAGTTCGGCGGCGACTCTGGATGGCCGCCATGAAACCCTACAGATTCAGGATGAGAGACCTAAGGAGGTAAGCATGGAAGAACAGAATCCGCAGTATGCTCTGATTCTAGACGGCCGCCTGATCGCCTACACGACGGCTGAGAACGTGATTGAGGCCGGCGAATGGTTCATGAAGAACACCGTCTGGCCCAAAGACGCTATCTGCACCAACCTGACTGAACTGCTAAGGGGGTTGTAACGAATGAACACCTACAAATTTCTGGACAATGCAGGCTTTGTGCACGACATAGCCTTTTGCCTCGATCTGCCCGAGGCCATGGATTACGCGGCCAAGAACGATCTGCATCCGTGCACGATTGTTGACTGCGGTCCAACGAAACCTGAGTTGTGGGCAGGCGTTGCTCAATGACTCCGCCACAGATTCGGCATGTCGGCTATAAGTGCGATGATAACCTCGCCGCGATAGCAACCGACGCTGCCGCCGCCATACACATGGGCAAAGGGGAGCGTGCCTTGCTTCTCTTTTACGCCGCACGCTCGAACGGATTCAGGCCTGCGCTGCAAATGATCGCGAGCGCAACGGGCCAGAGCCGAAGTCAGGTGTGTCGTAACCGAGCAGAGCTCGATGCCCATGGACTGATTTCGGTGAGCGGTGACTGTATCACGATTCACTGGGACAGGGCGAAGCTCTATGCCTCGCTCGATCCCCGACTGACCAACAAGCGCTGCTTCTTTGCTCCAGCGGGGCCGAAGCAGCCACGACGGATTTCCCTCTTTGATCTGAGCTACCAGCCTCTTGAGGCCCTCTTGCCTCGACTGGCGGCGCTCAGCGACGATGACTTCGCGGCCCTTTGCCGCAGACTGAAAAGGAGTAAAGAGCATGATCTATGTCAGAGGCGATACAATTGACGGTTATCGCTATGACGGCCCTTTTAAAGACTTTGAAGAGGCCGAGACGTGGGCGCTGACCCACGACTTTATCTGGTATACCTACGGCATCGACTGTATGAGCGATGTCTTCCCCTATGACGAAGACCCTGAAGACTATAGCGACTTCGACTGGCTGGAAAGCGAAGAAGATTATGAGGACTGGGACGACTGGTACTATCCTTACGAAGACGAGGAAGGAGAAAGCCGGGTCGCCTAAAAAATGCGACTATACTGTAATACTAGTGAGCGCAAGTTTCTGAATGCGCTCGGGCCCTCAACAAAATAAAGAAAAGCGAAAAAGGAGAATGACAGCAATGAAGAACCCGAGAATTTACCACTCCAAGATGGTGATGAATCCCTATCCCCACAACGGCCAGGACATGAACTTTGGCCTCGGCAAGCATAACCAGATCACAGGCGAGGCCATCAAAGCCTATCGCCTGCATCACGGTCTCTCCCGCCTGCAGTTCGCCGAAATGGTGAATGCCTACGCCGAGCGCTACGGCTCTCGACTGACCTACGCCGACGTGTACGGCTATGAGACCTATCGGATCACTCCGAAGATCGATAAGCTGACCGCCATCTGTCGCGCGACTGGCATGTCCTATGCCTACTTCACCGGGCACACCTCTCGGGAGCTGGCTAAATCTCGACTGGATCCCTACTGGGAAGACGTGTTCTTCAATAAAGCGGCGTGACTACGCGCCGTGTGACTGCTAACCACCGCGGTCTCCTTCGTCGACCGGCCGCTCTGGTTTTCCTTTTAAAGAAAATATTAATTAACAAAAAAAGGAGAACAAAAAAAATGAGTTACCATGTTCAGAACCCAAGCGTGTTTAATTTCTTCGGAACTATCGAGGAAATGAGCGGGCAGCTGATGACTGCTGGCGAGGCCATCGAGATCTACTGCAGAGCGCACAGGCTATCCTATTCCTCTTTTGTGAAGATCGTGAATAGCTATGCCAAGAGCTATGGCACTCGCTTCACGCAGTCTGACCTTAATGGCTACGTGAACCGTGGGATCTCTCCTAAGGTTCCTAAGATGTCTGCCATGTGCGCCGCGACTGGGATGAGCATTGGCTACGCTAGGCACAATGAAAAGCCTGACAATGTGAGAGAGCTGGTCTTTGCCGCTTAACCAAAGTAAAAGCGCAACAGTTCTTTTCCCCTTTTTTCGTCCCCCCCCTTAAGCTGCTTATACTCCCTCTTAGACCCTAAGTGACTGAACATCCTAGTCGCTAAAAAAATAAAACCCTATTCTTTATATAGCGCTAAAGAGACTTTGGCAAAGCAATGAGAAACTTGTAGCGCTATGCGCTTAGTTTCTTTAGCCGCTACATGTTTAGTACGGTAGAAAGCCGCGACTAGTAGTTTGATGAGCGGAGTTAATAAGCTGAGTTGCTGTGACAGCTTCTTGAGCGAATGAAATGAGGGGTAGCGCATACGGAATTTAGTCGCTACTTCTTATTTATTTATATATATATTTAGTAGCGCATTAACTTGCCCGACTTGACCCCTTCGATTTTCGCGGGGGACGGAACCCCCGCGCCCGCTTGTGTTGGTGTCATTCGCCAACAATTACCGACTGGTTTCAAATTGCCCCACTGGTGCATTTTGAAATAGATCACAATTTTTGAACGCCTTTTTAAAGGCAGAAAAGGAGAAACAATGAACAAGTTTATCTTCAGCGGCAACCTGACTCGTGACCCTCAGACTGCGACCACCAAGAATGGCAGCACCGCCTGCACCTTCAGCGTGGCCATCAACAACAACCGCGGCGGCGATAATAATCCCATCTACGTCCGCGTGACTGCCTGGAATAAGCTGGGCGAGAATTGCCAGAAATACCTGGCCAAGGGCCGCAAGGTTCTGGTGACCGGTGCTCTGCGTGAGCCCAACGCCTACACCAACAAGAACGGACAGGCGGCCGCCAACCTCGAAGTCTGGGCCGACGAGGTTGAGTTCCTGAGCCCCTCTGGTGAAGCCCGTGGACAGGCGAGCGCGGCCGAAGCTCCGGCCTTTACGACCGTGGAAAGCGTCGATAGCCTGCCCTTCTAATCGGCTTTGGTGCGGGAGACGCCGTTAGGCGCTGTTTGCCATCTCCCATTCCCTTATGACTGACAAGGAGCAAAACTTTCACATGGGCGAATATAGATTCTATTCCTTGGAAGAAGCCGCTCAGATGATTAAGGATTCTGAAGCCGCGATAGCGACGGAAAACACCGAAGAGTTTATGAGCTTCATCGATTATCTTGACGACGGATTCATCAAAAAAGGCTACCTAGACCGCGGTGAGACCATTTTCCAGTATGCTCTGCGCTGGAGAGGCGAATTCCCCTACTTCGGTGTCGATTTGGAGCATGAAGCGGTTTGTTACAATGACCGCTCCACAAAGCGGAAGATCCGCCTGTGCGAAATCGATTTCCCATGGAACAGAGACTGGAAAGAAATCGTGGAAGAAGCAAAGAAGCTGTGGTGAAAAAATGGAAGAGATTTATAGAATCTTCATCGAAGATGAAGTAATTGTCCCTATCCGCCCCGAGGACATCAACTTCCAGGCTTTCTGCGATTACCTGATGGAGAGGAACACGAAAATCTGGAACGGCGAAGTAAACATACTCAAGTATAGCCGCGAAGCAAAGGAGCGCGGATACCCGAATCTGCGCTTCGACAAAAGAGAAAAGCATATAACGGCTACGCGCGACGATCAAAGGGATATCTTGGATATCGACAACATTGTTGCGCCTGAAGAATTAATCGAAGAGGCAGCCGCGCTGCTACTGTGAAAAAAAGATGTACACATTAGTATATAGCGAAAGATCCATCGAGGATAAACACGTCAGTACGCTGGATGAGGTCAAAGAGCTCGTCTACGACGAAGATCGATATCTCGAGTGGAACCGGGATTCCCTTATCGAGAACTTCGACTATAACTACGATAATTGGAACTTCGGAAGCCACAGCTGGTATCCTTCAGAGGTTTTGCAGGCGCTCGATAGCGATATGTTCGAAGAAGCAATAGCGGAAGACGCCAGATACAATATCGAGAACATGCAAGGCGACTACGATAGCGAACTTGAGGCTCTTGAGCCCGGTGATTCCGTTGAGATTTCTGAGGTCTGCATAACCGTTTACCGAGACGAAGACGGTATTGCAATCGAAGAAGACGCTGAGCCGGATCACGATATGATGCAGGAGGCGGCATTGCTGCTATGAGAATGTACCAGTACCACATTCGCTCACCCAGCCGTTGCGCCGAACAGTAACTTTGGACACTCGACTTGACTCACTCGACTAGACAATACGAATATGCTTAAAGTAAAAGGAGAAAACCACATGATTAATCTGAAAGTTATCACCATGTCCGGCGTCGAGACCCTGATCGTTCCTGCTGACAAGCCCATCTGCGAGATCCTGGACGAAGAGGATCTGACCTATGCGGGCCGCACGTTGACCCTGAATGGCTACGCCCTGAGCGCCTCTGAGCTGGGCATGACCCTCGAGGAGATGCACGTCGGCGACAAGGCCACCATCGGCATCACCGCCAAGACCGAGAATGCCGCCACCGCCACCGTCATCGGCAACGCGCTGGTCGTGACCTCCGCCCTGAAGCGCGAGGACCTGGAGCAGGTCATTAAGTACCGTCCCAAGGCCATGACCCTGTATGAGATGGATGAAGACGAGAAGAAGAAGCCCGTGTTCGCCGTCGCCCTGACCAAGCGCAACGCCGGCGAGATCGGCAAGAATGGCGCGGTGTTCGGCGAGGTCACCGATGCTGAGGGGCATGCCCGCCTGACCATGACCTTCGAGGCCGACAAGGAGAAGCAGGACCTGATCGACGAGATTGGACCGGCCATCCTGAAGCTGAATAAGCTGGAAGGCATCCTGGCGCAGCAGCTGACGGAGATTGCCGCCGATAAGGAAGCGGCCACCGGCGCGATCATCTTCGCGTAATTTAATAATAATTTACAGGGAGGCGCTTCAGTTGTGGAGCGCCTCCTTTTTTTGACACAGGAGGAGCAACATGTTCTCAGCATCAATTACTAGCCAAACGCCGGTTTGGGGTGACACACCGAATCTGTTCCCCCACATTGTGAGCACAGGGACAGTGGACGATGACCAGTCGATCGTCATTGCCCTTCGCGTTCTTCTGGAGCCGCGACTGGATAAGGATGACCCTAGAAAATTTACGTACAGGGAAACCTACCGCGTAAACGATCGCCTCAAGAATGAGTATACTTTCAACCTGGTCGACCAGAATTCGCTGACAACAAGCGACACAGATTATATTTCCGGTCTGCAGAATCAGGGATGGAATCGCCTCAAGGATATTGAAGATTTCATCAAGAAGCAGATCGACTATTCCACAATGATCCTCGTAAATGAGGATATCAATTCCGTAGTAATCGTAGGCACAGTCAGCTCTAAGCTGAAGCATGCCCTTGCGTTCTTTGTGCCGCGCTACTATCGCAGTTTCTTTGCGGACAAGCGGCCCGACGAGCGCGAAATGGAAGTGCTGAACGGCTTCTTGGGCTCAACGTCTTACAGGTTCTTGGCCGCCCTGGATTCTCTGGCAGATGATCGCGGCCTGAAAGCGATTGTAAGCGCGCAGAAGGTGGCCGATGCTTCCAAGATTTTCATGGAGGCCTCCGTACAGACTGCGGAATCCGAATACATGAGTGCCAAGCGTTATGCAGATAACGCGTTTGAAACATATAAGAGTTCCCTGAAGGATCGCGACGATAAGCTGATTTATCTCGAAGGCCTGCGTGCAAAGCTCGAGAGCGGCGAAAACGAGACCAGCAAGGAACTCTATGACTTTATCTTGGAGAACAAGCACATCCGCGTAATCGATGTGGGCCGCAATGGCGTCATCGAGCTGATGATCAACAATTATCTGGACATCTACGATGCCGACGGCTTCGAAGTGTTCGGAGACGGCTTCTTCGAGAGAGTGGCCGTAGATGTTGGCTGGAGCAAGGAAGACACAGAACTGCTGCTGCGTTCGATCTTCTCTGCGGAGCCTAAGTTCAGGACCCGTGTTTGCGCCTATTATAGGCTCAATATCTCCGGTCATTGCTCCACCGAAGCCGGCTACAGCTACTCCGAAGTGGACAGGATCCCGAATCCGCATCTGTACCGGCATGGCTGCCTTGGACAGAACGAAGGCGAGATCGACAACTGCCTGCGCAATGGCAACATCGTAGGTGCGATCATGCAGTGCAACGCCTCCGCTATGAGCGTGAACGTGCATGAAACCAATGCGACCTTCCGTCCCTTCTGCCATGATCTGATCATGAACAGGAGTAAGATCCTTGAACTGCCGGATGGGAAACGGATGACCGCGAAAGAAGCTCTTGAATATCTGAAGCAGGAGGGACAGACCGAATGAAGCCAATTTTCCTGAATGACGACGAAAAGAAAAAGATTGTCGCCGAATTCGAGCAGAAGCTCGCCAAAATGAAAATGTTCGATGGCTCCTTTGAGTGCAAGTACAGCTACTCGTACGAGAAGGGAAAGATAGAGAAGGCCAAGCTCTGGTATGCGCCTGAAGCATGGGCCAAGATGACTGCGCTGGTGGATATGTTTCCCGCCGAAATCGGCTGGCAGGGCAGTGTGGAGCGGCTCTCGGATAATGAGTGGATGGTCACCGATATCTTCGTGTATCCGCAGACTGTGACGGCCGCTCACGTAGATACCGACGAGCAGGAGTTTGGCAAATGGCTCGTTGACATGGCCGAAGAGCACTGCACAGAAGAGGCCACCATCAATTTCCAGGGTCATTCCCATGTGAATATGGCCGTATCTCCTTCCGTCACAGACTTGGAAGATCAGCGCACCCGCATGGAAAACATGAAGCGCGGCTACTATATCTTCACGATCCAGAATAAGAAGCGTGAATCCAAAACCTGGATCTATGACTACGATAACAACGTAGCCTACATGCCTGAAGATATCGAAGTAGACGTGATGGTCTATGCCCATGAGACGCTGTATGACTTCATCGATGAAGCCAAGGGCATGGTGACTGAACATAAGTATACGCCCACCAAAGGTACGGTTGTACCCGCAACCCTGCCGAAAAAAAGCGACAAAAAAGAAGACGCAAAGGGCTTCTATGGTGACTACTACCCCTATCTCGCCGGAAATGGCTATGGATATGGGTACAGCTACTATGAGGAATAAGAAAGGATAGCAGTATGAATCTGAGCAAAAGCTATGAGTTCTTTAAGCCGGAGATGTGCGAGAGCCGCATCCATATTATCGGGTGCGGCTCCGTAGGCTCGACGGTAGCCGAGTTGCTGGCACGATTTGGCCTGACGAATATTGCCCTCTATGATTTCGACACCGTGGAGGACAAGAATCTGGCCAATCAGATGTTCTGGACCGACGATATCAATGTGGCCAAGACGGTTGCCGTGAAGAATAACCTGTGTCGCATCAATCCTGACTGCCGCGACACAGTGAAACTGATGCCCGGTTGGACCGGCCAGAAACTGTCTGGATACGTCTTCCTCTGCGCTGACAGCGTGGAAGTCTGGAAGAAAATCGTGGACCAGAATATGTATAACCCGAACATCAAGGCGATGTTCAACTTCAGAACCGAACTGACTGGCGCGCAGCATTATGCGGCGGACTGGGAAGATGAACGTGCGAAGAAAAGCTTCAGAGCGTCCATGGATTTCACATCTGAAGAGGCAAGAGAGCAGACTCCCGTGTCTGCCTGCGGCGTAACTTTGTCCGTTGCGCCCACAATCAGAATGATCTGCACGGCTGGAGTGACCAACTTCATCAACTTCGTCAAAGGCGGAGAGCTGAAAAAGCAGATCATCTGTGATGCCTTCAACTTTGTTTTAGAAGCCATGTAATACTCTTTATTCTTCACTAAACATTGAACAAGTCACCATCGCTTTTGCTGTAAGTAGAAGACACGCATTGGACGAGCGACGGAGAACGCCGCGCGCCTGCTGCCGACGGCGCCTCATCCGCCGGTCCTCGCGGGCACGCATGTTAACCAGTCGTCATCATTATTTTGTAATTAATTTCTGACGATTTTATTGACACTTGCACCTGAATAATCATACAGCTCATCTCGGTACTGAGCTGCTCAACCGACGGACCTCCTGGATGAGCTCACTGAGAAATAATTTTAGAATGTGGTGAAGAAAAAATGTATTATTATAACGTTCAAGAATATAAACCTCAGCAAAAAGAAACGACTTGGGAAGATATCTTATTCAACTTCAGCGGCAAAGACCTTGTTAACGGCAATAACAAGAACGTTAACAACAGAACGACAACGAGAAAGTATGACAAAATCCCGGATCAGTTCTGGAACACCGGCAAAACCAGTGAAATGGTTGAGTGGCTGTTCTATTTCAATAAGCGCCACGAAGATCTCTTTAACGCGCCCAGAGAAAGCCTGTATCGCAGTTACAAAATTCCGAAAAGAAAGGGTGGGCTTCGCCCGATTGACGAGCCCCTTCCGCCGCTCATGACTGCCCTGCGCGAGCTTTGCGATCAGTTCAAAACGTGGGGCCTGTTCCATCACACGGCGGCCTACGCGTATATCGAGAAGCGGTGTACGATTGATCTGCTGAAAATTCATCAGCATTTCGATTCAAAGTACTACCTGAAGACTGACCTGACGAATTTCTTTGGGAGCACAACGCCAGAATTCGTCATGCAGCAGGTGGAAAAGATTGTGCCTTTCTGCTTCATTTGCCGCGAACGGGTGCTCAACTTCGAGGCGACCGACGCTATCATCGACGGCAACGAAGAGCTTAAGAAGGCCCTGTCACTTGCCTTCTACAGGGGCGGCCTCCCTCAGGGAACGCCGATCAGCCCGTTCTTGACGAACCTCATCATGATTCCCATTGACCATACGCTGGCGGCCGCCTTCGCAGATCGTAAGCTGGTCTATACCCGCTACGCCGACGATATGATTATCTCTGGCCGCGAGAAGTTTCCTTACCAGAATATGGTTAAGCTGATTCAGGATACGTTTGTGAGCGAAGGAGCGCCTTACAAGATCAACGAGGAAAAGACGCGCTTCGGCTCCCGCTATGGCTCCAATTTCAATCTTGGCCTGTGCACGAATGGCAATAACGATATTACCATCGGCTATAAGAACAAGAAGATGTTTAAGGCCATGGTGAATAACCTGATTCTCGATACCATGAACGGCAAGCCGTGGGATATCGATGATGTGCGGCATGTAAATGGTCTCTTGTCGTACTATAAAATGGTTGAGAAGGATTATTTCAATACCATGATTGAAAAGTACAACCACAAATACAAGGTTGATTTCTCTTATATTCTGGGATCGTATCTTGGATAAAGAAGGGAGAAAGCCATGGTTCACAAACAGTACGATTATGACTACAACAATATCGTTTACGAGATGAGAGAGCTCATGAAGTTGGCTGCGCAAAGGACGTTGAGCGAACCGGACCGTTCCAGCGAAGACTATTATTATGCCGCTCTCCGAATCATTGAAGTTCACTTCATGCGCAGCGTCGATGCCTTCAGGAACCTGTACGGGAACAAGCTGGAGCATCCTCCTTTCAATGACTACGCGGCAATGATGCTGAATCAGCAAGATTATCTTGCTGAAATTCCCGAAGACACACGAGAAGAGCTCGTAAGAATCTTCGGAACCAAGGAAGGAATCGACTCCAGCATCTATTATATTCCGGTGCCTAAGAGGAAGGGATAAAATATGCTATATGAAGTGACTGGCGATCTTCTGAGCGATCATAACTTTAACATATTTTGCCACCAGACAAACTGTAAAGGCGTCATGGGCGCAGGAATAGCCAAGCAGATAGCCGCCCTGTACCCGATTGTTCAGGAAAAGAACAAAGAATATTGTAAGCGCAATCCTCTTGGAACAGTGCTGCCCATACAAGTCAGCAAAGACAGGATTTGCGTTAATATATATGGACAGGATGGCTACGGGCGCGGCAAAAGATATACTGATTATGATGCGCTTAGGGCCGCTCTCGATTCCTTTGCGGCTCGGCTCAACAGCTCCAAGATTCCGAAGTACTGGAACATAGGCTTCCCGTACAGGATTGGATGCGGCCTCGCCGGAGGCGAATGGGACACTGTCCGCAAGATGCTGGAAGAATTCTCAGACAAGGTAGAATACAACGTCTTCGTTGTGAAACTATCAACAGAGAAAGAGGTATAGTCATGAAATATACAGTCTATGTGACGGCGCAGATTGATAAGGCCGTCCAAGTGGACGCTTCTGACAAGCTGAATGCGTTTGAGCTCGCCGAAGAAAAGGTGTGCCGCATGCTCAGAGGTGTTCCTGACGTGACTGCGGTCGACGCATACGATGCCGTCGAGGAGGAATAGGATGAAAATCTATGTCCTTATCAAGAACTTTGAAGCGGATTTCGATTATGGTTGGGATTATTCCCATTATGACCTGATTGAAGCCAGCACTTCAAGAGATAAGCTCGAAAAGAAAATGAAGCTCTATGAAAAAGAAAACGGCGGCGAAACCTGGGACGAAGATGATTTCCACTGCTGCTACGTGATCGGCGAAGTAGAGCTGGAAGACTGAGAAACAACAGACTAATGCGGTGGCGGAACAGGTAGACGCAGCATGGAGTAAGCGAACGCCCAAGGACTTTGGTGGACGCATCAAATAGGGTCTCGTAGCGAAACATGTGTCAGGCATGATATGTGAGGTGCAAATCCTCACCCGCATTAAATATTACTTTAAAGAGGAGTTTATATTATGGATAATTGCCCTATCTGTAAGTTGAAAATTGGTGAAAAAACAGTTCAAAGTTCATTTGCACCGTCTCTGTGTTGGCTTGAAACAAGTCGAAATAAAAGCGGATATATCATTATGAAATTTGGATATGGTGACGATTTTGAACACATTTTCTATAGCCCACGGTATTGTCCAGAGTGCGGAAAGAAAAATGAGCCAGTTACTTAAATAACATATTGAATATGATGCGGTGGCGGAATAGGGTAGACGCTTTGGTGGTTAAGTCGTTATAGTGGAATACTATGTGACCAGTGGCCGAAAAGGCAAGAAAACGACATGTGAGGTGCAAACCCTCACCCGCATCAAAATTTAATTTTGAGACATGAAAAGCAATGAGTGGGTTCAAATACACTTAAAGCGATTCGTGGTGTAATCCGAATCTTAGGTCTACAACCAATTTCCAAATTGAAATTAATATGTCTGGAACTCAACTTATCCAGCCATATTAATTTAGATGTCTCAATCGTGGCCTGCGGTTTAATCGCCGCAGGCCATTTTTTTACGAACGAAAACTTCAAAACTCCAAAAATCGTTCGTATTTTTTTGTCACGCTTCGAAAATCGCCCTAATGAGAAAAGCAAATGAAACTCGGTGAAACTGAAACAAATCATCGTTCGTTCATTGTGAATTGAAAAAGGAGGGGTTTGCACGAAAAAAAGCTACCTATCGAAGCAAATCAGGTTAATCACTCTAAGTACGTACGATCTCTTCACCGACAAGGAGATGGAATATTACTCCTGCATGATGAACGAGATCAACGCAATGAATGAACTGGATGAAGAAGCCAAGAAAAATGGCACGAAGCCAAACAAAGATATAAAGAATCTTCATCTCGACACGAAGCGCCACTACAAGAGGCTTCTGAATGAAGAGATAGCCAAGCATAGTGGAACGCCGCGTGTCGTAAACCTGAACACAGTGCTCGAGCACCGTAAGCTTATCGACGGCCTCGGGAATGTAAACCTGCCGCCAGGGGTGACGTGGCGAAAGCTGAAGAACTCGAGGCGAATAGCCGAGTTCTGCTCAGAAATGTCCCGCGCAATGGGCCTGCAGCATCTGGACATCACCTTC
Source organism: Acutalibacteraceae bacterium (assembly GCA_045539375.1). GTDB lineage: Bacteria > Bacillota > Clostridia > Oscillospirales > Acutalibacteraceae > UBA5905. The sequence goes on along the minus strand of JAZQFG010000009.1, from coordinate 30,947 downwards.
GATAAGATTATCCTGAAGTGGCGAAGTCCAGAAGTACTGCGACAGGTTGTACTGGACGGAATCGTGATGCCTATCCTTCATGAAGGCGGCGAAGTCGAAGAGCAAAAGTATCGGTTCTGGACAGCTTCGGCTGGACAATTGCGAACGGATCGAATACAGATGCTTAGCGAACGCACAATCGAAAAGATACAGGATCGATTGATGTGCGGCATGACGTGGGAACGACTGAATGAAAAAGGCGGTATCAATATAGGTAAATACCTCGCCTATACAGCGCTCCCGTCGTCGGCCTCTGAAGAATGGAATTTCGATCTCGATCGCTCGATTGTTATTCCAGATTTTGAAGCGCCGGTAACCGGCATGATGGACTACATCACGCAGGAATACAAGATATTGCGCGGCATCCGCACAGTGCTTATAAACCATTGCGACGGTATCGGAATGGCCCTGCCCGGTGTGCTTCAGGATGCGGCAGACTGCGACAACGCAATGACGCGCGGCCCGTTCATAAAGGGCTTGCTTACTACCTTCGATTACATTGCCTTTTGCGCAGTGAATAACGTGCCGCCTGTTATAAAGGATGTGTACGGCAAGGAGCATAACCTGATTGAAGAAAACATTCAGGTTATCTTCACGGCATCTCAGTTCAAGCTGTGGAAATATTACGAAAGCTGGGATGAATACAAGACTCTGTTCAGAAAACATGGTTGCAGGATGGGCCTTCTGAATTATGAAGAAAGGTTCATCAAAACGACTGAGCTGAACTATCAGATGGAACAGACGCTTGTATCAATGACTGAAGAAGAGCTTCTGAAGTTCACTCAGCCAACGTACGATAAAATCACCAATCTTGCGTCTAATCAGGATATGATGCTTAAAACGCTCGGAGCGGATGTCAGATCGGAAGATCCATACAACCGTTCGCTGGCCATCTATCCTGAGCTGCTGCGTGACGGATATAGCCGCAGTACAATCAAGGATATCAAGAAAAGGTGGACGCTCGATGCAATGTCTGGCGCAATTGTATGCCAGAATAAGCGCCTCTTTGCCATACCTGATATGTATGCGGCCTGCCAGTATTGGTTCCAGCATATCGAAGAGCCGGAAGGCCTGCTGAAAAACGGAGAAATCTTCGCGAGTGAATACTGGTGGGCCAGCGAAGCTGACGTTCTTCGCAGTCCTCATCTATCATTCGAGCACGCCATTCGACGCTTTAACCATGATCCGATCGTGGCTTCGTGGTTCCAGACTGGCGGTGTATATACCAGCTGTCATGACCTAATCAGCCGAATTCTCCAATTCGATGAACTACACGTCGCTTCACGGAGTAATCCGTGTCGATAACACAGTGAACGCACAGAAGTGCGGTGTCTCTAAAAGAGGCTAACGGGGAAAGCTAAACCACTTGGCATGCCAATCCCGTGCTATGAATATCAATTGAATTAAGAAATAATTATGCTTTTAATGTAATTAGAAGACACGTATTGCTTCGGCGAAGAAGATGTGGATCCTGCAGGAAAATCCCCGGGGGACCACTCTTCTGCGATTTCCGAAACCTTTGTACGGCAAGGTCTCCACGATTACGGTGATTACGGAGCAATTACGGACTCAATGTAATGACTTTTGATTAGTTAAGCAATTGATATGAGTAGTGTAACGACTATCCTGCAAAGGAGTAGCGGTTGCGTGAAACTCGTAGCCGCGAAGCGCTGTGCCCCGGTTTATCCGGGTGATGATATAGTCTAGCCCTATGGAAACATAGCGGATTAACTGGTTGATGGAGATCAGCTGAATGTCGTGACTGAAGAACCTATTATATCGGCGGCGAAACGCAACATGAAAGAAATGGATATTGTGCCACTCTTCTATGATGCGAACAAAGCGCCGCCTGAAATCCTCACATGGGAAACAATCTTCATAGGATTAAAGCGGGCTCATGACTACAGCGGAATTGGTCAGGTAAGCAACGCCATAACGAAGCTGTGGAATAAGCCAAATCCAAATCCAGACGCGGCAAAACTCTTGACTATGTATAACAACTATGTGATCGACGCTGCAAAGACTGGGTTTGTGAATTCCTACGAAGATCATCCTGAATCAAAAGAACTCGTAAACAAAGCGATTGGCGGCAAAACCGGGCGTATGCCGTGGTTCTTCCAGTTCTCGAAGAATGGCCGCCGTGATCTGCATGAAAAGATCTCGAAAAGAAAAACATATCTGAAAGCAAACAATTCGACAATGAACAGGATATGGAAGCGGTTCAGCACGATTGGAAATATCAATATGAATCTGGCAGAAGTAAAACCGTTTAATCATCAAATGCTTTTATCGGCTCCTCCGCCGGCAATGGATTACGAAGCTATCAATCTCTTTTGCGAAATGGACGATCTGAATCTGACAAATGTGATTGAAGCATCCAAGGAACCGGATATGGACGAGCGTGAAAAGATGAAAGCTTATGATATTCTGGCAGAAGATATTGCCAATGAGTTTTATGAACGGTATGGCGACGATGTTGCTTATAAAGCATACCCGTCGATTGTGCGCTACCTGTTCACTGAAGAAAATCTAAACAAAAGAAAGAATAAGCAGATGTTCTGGCGCGTATTCGGTAACATCGCGTTCGACAATCTGCAATCAAACCTGCAGAACTGTACAGTGTGTCCTGAGTGCGGCATGCGTGTCCCTGCTTGGAATCCGATGCATGAGTGCGCGGAAAACATGAAGGGCTTCGTTACCTGCTGTGACTGTGGCAAGGTCGTGCCGCGAACGAACTCAAGACAGATCAGGTGCAGTGACTGTCAGGCTGAGCATAAGCGCGTATTGGCATTCAATAGAAAGCGCCGCCAGCGTGGTCAGGTGGCTTAATGTATGCTTTCTTAGGAACCGTGTCGCAGGACAGTGCAAGGAAAGGCATCTTCAAGCCTGAGTTCATACTCGGCAGGAATCAGAAGGGCCAGTTTGTTTCGATGGATATGAATGAAAAGAATGCAGTCGACCGATTCGGCAAGAACATCATGGTCGTGAACTGCATCACAGATGATACGGCTCAGTTAATGATCAAATTTATGACCGAAAAGGCTTTTAACGGTTATAAATACAGACATAATAGCCGCCTGTTCCTGTGGTACGAATGTGATATTTACGCTCGGAGGACTGGCCCGGTACTTCTGGTCGACGCGCCTCCAGAAGTAACCGATGAGCCCTCTTTTGAAAATCTTTCGACGGTTACCAGACCGCTTCTGGTGCAGAATACATCGAAGACTGAAAAGCAAAAGGAGAAGAAAAAGCATGAAAAACTGGTTTGCTGAATTGAACGCCGTCAACGTGAGCGAGCATACCGAAACCAAGAATGGCCTGACGTATCTGTCTTGGGCATGGGCCTGGGGCGAGCTGAAGAAGCGTTATCCGCTGTCCTTCTATACCGTGTATGAGTCGAAGGATGAGGATATCTTCTTCCGCGATCCCGTTGGCGCGCACGTGAAGACTGGCGTGACCATCGTCTGGGAAGAAGAGGACGGCCTGCATCAGCATGAAGCGATTGAAATGCTTCCTGTAATGGACTTCAAGAATAAGGCCATTCCCGTCGATTCGATCGACTCTACTCAGCTGAATAAGACGATCCAGCGCAGCCTGACGAAGGCCATTGCGCGACTGGGTCTCGGCCTGTATATCTACGCCGGCGAAGATATGCCCGAAGAATCCGAAGACGCGAAGAAGGAACGGGCTGAGCTGCAGAAGGCTGTCGATGCCGCCGTGAAGAAGGCCACCGCCAAGATGGACGGCCCCGCCAAGATGGAATATGCCAAGACCGTGATCCTTCCCGTGATTGGCAGTATGAACTATCTGGCCTGCGATAACGTCGATAAGCTGAAGGAGCTTCTCGACAAGGTGGAACCGGCCAAGCCCACCAAATCAAGCGGTAAAGCCGCCTAAAGAAAGAAGGAATTGAATGTATTCAGATTCTTACATTACGCTGAGCGGCAACGTGACCCGCGATCCGTGGATGTCCAAGGCGAATGAAACGCCTGTCTGCATTTTCTCTATGGCTGTGCGCACAGGAAAGCGCGACGAGACCGGCCGTTTCAAGACGGATTACTATAAAATATCTATCTTCGATGCGCGCACGATTGAGTACGTAATGAAGGAAATCAAAACCGGTGCGCGTGTTCGCGCCTGTGGTTTCCTGACCATGAGCGCCTACAGCGCCGAAAAGGATCATGTGATTGAGGCCCATCCCGTTGGCCTTGTGACGGCGGCAGACATCAAGCTGGATGCCCGTCCCCGCACTGAGCCGGAAGACCCGGTCGAAGAATGATTCAATAAAGGCACGTGTTTAATGAGCACGTGCTCCCGTGTAGTCGGGGGACCAACATGTCTCAAAAGCGCCAATGACGCCTAAAACTGCCTTGGGCTGGGTGCAATGCCCCGGGTCCATCCGGTAGCGCAACCCGCTTGGACGTGATCCATGCACGCTTACCGGCAGGGTTCGCTTTCCCTTGGGAAGTTCCCAGAATAAAGCTGAAGATTGGTCGCCGTGGACGAATTGTCCGCGTATTCTAGATGCAGCCGCTCTTCTATAGGGACGCTGAAGACTGGCTCCGGTGCCTGCTTGCAGGTGCTGATCCAGCCAGTGTCCCGTCTTGCTGTCGTAGCTCAGTTGGTGAGAGCGGCGGCCTTATAAGCCGCAAGTCGCTGGTTCGAGTCCAGCCGACAGTACGAGGCTTGCCACCTCTCTCCTCTCTTTTGCGGGGAATCAATCCCGTTCCCCGCATATGCCGAAGTAGTGGAAATGGCAGACACAACGGGCTTAATGCCCGTCACGCAGCAAATGCGTGTGCGAGTTCGAATCTCGCTTTCGGCCCGCGGCCGGGTAGCGCCCGGATATGGGAGAGTGCGCGAGTCCTCCATGAACAAAATTAATGCGGCATGGCAACATGCCGAAAGCGACAACCGGGTGTAGCGCAGTTTGGTAGCGTACCTGATTTGGGATCAGGGGGTCGTGGGTTCGAATCCCACTACCCGGACTAACCAGTGAAAAAACAACGAAAGGATAATGGAAAATGGCGGACATCACATCAACAATTCAAACAATAGCAAGACAATATTTCGGCGACTATCGTGTTCGCGGAGATGAAGTGGTCGCCGAATATTGCCCCTTCTGTCACGGCGGAAACAGCGGAGATCGTAATACATTTGCCGTGAACATGACGACTGGCGGCTACAACTGCCGCCGCGGTTCCTGCAATGTATCGGGCGGCATTCGAGATCTGATCGAATATCTGGATTGCAACCTGGAAGCGCCCGTGATTCCCGCGGCGCTTGGCAAGCGCAAGAAAACAATTGTGAAACCCGACCCGGAAGAGCTTCAGCCCGTAACGGAAGAGATTCTGACCTACTTTATGAAGCGCGGCATCTCGCCGCAAACCGTGTATGATTTCGAGATTGCGGCCGACAGCGAGGGCAATATTGTATTTCCTTTCAAGCTGAACGGCGTCTTGACATTTGTCAAGTACCGGAAGCCGCGCAAGCTCGGCAAGGAAGACGGCCCGAAAGAGTGGCAGATGAAGAACACAGAGCCCATCCTCTTCGGTATGGACAACGTATCTTTCAAGAAGCCGCTCGTGATTACGGAAGGCGAAATCGACGCCATGGCCGTGTATGAAGCCGGCTACCATAATGTGGTGTCCGTGCCCTGCGGTTGTGATAACCTGACATGGCTGGATACCTGCAAGCAGTGGCTGGACAATATCTCCACCTTCATTCTGATGGGCGACAGCGATGAGCCCGGTATGCGAATGATCAAGAATCTGGTGGATGAGCTGGGTAAAGATCGGTGCATGGTGCCGCCGGAATATCCGCCCATCATCATCGACGGCCAGCCCGGTAACCGCATCTGCAAGGATGCCAATGAGATCCTGTTCTGCTATGGCCCCGAAGGTCTGAAAGCCGTCATTGATCAGTGCGAGGAAGCGCCCGTGGAAGGTATCCTCGATCTGGCCGATGTGCCGCGCAAAGACTGGGCTTCCGTTCCGAAGATCTATACGCGAATCCCCGGTCTGGATAACATGATTGGCGGCCTTGCCGAAGGAACCGTGACGATTCTGTCCGGTAAGCGCGGCGAAGGAAAGTCCACGATCTCCGGCGAGTTCATGCTGAACGCCATCGAGCAGGGCTATAATGTGGCCATGTATTCGGGTGAGCTGGACAGCTCCGAAGTCAGGGAGTGGATCATGCTTCAGGCCACAGAGACGCGCTACATTTCCGCCATGAAAGATCGTCAGACAGGCCAGCTTTCTCCTACGATTTCGCCGGAGATTGAGTCTCGGATTGCCGATTGGATGCGCGGCCACTTCTACCTCTATGATAATACCATGCTTCGCAACAAGAGCGAAACTGACGCAGTGCTGGAGATGTTCACGGTATGTGCGCGGCGCTATGGCGCGAAGCTCTTTGTGATTGATAACCTGATGTCCATTCTGCGCTCTCCAGATGAGGAGAATAAGGCGCAGGCTCGGTTCACAGCCGAAGTCAAAGCGTTTGCCATGCGTTATCGCGCCATCGTCGTGATGGTTTGCCATCCGCGCAAGGAGAAGGCGGACACCAAGTTTTCAAACGATTCGGTGAGCGGCTCCTCAGCAATCACGAACCTTGCGGATACGGTGCTGAACATCGAGAAACCCAATATCAGATGCACAAAGAATCGGCACAACGGAATTACGGGACTGGTCGAGTGCAGTTACGATCCCGCGAACCGCCGTATCTTTGAAACCATCTCTGGAGACAGGATCGTTTACAGCTGGAATCATGCGGGCCTTGTGCCCTATTCCGAAGATGACCCAGCTGCTGCGATACATTACAAACAATTTGCAATTCAGACCGGGCAGCCCGAAGGAAATGGCTTTACTTTTGCCGCCTGACCTGAAGAAAGGAGTACCGTTTGGACAAAGTCATCTATATGTTTGGAACACCGCAGGATATCAAGAAAGCGACCGAACAGGAGCCAGAACAGGAAGTACAGTTTGAGGAAATGGGTTCCGACAATGAGGAAGCAGTTCTTTATCAGCTGGGAAGCGATAAGGAAGCTGGAACCCTCAGGGCAACATGGGATGAAGTAGCGGCCATGATGAACGAGATGTTCCGTCAGGGCAAGAAGCCCGAATCGGAGTCGTCGTGGCGTAAGAAATATGTCAAGATCCGCGACGAGATCGAAGCAAATCAGGACAGTGCGATCGCGAAATTAGGACCGGCCGATTTGGATCCGCTGCGTGATATCGTCCGCGATATGGAAAAGAAGCGCGTGCAGGAGCGCGATGAGCGCGTCGCATATGCACGCCAGATCAGGTCGGAGTCGCGGCAGGACATGATCATAGATATGTTCCGCGAAACAATAGAGAAATACCCGAAGGTCGAAATACCGGAGAAGCCGCAGGAAAAACCCGGCGAGAAAGCGGTATATGCCATGTTGTCGGATATCCATTACGGATTGGTGTTTAATTCGTATGTGGGCCAGTATAATTCCGACATCGCGAAAGAACGCGTGCTGGCGTACGCGGATGAGATCATCATTGCCGGCAAGAAAGAAAAGGCCGACGTATGCTTCGTGTCCCTGATGGGCGACATGGTTTCAGGCATAATCCATCCGACCATCCGCATAGAGAACAAGGAGAATATCATTGAGCAGATTGTCGGTGTGTCCGAACTGGTTGCTTCTTTCCTGTTCTATCTGGCGAAGCATTTCAAACAGGTATACGTGAACTCCGTGGACGGCAATCATTCGCGGCTCGACAGCGATCTGGAAAAGACGCTGCGCAAAGAGAAGCTGGATGCACTGATTCCGTGGTACTGCAAGACAAAGCTGGCCAACTTAGACAATGTAGTTTTCAACGACACCTGCTTTGACCAGACGGTTGGCACGTTCTATATCGGTGAGAAGCTGTTTGTCGCGGTGCATGGCGATCTGGAAAAAGATCTGAAAGTTACGGCCAACATGCTGGAGAAACAGATTGGCCGCCATATCGATTATATGCTGGCAGGCCACATGCACGTGCCTGAAATGCGCGCCGAAGATACTATGTACATCCGCAACGGATCAGTGTGCGGCTCCGGCGACGATTACACCATGAAGAAGCGGCTGTTCTGTCCTCCCTTCCAGGTCTTCATGATCTTGGATAAGCATGGCGCTGTGGAGGCAATTCACACGGTCGATCTCAGCCATGCTGGCGACAAGTTAGAGAAAGTGGTGGCGGCGTAATGAGTTGTTTGCCTGCGGATCACGTTTATTCGTATTCCCAGCTTTCTTCTGTTGATGAATGTCCGTACTCCTATTACGAAGAGCGGATTGAGGAGCCTGATAAGGAGCTTCAGTCTAACTTCTTCGCAGAGCATGGTTCGCTGATTCATAAGGTGCTGGAGCAGTGGGCGAACAAAGAAATCACGAAAGAGGAAATGGCAGAGCGATATGCTTTGCTTTATCCTTCTTACGTGGTGACCTCTCCTCCGCCATACATGAGTGCATACAAGCAGAAAGCCTATGATTGGGGCTACGAGTACTTTGATAGCTTCGACTGCTTTCCCGGCCTTGAGATTGTCTCTGCGGAAGAGAAGTTTAAGATTGATCTGCCGCTGTCCGATGGCACGACGCGTCCGTTCACAGGGGTGATTGACTTGACGTGCAAAGACGCGAAGACAGGCGAGCTGATCATTCTGGACCATAAGTCGAAGTCCATGAAGGAATTCAAAAAGTGCCGGGAAACAATGTACAGGCAACAGTATCTGTATGCCGCGTACATCAAGCAGAAAACAGGTCGGTTCCCCGACCGTTTAATGTTTAACCTGTTCAAGGAAAAATATCTGGACGACATCCGTTTCGACGAAGCGGAGTACGAAGAAACGCTTCGCTGGGCATCGGATAAGATCTTCGAAATTGAGAACCGTGATATCTTCACGTGGCTCGAGATGAAGCCGTCTCCCGATTTCTTCTGCAATGAGATCTGCTCTGTGCGGAAGTATTGCCCGAACGGAATTCTGCGTCCACAGCCGAAAAAGAAAAAGACAAAAGAATAAAAAGGAGAATTGTCATGGGATACCAAACTGACTACAACCTGACAGTAAAAAATGTAAAGACCAAAGAAGATTTCAGAAAGTTGTTGAACATATTAAAAGAACGCAACCTGCTGATGTATGCTTTTGATAATGGAGAATATCTTGCATCTTCTCAGCTGGCCAGATTCTTTCCGTATCAGAGCGTTAAATGGTACGGCTATGAATACGATATGACTGAAATCTCCATGCTTCCTGAGTGCGAAGGAATGGTGTTTGAACTGTATGGACTCGGCGAAGACCCAACCGATCAGTGGAAAACATATTATAAGGATGGCAAGTCAGAGGAGTGTCCTGCCGATATTATATTCCCAAAGCCAAAGACAATACGGTGGTGAGTCGCAGTGCTTGAGTTTGAAAACATTCATTGCCACACGTGGGATTCCAACACCAATGCGTGTGCAGGATTCCCCGATAGCCCGGTATCAATTTTCGATTACGCGAAGGAATACAATAACCGCGGCATGAAATGCGTGATCGCTTCTGAGCATGGTTTTCGTGGCAACGTATGGGATCAGGCGGATGCCGCCGCGAAATACGATGGCATGAAAGCAATCTGCGCAAGCGAAGCGTATTTTGTGCCCAACCGAAACCCGGAGCTGGCCGATGGGCGCAACTTCCATTTGCTTCTTCTGGCGAAGAATCTGGAAGGATTCCATGAGCTGAATCTGGCCCTGTCCAAAGCCAATATGACGGGCTTCTACTATCATGGCAGGCTCGATTTCGAGCTATTGTCCGAGCTGGATTACAGAAACTTCCTGTGTACGACGGCCTGTGTTGGCGGCATCCTGAAAGATCCTGAAGGCGAACGGCTTGCGTGTCGGCTGGCAGAAATATTTCGCGAGAACTTCAGGCTTGAGGTGCAGTTCCATAACAATGAGAAGCAGGCGGAGCATAATGCGAAGGTGCTGCGTCTCTACAAAAAGTATAAGTGGCCGCTCATCTTCGCTACGGACAGCCATTATGTATTCAAGGAACAGAAGATATTCCGCAAAGAGCTTCAGCTTTCCAGCAAGATTAATATGGATGACTCTGACTGGGATCTGTATTTGCCGACGGCCGAAGAAGCCTATCAGCTGATGATCAGGCAGGGCGTGCTTTCGAAGCCGCAGATCGAAGAGGCCATGGAAAATACACTGGAAGTGCGGGACTGGGAAGGCTTCACCTATACGACGGAGCGAAAGCTTCCTGTCAGCAAGCCGCGCCGGAATATGACCCACGAAGAACGGAAGTATCTGTATCAGAAGATGGTTTGCGATGGCTACATCGAGAAGTTCGGCAAGCCGTCGCCGGAACAGGCCAAGCAGCTTCGCGAAGAAATGAACGTCATTCTTGATACAGACTCGGAAGATTACTTTATCTCGCTAAAGGATATGCTGGATCGCGGCGTAGAGCTTGGCGGCGTCCTGACAACGACTGCCAGAGGAAGCGCCGGATCCTTCGCGACCAATGCCGCGCTGAACTTCACGACCATCAATCGGCTGACAGCGCCGGTAAACATGTACCCGGAAAGGTTTATTTCGGCCGACAAGCTGAAGGCCGGTAACCCTGATATTGACAGTAATATTTCCAATGTGGAAGCATTCGAGCAGGCCGGCAAGGAAATGTTTGGCGAATACGGATGCCTTCCCATGGTGGCATTCGGCAAGAATAAGGTATCTTCGGCTTTCAAGATGCTGGCCCGTGCGCGCAACCTGGATTTCGCAACATCCAACGAGGTGTCGAAGCAGATTCAGTCGTATGAGCTGGACAGAAAGCACGCGATAGAAAACAACCAGGATGACCCGGATTATGATGTAGACGAAGATATCGATATCAATGATTACGTGGAGCCAAAGTACCGCCAGTTAGTAGAGGATTCAAAGCAGTATCAGGGAATCATTGTAAATATCGCGCCACATCCGTGCGCGCATTTAACGTACCACAGCGATTTGCGCAGGGATATCGGCGTAGTGCGATTGAAAGCAAAGTCAGGAAACAAGGAGCCGAAGTTCTGCGCGTACATCGACGGCGCGCGAGCGGATATGCTGAATTACGTAAAGTCGGATTTGCTGCGTGTGGACGTGGTAAAGATGATTGCAGATACATTTGCGGCAATAGGCCAGCCGGTAATGCCGGTAAATGAGTTGTTGCGCACAGTGGAAAATGACCAGCGTGTATGGGAGCTGTATTGGAAAGGCGCAACCCAGTGCCTGAATCAGTGCGAAAGACCGGCGTCCACCCAGCGGTGTATGCAGTTCAAGCCCCGAAACGTGGTGGAGCTCACGGCATTTGTTGCCGCAATCCGTCCCGGTTTCAAGTCCATGCTGGACACCTTCATTGCGCGAAAGAAGTTTACATACGGCATACCATCGCTGGATGCCCTGCTGAAGCTTCCCGGAGCCACAGGCTCTACGGGCGAATCATCCTTCCTTCTCTTTGACGAGCAGATCTTGCGAATTCTGATCGCTGGAGGAATCCCGGGACCGGAAGCATACGCGACCATTAAGGCCATCAAGAAGAAGAAACATGAAAAGGTGGCCGCCGAAAAAGAGAAGTTCAAGAATGGTTTCGGCGCAATGTTGATGAATGAAGGCGCGTCCGTGGCGGAAGCCGACGATGTAGTGGAAAAGATATGGACGATCATTGAGAATGCGGCCAGCTACATGTTCTGCTGCGCGCATGCCTATGCAATGGCCTGCGACAGCCTGTACGGCGCATGGCTCAAAGCGTATCATCCGTATGAATTCTACGCGACGATACTGAAACTGTATACGGAAAAAGGTAAGAAGGATAAGGTCTCCGCGATCGTGTCCGAGATGGAGTCGGCCTTTGGAATCCATCTGAACGCGGGAACATTCGGACAGGATAACCGGAACTGGTATATCGACAAGGAAAACCATATGATTTCCCAGTCGCTGGCATCCATTAAGTTTATGTCACCAAAGGCCGCGGAGGATCTGTATAACCTGCGCGATAAGAAGTTTGATACGTTCACGGATCTGCTGTGGGCCCTAATGAACGATACCTGTCTGAGCTCGCGGCAGATTGAGATCCTGATTGGCATAGGCTACTTCCGTCCATTTGGGCGCACGGCAAAGCTGATGACTGTGTTCAACGAATTCTATAAAGGAAAGAACAAGCTCACCAAGAAGCTGAAGTCGTGGGCCGCCCGTCTTGAAATTCAGCGCGGTCTGGAAAGCTCGCTTGAAGACGAAGAGCTGGACATTATGAGCCGCCTGAAATATGAATGGGAGAATACCGGACGATGCCGCTCCTGTGAAAGGACGGCTGGCAACAGGTATTTTGTAACAGAGATCGACGATAAGTATAAGATCATTGTCACTCTGTACAATATCGCCCGCGGCACGCCAACGCCGCCGCTCAGGATTAAGAAGACGACGTATCAGCGGTTCCCCGTCCACGAAGGTGACTGTCTTCATTTAACGGGAGAATCGGTGGAGCGGAAGGCGCGCTACTCCTATAAGGACGGAACAAGAACAATTATTCCCGGAGCATTTGACTATTGGCTGGAGAAGTACGTGCTGGTGTCTGCTTCTCCAGCCACAGAAGCAGCTTAAAAGAGAACAAAGAAAGGAGACACTGCCCATGTCTCGAATATATGGGGCGCAAGGTCTCTTCGGTGAGACCATTTACACGGACGAAGCAGGAAAGTATGTTGGGGAATCACGGCAGGGCTTCTTTGGTGAAGGCTCTCTGGATTTTTATGACGAAAACGGCATGCACGTAGGTTATGCTGAACCTTCTGTGCTTGGCGGCAGTAATATCTATAGCGATAACGGCGGTATGATTGGATTTACCATGCCGTCTGTTTTCGGAGGAGAAACACTACATGGCTCAAACGGGATCGAACTCGGCTGGTCAATGGATACGCCGCTCGGTTCCCTGACTGACTTCTCTGATTCGTTCGAATTTTAAGAACAGAGAAGTGATGTTACATGGCATACATGCTGCCTTTACGATATGTTTTACTCAGTGAAAAAACGATAGACAAGACGACGGGCGAAGAGATCGGCGCGGACTTTGCTGTCTGCGCAACAAGAATCGTGGCCCTGATGTCGAAGGAATCTTTTCAGGCACGAGAGACCGTGAAGAAAGAACGCCGCGCTGGCACGCTGATCAATGCGGCCGGACGCGAGAAGGTCGAAACATGTGTCGTTCTGGATAACGGCTCAGTAATTGCCTCCCCGTGGACCGTAAAAAAAATCATGAAGCAGATTGAAAAATCGAACGCAAAGGAACTGAAGCCTTCGAAAGCGAATGCGACAAGACGACTGAAAGTATATGAAGTGACCGACGAAGACCCTTTGCCGGAGGACATTGAATATCTTGACACATCAACAGATTTGGAGGACAATAACAGCGATGATTAACGAAACAAATTACGTGAATACGCAAAGAAAGGAGGATCACCGTGGATGGAAACCATGGAGGCGAAGACCTCCCGGATGTTGAGCTGTTTGATTTAGATGATATTCCTGAAGACAATGACGACAGTCTTGGCGAAGAATATGAGAATTATTTATTCTGGGAAAAAGAAATAAACCAAACTGATAATCTGTAAAAACAATAAAGCTGATCGAGCCGTGTAACCCACGGCTCTTTTAATTTATATACAGAAAGAATGATGCGAATGGACTTGTTGACCCTTAATATAGATGGTCAAAAAGTGGAAGTTGATCGCGACCAGTTGGTAAAAGCAATCAGGCTTCCAGAAAAGGACGCCCACTCTCTGGACTACAAGAAGCTGGTAGAGTCCTATCTGGATCAGCACGACTGGCGCGTGAAAGAAAACTCCACAGTCAATTACTCCGTTGGCGGCCTGATCCTGTCGAACTCCGGCGCGGTCTCGGCTAACTACTGGCTGAACGAAGTATATGATAAAGAGATTGCGGATGCTCATAAGAGTGCCGCCATCCACATCCACGATCTTTCAATGATCTCCGGCTACTGCGCGGGCTGGTCCCTGAAGCAGCTGATTCAGGAAGGGCTTGGCGGTGTACCCGGCAAGATCTCTTCTTCTCCGGCCAATCACCTTCATACGCTGTGCAATCAGATGGTAAACTTCCTCGGCATCATGCAGAATGAATGGGCCGGGGCTCAGGCGTTCTCAAGTTTCGATACCTATCTGGCTCCGTTTGTCAAGGTTGACAGGCTGACCTATAAACAGGTGAAGCAGTGTATTCAGTCCTTTGTCTTCGGCGTGAATACGCCTTCCCGCTGGGGCTGTCAGGCTCCTTTCACAAACATTACGCTGGACTGGACGGTGCCGCCAGACCTGGCCAATCAGAATGCGATCGTCGGCGGCAAGGAAATGGATTTCACCTATGCCGACTGCAAGTTTGAAATGGACATGGTGAACAAAGCCTTCATCGAAATCATGATTGAAGGCGACGCGAACGGCCGCGGTTTTCAGTATCCGATTCCAACGTATTCCATCACCAAGGACTTTGACTGGTCCGATACGGAGAACAACCGTCTCCTGTTTGAAATGACGGCCAAGTATGGCACGCCCTATTTCAGCAATTACATCAACAGCGATATGGAGCCGTCCGATGTGCGCTCCATGTGTTGCCGCCTCAGACTGGATCTGCGCGAGCTGCGCAAAAAGTCTGGCGGTTTCTTTGGCTCTGGCGAAAGCACCGGATCTATTGGTGTCGTGACGCTGAATCTGCCGCGCCTCGCCTACGAATCTCAGGATAAGAATGACTTCTATGAGCGGCTGGACTACCTGATGGATCTGGCGGCCCGATCCCTGAAGATTAAGCGCGATAAGGTGACGGATCTGCTGGAGAAAGGGCTTTACCCGTATACCAAGCACTACCTTGGTTCGTTCAACAATCACTTCTCTACGATTGGTCTTGTCGGCATGAACGAGGCCTGCCTGAATGCGCGCTGGCTCAAGAAGGATCTTTCCGATCCCGATGCCCAGACGTTCGCGGTGGAAGTGTTGAATCATATGCGTGAGCGGCTCAGCGATTATCAGGAGCTGTACGGCGATCTGTATAATCTGGAAGCGACACCCGCTGAATCCACGGCCTATCGGCTGGCCAAGCATGATCGCGAAATCTATCCCGATATCATTACGGCAAACATGAGCGGCACACCGTATTACACGAACAGCTCTCATCTGCCTGTAACGTATACGGAAGACATCTTCTCTGCTCTTGATATTCAGGATCAGCTGCAGACGCTGTATACCTCTGGAACCGTGTTCCACGCTTTCCTTGGTGAGCGGCTTCCTACATGGCAGAGTGCGGCGGCTCTGGTCAGGAAGATTGCGGAGAACTACAAGCTCCCGTATTACACCATGTCGCCAACCTATTCCGTCTGTAGTGAGCATGGCTATCTGAATGGTGAGCATGCCAAGTGTCCACATTGCGGCAAGCCCGTGGAAATGTATTCTCGGATTACGGGATACTATCGCCCGGTGCAGAACTGGAACGACGGCAAGGCGCAGGAGTTCAAGGACCGAAAGGTCTACGATATCGGCCATTCTTCTCTGCACAAGAAGGAGCAGGCCACGCCGGTGATGGCGCCTGTACCAGATTATACAGAGCTGACAAATGTTATAACCGAAAATCCTTACAGATTGCCGCCCGTGATTGTAACGACGGCGACCTGTCCAAACTGCAAGCTCGCGAAAAGCCTGCTTGACAAAGCCGGCATCAACTACGAAACAAAGCTGGCGACTGACAACATGGACTACGTGAATGCCCATGAAATCAAACAGGCTCCAACGCTGGTGGTAAACGACAAGGAATATTACAAAGGTGTATCCGAGATCAGAGGTTGGATAAAGAAGGTGACCGACGCTGCCTGATATTGTTTTCCCGCCGAAATTCACTGTGGTTTCGGCGGATCTTTCTTTTCGCCGCCCGGGATTCGCGCGTTTTGAATGCGAGAAGACGGACGACGGTCTGAAGATTTATGATGTCCGAACAGGATTTGTGGATAATAAGTTCGCAAAAAAAAAGACAGCCGGTGAAATTCTGAACGAGATCACGCAGTTTATGGTGAAGTTCTTCCCGGCGAACTGTGTGGACGTTCCTAATTTTTTTGTAAGAGAGCGCGCCTTGGATAAGTATGCGGCTTCGGGCCGTCAGGCAGTTACGCTGGAGCAGATATTCAAGGTGGTTGGACTGACGGATGCGTTCCTGTGGAGAATCTACAGGCGCGAGTTCGACGAGATCCATCCGAAAACCGTAAAAAAAATGATTACCGGCAACGGCCTCGCCGACAAGCAGGAAGTGGCGGCCGCTCTGGGAAGATACGTAGGCCCAAGAGAATATCAGGTAGACGACGAATCAGACGCGCTGGCAATTGGATTGGCTTATCTGATTTTAAACGGGGAGTTGGAAGCAAATGAAATTGATAAAGAAGCTGATCGCAAGGCTGTATGATCTGCCCAATGCGTACCGTGTGCTGGACATTATGGATCACACCGGTTGCGATATCAGTAACGTTGAGGATGTGGATATGTGGCAGATAACCACAAAATGGTACGTAACCGGGCAGGAAGCTAAAGATCTGCAGACCATCTGTCTCTTCAATCGCCAGTACAAAGAGCGGTCTGAATTGCTGATGAAAGTGATTGGCCGCATCTTCAATGTCCGCGAAGGAAGCCGTGTCCTCAAGACATGGATTGGATGACGGAGGAAACAGACATGGCAAAAAAGCAAACTTATATCTACAGGGCTGACGTGACGTGCGCAGATTCAAAGCCGCATCACTATTACTACGGCAGGAACGCGGAGGCGGTTGAGCAGGCCGTCCGCAACCTTTATGCCGACAAAGGCAAAAAGGTTCTGCTCGTCAACGTCGTCAAGGTGGGCTCATTTAAGTACACGATCAACGAACCAGTTGTTCAGTTTACCGCGGAAGAAACGAGCCAGATTGAAAACTACTACCTCAAGGAAATGATTAAGAATGAAGCTCTCAAAGGAAAAATCAGAACCGCTGCAGGCCTATAGGGCATGGAATAACTGCGGCTATTCAGGTTACGTATTAGCTTCTTCGCTTGATGAAGCAAGAAAACTTGTTCTCAGTCAGACATGCGTATCCCGATTTAAGGCAGTCATTTTTAACGTCGAGCCAATTGAGAACGTTTTGCTGACTGAAATCAATTGAAAGAAGTGATGAATATAGCATCTTCTAAAACGAAGAAAGCGGCTTCCTTCAAGCCAACGCCGGAAGAAGCGCCGCTTACGCTTGACAAACACATTTTCTACGGGATCGATCTTGATGAAGACCAGAAAGTATTGCGCGACGCCATCTGGTCGCGGGACATTGACGCAGTTATCTGTGAAGCATGTGCCGGCTCAGGCAAGACGACCATTGCCATAGGCACGGCCATTATGCTGGTCGAGTACGGCCTTTATTCCGGCATTATCTATCAGGTGGCTGGCGGCGTATATGAATCAAGGCAGGGACTCCTGCCGGGTACGCTGGAGCAGAAGTCTCAGCCCCTGTTTGCCCCGCTTTATCAGGCGGTGGCGCGGCTTGGGTTTGACCCGGAGCGAATGATCGCGTCGGAGAATAACATGGCCGCCGTCAAAGAAGGTACTGCGTTTATCACAGCGCAGTCTAATTCATATATTCGGGGTACGTCATTCGGTGAACACGGTTCGCCGATGATTGTCATACTGGACGAAGCGCAGAACTATACGCTTCGCGATCTGCGGACTGCGGTGACACGCGTAAACGAAGGCTCAAAGCTGATTGTGTTGGGCCAGCAGAAACAGTGCGACCTGCAGCACGCAGAAGCCTCCGGTTTGCCGCGACTGATTGACGTATTCGGAAAGCCTGAGTGGTGCAAAATTTGCACGTTAACCCACAACTATAGAGGCAAAATCTCGACACTCGGAGATCAACTCTAAGACAGAAAGGAAACACACATGGAAGAATTGATTACCTTGCCGCTGGAGACCAAACAGATCATGGAAGCACTGGGAGTGCAGGCAATGCCTGAATCCGATGCCGTGAGCACATGGGCGCTTGAGGCGCAGAGAAAGATCTATCTGGATGCCGACGTGGACGAATACCTGACGGCGATGCAGCGGCTTATCCTCCGCTGGAACATTGAGGACAAGGGCATTGAGCCGGAGAATCGTAAGCCCATCTGGCTGTACATCATGTCTTATGGCGGCGACATCGACTATATGTGGATGATGATCGAT
This sequence comes from Acutalibacteraceae bacterium, assembly GCA_045539375.1. Taxonomy (GTDB): domain Bacteria; phylum Bacillota; class Clostridia; order Oscillospirales; family Acutalibacteraceae; genus UBA5905. The sequence goes on along the minus strand of JAZQFG010000009.1, from coordinate 12,666 downwards.
ACCATCAAGCTGTCCAAGACGCCCATCTATACGGTGAACATTGGCGTGGCCGGTTCTGCCGCCTCTCTGATTTTCCTGGCTGGCAAGCGCCGCTTCATGACTCCTTTTGCTCGGCTGGTTGTCCACGAAGGATCTGCCCAGCTGTCCGGCGACGCTGTGAAGGTAATGGATCAGTCCGAATCCTATAAGAAACAGCTGAAGCAGATGAAGGAGTTCATTCTCGGTAACTCTCAGATTCCGCGCGCTCAGCTGATGAAGAAGCGCAACAACGACTGGGAGCTCAACGCGCAGTTCTGTCTCGAAAACGGAGCCTGCGATGAAATTATTACTTCACTGGACGAGATTTGTTAAGGAGGATTTCGATGATGGATTTTTTCAGCAGATTTATGACCGTTCCTTTTGTGCGTAAGATTGTGTTCAATGACCCCGCGACAATTGTCTTCTGGGATGACGGAACGAAAACGGTTGTGAAGGTCGCGCCCGGTGACAAGTATGTCCCTTACTATGGTTTCCTCGCCGCTCTCGCAAAGAAGATCTACGGAAACAACATGAAGGTGCAGGAAATGATTCGGCCTTGGCTGCCCGAAGAAGAGAAGCCCGCCGAGAAGAAGCAGTGCCACTGCGGAATGAACGCCGGTTGCCTGTTCCTCGATAATCTGGATGACCTGTCCTTCAAGAAAGAAATGGACAAGAAGGTTGCGAACATCCCGCCCACGGCGACGGTGAAGCTCAGAGTTGGCGATACCGACGGCGACAAGAAGAAAGACAAAATTACGGACGAAGATGTCGGTGAATTTCTGGATGCCCTGTATGACCTCTTTATGCTTACAGAATTAAAGAAGGAGCTGGGAATTAAATGAGAAAGCTGGCCAGTATTCAGCGGATTGACTGGATCAGACCGATTGAAGGAAAAGACAGGATAGAGCTTGCCGGCGTTCTGGGCTGGCAGGTAATTGTCAAGAAGGACGAGTTCAAGGTTGGCGATCTCTGCGTGTATGTGGAGATTGATTCCAAGATGCCCGAGAAGCCTGAGTTTGAATTCCTGCGGCCAAAGAAATTCAGAATCCGTACCATGAAGCTTGGCGGCGTGCTGTCGGAGGGAATCTGCTTTCCTCTGACCATGCTGCCAGTGCGAATGGAGCCGTATATGATCGATGAGGACGTGACGGAAGTCATGGGCATCACAAAGTACGAGCCCATGGAAGAGGAGAACTGGTGGAAAGAGCTGAAGCCGGAAGCCGCGCAGCTCCCATGGTACAAGAAAACAAAGCTGATGAAGTTCAGGTGGTATCGCAAGCTGGTTGGCGGAACGAAGGGCGCAAAAGGCGGCTTTCCTGATTTCATCAGCAAAACGGATGAAACCCGTATTCAGAGCTGCCCCTGGGTGCTGAACGATGATAACCACTTCTGGGTGGCGACTGAAAAGATCGACGGCACAAGCGGCACGTTCGCGCTCGTGCGCCATAAGAGATTCATCCTGCCCGATAAGTTTGAGTATATCGTGTGTTCACGCAATATGCGGCTCCAGAAGGATAACTCGATCTACTGGCAGGTGTCTGAGAAATATGAGATTGAAAAGGCGCTGAAGAATCTGATCGGCAAGAATGACTGGATTGCTATTCAGGGCGAGTGCATTGGACCGAAGATTCAGAAGAACAAGTACAAGCGCACAGAGCCCGAGCTGTATGTGTTCAACCTGCTTTACCCGGACGGGCGGCGTCCAAGCACGTTTGCCAAGGGTCTGCTTGAAACCCGCGGCTTCGATTTTGTGCCGATCGTGGATGAGAAATTTGCCCTGCCTGAAACGGTGGAGAAGATGCTGGAGCTGGCTCACGGCGAGTCCGCGCTGGGCAATACGATTCGCGAAGGACTGGTTGTTCGCAGTCAGGACGGCAAGAAATCCTTCAAGGCCGTTGACCCTGAGTTCCTGATCTACTACGGAATCTGATAATGTTTGGTCTCTGCATTCTACGGAGATGACAGAGTATGCGAGCGGATGCGTCCGCAAAATAAACGCTCAATCTAAGGCCGTGGCTCGTCCCCGGGGCATGAGTGCGGCAGTCCACGACATTCCGTTGCATAGGAGCGTTTGGTATTTAAACTAATACCTTTTGGGAATGATTCGTAGACGCACCGAAAGGAGAATCGGATGATAGATTACGATTTCAATACGCCCATTCCACAGGGATGGCAATGCCCGGTCTGCAAGAGAGTGTATTCTCCTTCTTATCCGTGGTGCAATTTCTGTGGCAGCGACAGGACGGAAACGACGACCGAATATACATATTACAAAGCCGGTGCCGGCGCAGTGCATATTCCGCCGCCGGTAACTGTAGAATAACACAGGGGCTTCGGCCCCTTTTATCGTGTCGTAGTTTAAAGCAAATAGGGACGCCGAAAGCTTCTCGCTGATTCAGATGTGAAGGTAGCGATTAAGGCAAAACACCGACGGGAAATGAGAGTTCGAGTCTCTCCGACGCGACGATAAAGGAGAAAGATATGATTCAAAGATTGACTGGATTGATAGACGATTGCGATGCCGACAGCTATCGCATTGTGCAGCCGCTGGTCGAAAGTGATGTTATGTTTGCAAATAAGCTGGTAGCTGAAGGATACTTTATTGTGCCAGTAAAAACGGACTATTACCGTGGAATTGAGTATTGGTACATAAACAAGAAGCACAGGCGTGCTTTTGAAGAACTGGCGGACGACCCAGGTGCAATGTCAATGACGATGAGAAAATGGTTATTAGGAATATGAAAGGGAGTGACTTCATGAAATGGATTAACTATGAAAAGGAACGCCCTAAAAAGAACGGAGAGTATATGGTAGTTAAGAGTTTCTCTGGGTACAGAAAGATAGACGTCGTCCGATACGCCCTCGACCTGACGAAAGTAGATGACTATACGTTTACGAAGCATAGGCCCGGGTGGTACGAATGGGATGATGAATACGGCTACTACGAGAGAAGAAACATTACGCACTGGTCCGAACTCCCACCTTTGCCGGAGGAAGAAAAGGAAGGATATGTGGATGCCGCGATCAGACTGAAGGTGCCTGAGTGGCAGATCGGGCAGGAAGCCACCGTATACTTCCGTGACACGATGATCAAGAATGGGATATGTGAAAACGAATGAAGAAAGGGCTGATTTGATTTGGCTGTAACGGTGTGCCCGTATTGCAAATGCAAAATGGAAGACGGCTACTCGGTTCGGTTTCGCTGCTACAGGTGCGGCGAACTGTTTCCTGATTTTGAAAAACGCCTTCATGAGCAGCTGCTGAAAGTTTATGAAGCAACCAAAGATGTCGAGAGAAAACCGGGTGATGGCGAATGAGCAAAACCAATTGCATTAACTGCGGCGCGGCAAAGGACACGAGTGAAATCAAATGTCCGTTTTGCGGCACAACCTATCTGGACCTAACAACCATCGATTTCTCTTCACACGATCCCGTCGTATGTCAGTTTGTGCTCCCGCAGGAGTACAAGATCGAAGGATCGGAAGGCCGCGTCATCATGTCAATGAAAGCAATTCCGCGGCTTAATGAAATCTGCGAAGACGTGGAAACTATAAATGTCTATAGCGGCTGGGACCAAGTGTACTCGTACACACCAAGCCGTTCCCTCAGCGTCGGAATATCTTTTTCGCCGATCGCTGATGAGAATAACGCTCTTTGTGTTTTGAGGGCAGAAAGGACAAACGATGAATGAAAATACGTATCGCCGCCGCCACGAAAGAGTCGGCCGCAAATGGAGAAGACTGAAATCAAAGGCGAAGAACTGCCCGAACTGCCGCTGCCATACGATTGGCCTGAACGACAGTTTTTTTAGTAAGTTCAAAAGGTTCTTCCTCGAATGTGAGCACTGCCACTGGTGCGGGAAGCATTGCCCGACTATCAGGATGGCGGTTAGGAGCTGGAATAAAGAAGCAAGGAGAGCTGACAGATGACGTGGGATGAATATCGAAGCAGGACGTTCGTGCCTGAGCGCCTTGGGTACGAAGAAACAAACGTTGAATGCCCTGTTTGCGGCAAGAAAATTTACAAGCGAACTGATATTGTTCTGACATCATACCCTCCATGCTACAGGTACGAATGTAAATCTTGCGGGTGGTATGGTTTTGATTGATGACATGACAGTAGCGGAATTCGTAAATCTTCTGAAACAGTTTCCGCAGGATTTGCCGCTCAGGATTGGCTACAAGAAAGGCGCTGAAATATACGTAAGCGACGAGTTTTATGACGGAGATTACGCGAACCCCAACTGCCCGGTGATTCGGGCTTTGGTCATAGTATAACGGAGGCGTAAAATGACAGTTAAAGAATTGATTGATGAACTGATTGAAGAAGATCAGGATGCACTTGTTTATACGCTTGGCATCGATGATAACATCGCACTTCTCGCTACGAGCGTAAAAAGAAACGTGCTGGACGGAAAAGACAATACTGTGTTGATTTTCTGATCTGAACGAAGGTGACCGATTGTACTGGGTTTGTTTAATAGAAATGTTTTTGCTGGCATGCTGGACCTGCTGGTTATACAGGCCAAAGGAGTGACACTGTGTTTGATAGATTAAAACTTCTCATTGGGAGATATGTATTGCGCGTTTCACCCGGCGAAGATTGCGGCATGCGCTGTTTGTATAACGTCGGCGGCAACTGCTACAGGTATTCATATGAGTTTGGATGCCGTAAGGAGTTCGATGAAGGATGATAGAGCCTGAAATGTTTGATGAATATGTTTGCGGCGTAACCGGGTTGCCGTGCTGCGGCTGTTCCCTGTTTTGCCAGAACAGAAAAGAAAGAAGGTGTACAGGTTGGCTCAGATATTATTCAGGCCAACGTGCAGCAACTGCAAAAAGCAGCTGTTTGGAATAATCGATTATGAATATGATACAGGCGCATTGAGCGCTGATTTCATTAAAGATAGAGGGCACGTTGAGCCAAATTGCTGTCCATATTGCGGCGAATGGTTCGACAGTATAGAAATGCCAGGGCCAAATCTTCCTTACGAAAACTTGTTTAACATAAGTGCGGTGGCGGAAAAGGTAAACGCACTTTCGGGGTAGGCAGAGCACGTCAGCAGATAAGCGTAATGCGGTGAGAAGTAGCGATACGAACCCTTCGGTATATATCCCGAAAACTCTGCCATGTAAGGTGCAAATCCTTACCCGCACATAATGAATGGAGCATTGCTATGGTCATTGAAGTAGCTAAGGATGGAACCGTCAAATGGCGGTTTTACAGGAAATCATACAGGAAAGCCAGATGGAAAAGGCTTGGAGAACGACTGCTTGCAGACTTTAAAAAAGAAAAAGAAGCACATGGTTTAATATTCGTTGTCTGGAATAGATAAAATAACACGAATGAAATGCAATTTATTGCTCACGGAAGGTGCTTGACCATGTTAAAGATTTTATGGTTTTTCAGAGGGTTGACTTGGCGGTACTTGAATTCGAGGCACTGTATTGGCGTTGTGGCTATAAATTGGCTTGACGAGCGTTTGCTTGACGCAATCGATAAGATCGAATACGAAACGTCTAGGAAATAACTTAAATAATATTTACATGGTGATAAAAAGGGGATGCAATCAAATGCGAGACGAATGTCACGATGAATCAGGTATGATCACCAAATCATTTGAAGAATGCGAACGGTGTTCAGACTTTCCTTGCAGAGAGTTGTGCAGAGCACTGCAAGCTATTATCGATGGGGAAAACTGAATTATATAACACTTTAAAGCAGGAAGGTAGGTGAAATGGGAAATGAAAAACGCAATGGCAAAAAGAGTAATTGCAAAATTAAAATCAGTAAGAAATAAATATATGCCGGATACAGAAGAATATGATGTAATTACTGAAGCAATAGCGTTTATTAAAATATGTGTCATTGGAGTAAAACCTATGAAACCTCTTGATGAATCGGATTTATGGCATTGTGGTTATTGCCATCATCAGATTATGCGTTGTACTCACCAACGGTACTGCGAAGAATGTGGAAGAAAAATTGAATGGGAGGATATGTAAGAATGACACAACAAGAATACGAGCAATACTTAAAAGAACACGATTGCTCAAAGTGTCCTGCATGGAGCGGAACTGATTGTACACGGAATCCTTATGAAGACGGGTGCCTTGACCCAGCAGTAAAAGCGTACTGGAAAGAGCATCAGTAATGCGTTAAATAGGAGGTTAAACTATATGTCTAACAAGAAATTTCCAAGAGATTGCCCACACGATTGCCCACATTTTCATGCGTTGGATATGTCGGTTGATGATTGGACTTGTGTATGCGATTTATTGCAAGTACAAATTGATGAATGCGACGAGGATTTCAAGTTTATGTATTGCCCACAAAATAATGAAACTTAAAATAACACCTTAATTAATGCGGTGGCGGAAAAGGTAAACGCAAACAGATACAGTTGAGACGACGGGTTACCGACGGGGACTTGAGATTTCGTCTTCTGTGAGGTGCAAATCCTCACCCGCATTTATCATAGTCATACAAAACTGTATAGTTTTAGGGAACAATGCTTCGGTGTTGTTCCTATTTTATTTGACTTTTTTTCAAAATTATGCTATACTTAAATAAAGAATAAGTATTGGAGTGATTAGATGCAGTTATCTCGAAAATGTTCTGGATGTGGCGAAACGTTTAGAAAAACAGAAATGGTGGAGTATTTTTCTCCAACTGGGAAAACTTCACATTGGTATTGTCCGAAGTGTTTGGAGGAGAAGCAGGCGCGAGAAAGATTTGCGAATAAAGTATGTCAGTTATTTGGAATTAAGGCGCCAGGGCCAGTAATCTGGACTCAGCGTAAGCGTCTTCAAAATGAATATGGATATACTGACGATGCGATTATAGATTGCCTTGATTATATTTACAATGTTAAGAAAATGAAGAAGCTTTCTGAAACATTAGGATTAGTGAATCCAAGAAATATGGAAGAAACTCGTAAGTGGAAAGAAACGAAAAAAGTACAGGCGGCAAGTATCGCAGCCGCATCCAGTACAAATATGAAGGAATATATTGTTCCTATTAGGGAGAACAAAACTAAACGAAAAGAAGTTAGTTTGGATGATGGATTATTTGATGATTAAGGAGGAGTTATATGACGTTATCCGATAGTGCGGCTTACCGCAATGTTATCGGTTGCTTAATGTATCAGCCTCAATTACTTTTGGAATATTCGGATATTAGGCCAAGTGATTTTGATTATAAACCAGCACTTATATGTTTTAATGTAATTAGAAAAATGTATGAAGCTGGCGCGATAGAATTATCTGTACTTGAAATAGACCAAGAGATTGAAAGAAATGGCGGGGCGGCATTACAAGTATATAAAAATGAAGGTGGGTTAGACTTCATAAAAAATGCTTATGAAACCGCAAGTTTAGGCAACTTTAAAATCTATTATGATAGATTGAAGAAGTGCTCGCTTTTGCGAAAACTTCAGAAAGCAAAATATGATATTAGTGAATTTTATGTAGATGATAGAAGTACAGTTGATCCTGCAAAAGAACAAGAAATAATACAACATCTAAATGAATCGTCATTAGAAGATATACTAAATAGTGTAGAAAAGAATTATTCTGAAATTAGAAATGAGTTTTTGAATGGCGGCAAATTGAAAGGAGATCCGTCTGAAGGTATTTATCAATTGATAGAGGACTTGCGGCAATCACCAAGTATTGGACCGAGTCTTGAAGGTAAGATTTTTAGTTCAGTTTGTCGTGGCGCACGAGAAGGATGTTTCTTCCTAAAAAGTGCTAGTACAAGCGCAGGTAAATCTCGTACTAGTATTTTTGATGCTTGTAGATTGGCTTATCCAAAAAGATGGTCACATAAAAAACAAGCATTTATTGAAGAAGTAAATGCAGTTGGAGATCCAAGAGAGCCAAGGAAAGTATTATTTATTGTGACAGAAATGGATAAAGAAGAAATTCAAACAATTATGTTGGCATATTTGTCTGGAGTAGATGAAGATCACATTCTTACAGGACATTATGAATTGGGAGAATATACAAGAATAAAATGCGCGGCAAAAATTATAGAGGAATATAGTGGATATTTTTTGATCGAAGAAATAAGTGATCCGAATCTTCAAAATGTAGAAGCAACAATTAGGAAGTACGCGACAGTAGATGAAGTGAAATATGTGTTTTTTGATTATATTCATTCAACTGCGAGTATGATTGGTCAATTTACCAGAAATAACGTGCGCGAGGACGTTATATTGATGATGATGGCAAATCAATTGAAACAGCTTGCTAAAGATTATAATCTATTTATCTTCTCAGCAACTCAGGTAAATGCGTTAGCAATGAATGACGAGGAGATGGCATTCAAAGATGAAAAGACAATTCGCGGGGCGAAGAGTATAGCTGATAAGGCAGATGTAGGATATGTAATGACTCGTATTTCAGAAAAAGGGTGGAACTCATTACTCCCGGGATTAAGAATCGCCGTAAGAGAAGGGATTATCTCACCAGATGTAATTGAAAATAGGCCAACTCATATCTTAGATATTTATAAAATGCGGCGTGGTCGTTATAAAATGGTTCGTATTTGGATTAGATTACATCTAGGCACGGGAGAGCGTGAAGATTTATTTATTACAACAGCAGAAAATCAGCCGATAACCGAACCAATTGATTTGTTTTCAAGTAATGGAGAACGAGTAATTCAAATATAGGAAGGGGAGTAATAAATGCTCACCACATTGCAGGGTGCGGATGAAGAGCTTGAATTGATGGATGTCAGCATCCAAGATATTATCAATTCAATTACTTTGGAAGATGTACAAGTATTTTTAGAAGGACTGGGCGTTGAACAAATTGCGGTATATGAAGATAAGGGATATTTAGTATGTCCAACTATCTGTCATAATCCAATTGAAGAAGCCGAATCTATGAAATTATATTGGTATCAGAATAATAAAATATTTCGTTGTTATACTGAATGTAATGAGGCAATGTCAATTTTTACTTTATATCAGAAGTTCATGAGACTCAATTATCATAAAGTAAGTTTTGAAGAAGCCGTAGATTATGTTAAGAAATGTATCAAACATTTGGTGGTAAGCGGTGTTAAGAAATACCATTCTGACTTCAATATAGATAAATATAAGTTTGATTCATCTATTCCACACTTAACAAAGTATCCACAGACAATGCTAACATATTTTCCGCCATACCATCATCCATTGTGGTTGAAAGATGGTATTAAGCCTGAAATTATGAATAAATTTCATATTGGTTTTTCGTTAGCGCAAAATAAAATAACAATTCCACACTTAGATATAGATGGAAATTTAGTAGGTATTCGCGCGCGAACGTTGGATAAAGATGAAGTAGACCAGTATGGTAAATATCGTCCTTTACAACTTGGTAGCGTTTTGTATGCACATCCTTTACATTTTAACTTATATGGTATATATGAGCATCAAGAAGCAATTAGAAAACGACAAAGTGCCATTATTGTAGAAGGCGAAAAGTCTGTACTTCTTGATGATGGATATTATGGACAGTGGGCAAATGCAGTTGCTTGCTGTGGTTCCAAAATAAATAAATATCAAATTAACTTATTAACTAATGTTTTAGGCGCAAATGAAATAACAATCGCCTTTGATAAAGAATATACAGATTGGCGCACTGAAAAGGCGCGCGAATATAGAAAAAGAATTGAAGCGGCCTGCCGCAAATATACAGGCCAGGCAACTTTTTATTATATATGGGACATGGATAATCTACTTGAAGAAAAAGATTCTCCATATGACAAAGGGAAAGAAGTATTTGAAGAACTTTACAAAAGAAGGATAAGAGTGCGATGAAAAAGTGGAAAGAAAAACTTATACACTGGTTAGGCGGGTATACTTCTCTTATAGAAGCACAACCGCATACTATAATAACAAGTACAGCTCCGCTAATTAGATTAAAAGTAGGCTATAAGATGTTTTACGATTTTCCCGAAGATATGGCATATATTAAACGAGAGCTGGCTGAGAAGCTAGTAGATAATATAATAGAAAATCATATAGTAATGATAGATACGAATGCTGATGAAGTTACAGCAACACTATATGTTGCTGACATAAGAGAGGTAAGATAACGAATGAAATATAAGTTGAAGAAAAACTATACGACCGACCCGGAAGCTGCGCTAGAAGAAATCCTAAGGGATCGCGGCGTTACCGATATCGAGAACTTTATTAATCCGTCACCTGTCTGCGAACTTAATCCATATTTGTTAAAAAATATTGAGGTCGCGGCAGACCGCCTATTATATCATTTGCGCAAAGGAAGTTCTATTCTTTTCAATGTTGATTGCGATGCCGACGGATTTACAAGCAGCGCTATTCTATGGCTTTATATAAAGCATATTTTCCCTAATGCTAACTTACACTTTATGGTTCATACTCATAAGCAGCATGGGCTTGATGACAAAATTGATTGGCTTGAAGATAATCCAGATTATGATTTGGTACTTTGCCCCGATTCCAGCAGCTATGATAAAGAAGAACATAAACGACTAGGCGAATTAGGAATGGATGTAATTTGTTTAGACCACCACGAGCAAGAATATGATACCAATGGAAATCCAATTGTCTCCGATGGCGCGAATACTATTGTTGTAAATAATCAACTATCTCCCGATTATCCTAATAAATCTCTATGTGGCGCAGGAGTGGTATATAAGTTCTGTGAAGTTCTCGACCATATTCTTGGGATTGACCAAGCCTATAACTATATTGACCTTGCCGCATTGGGAGAAATTGCGGATATAATGGATAGAACAGATATTGAAACTAATTATATTATGATGGAAGGACTTCAACATATTCGTAACGAAGGCTTCAAAACTCTAATTGAGGCGCAGGCATTTTCCTTAAAAGAAAAGGCAATACCACCATATGTTGGTCTAAGCCCAATTGATATTGCTTTCTATATTGCGCCGCTAATCAATGCTATTACGCGAGTAGGCACTATGGAAGAAAAAGAAACAATGTTCTATTGCTTTATTGAGCCTAGGCGCAAAATGAAAAGCACGAAGCGTGGTGCGAAGCCCGGTGATATTGAATATGCAGCGGAGCAGACTGCGCGCGTAGGTAAGAACGCAAAGGCACGGCAGGACCGTATAAAAGAGCAAGCGCTAGGCATCGTAGATTTCAAAATCCAAAAAGACTGTTTAGACGATAATAATATTATTTTAGTAGAGCTGGATGCTTCCGATAATATCCCATCTGAATTAACTGGCCTCATTGCTATGAATGTAGTTTCTAAATATCATAAACCAGTAATGATTGGCCGCAGAAACAACGATAATGAAATACAAGGAAGTATCCGTTCTGATGGAAACTTCGCAGGATTACCAAGTTTTAAAAAGTTCTTGGAAGATAGCAAACTACTTAATTATACTGCTGGACATGATAACGCCTGCGGCTGGGGCTTAAATGGAAATAGAGTTGATTCTCTTATTGATTATGCTAATAAACATTTAAGTTCTGCTGACTTTGAAAATTGCTATCTTGTAGATTATATCTTAAAGGCATCAGATTATAATGATGAACTTATTGCGGCTTTAGCATCTCATCCTGAATACTTTGGTAATCATATTGATGAGGTACGAATTGTAGTAGAAGACATTCCACTAATGAGTATTCTACCTATGGGCGCGAATAAGGATAGTATGAAGATTTCATACAATGATATTGATTATGTGCGCTTTAAAGACTCAGATTTTGTAGAGCAAGTAATGGAAGACAGAACAAAGCTACTTACTATCTATGGGCGCGGAAATCTTAATACATTCAACGGACGTACTTCCGTTCAAGTATTCATTGATGATTATGAATTGAAGGAAGATAATAGTAAATATGATTTTTGAAGTTTATAAGATGTATCCTCAGATAATGCAGGGACATGTATTTATGGGTACTCGCGCGCCAGAACTAAAATTGGAAATTGATACTCAGGATAAACACTTTCTTGAATATATGCGCGAAAACGATAATCCAAATCTGGTTCCAGACGTTTATTATGTAGTAAATAAAGAACGAACTAAATATTATATGCTTTGGAATGAATATGGATATTGGTACTATGATGGAGCATCTTATCAAGATAGACTAGTAATTGCTACTGAATTAGATTTAACTCGTAATCAGGCGCGAGTATGGAATGAAGTTGATGAGCTTCAATATAATTATTCTCAGGGCTTAAAGAAAGAATCGGCCTATGAAAGATTAATGAAGGCATTCCCAGAATACGTTTGACTTTTAATAAAATTTATGATATTTATAAATATAAATAAAAGGAGTATAATATAATGTCACAAGGTTATATATTCTTAGGAAGTGAAGATGAAGATTTCAATCGTCGTTTTACATTAGATCATTTTGAATTACGTTCACGACCAGAAGACGGCAGCAAATGGGAACTTGAAATGTATGATAAATATTATCCTATGCTAAATAAAACTAAAGAAGAATTAAATGATGAAGATTTATATCAAATAGGGCGTTATGCAGATACTGGTAAATATAAGGGAAAAGATTTTGCTTACGCTATGTTACATTGCTTTATGTGTAATAAAGTACATATAGATATGAGTCATGTTTATTGTCGTCGTTGTGAGTTTGAGCCTCATAAATATATTGACAAATAA
>JAZQFG010000008.1:0-33093 GCA_045539375.1 Acutalibacteraceae bacterium | reverse complement strand
CCCTCCCCCCTAAAAAGAAGGCCCCCCGGCTCTCGGCCCGCTCCCTTTTCTTATGAATTGAGCAGAAAACACGCAACGTAGGAGGCAAAGCCATGGTTGCAGCTGGCAGTGGTGCCGACGTGCTCCCACAGGGTGCCGGTACGGTCAGCCATATATCCGAAATACCCCTTAATTTCCTGCAACAGTTGGGTAGTATACCCTTCCTGCTCCAATAGCATCAGCCGTAGATAATTGCCGATAAAGGCGTTTGCGGGATACACGTGGGGATATTGCTCAACTGAGCGTTCAGGGCCGAAATCGGTTATTAGCCGCTCCCACAGCGCCTTGTGGCTGTGGGGAGTGGCCACACCGGTAAAAAAAGCGTAGTATTGGCAGGTCTCGGTGCATTCGCCCGTGGAGTGGGGAAGCCCGTCCTTGCCATACACCTCATTATCCGTAAAGAATTCTCCGTTATAAGAGCGCGCGCGGATGACCTGCTTGATGCGCTGTGCCTTCTCCTTCAGGTCCGGGTCGCCGTACAGCGCATCCACTGCCTCCAGCATACGGGCATACAGCATATTGGTGGGGAAGTTGATGTCTTGCACGAGATCGTTGGCCTTGGACCACTCCACAAAAACCCAGCCGGGCAGTTTTTCCAGCAATGAGTCACCGTTTTCGTACTGTCGGAACCAATCCAACAGACGATAGACACGGGGGCGGAAACGGTCGATAAATTCCCGATCGCCCACACGGTGCAGACGATCCTCCAGCTCCAGTACCAGCCACATGGCCCAGTTGGGAATGAAGTTGCCGTCGCTGTGGTCGGCGGGATAGCACATGGGCACCATCCCCTCGGGGAGATGGGGAAAGCTCTCCGGCAGCAGGTAATTCTCAAGGAAGTTCCGTTCCGCAGCATTCTCTCCCGTCAGCCGTTGCTCGGTGCGGGCGGTGAAATAACTGTCGCACAGCCAGCCCGCCCGTTCACGGGTGGGGCAGTCCATAAATAGGTCGGCGCTGTTTTGCCGAAAGGTTTCCACAGCGGCATTATAAATGTGCCGCAATACGGGCTCTTCTCCCGCATAGTGGGCGATGATGGGCGCTGGAAAGGCCAACTCCTTTACACCTAATTGAGCGATCGTTACCTCCCCGTGGAGGCACACTGCCTTGATATACTGAAAGCCGTAGGGCTCGGTGCTGATGAATTCATACTCTCCTGCCGCCAATTCCAGCCGCAGGACGTTACAGCATTCCATCCGCAGGGGATCTACGTCCCCGTCCTCAGAAAGCACCTCGTCAAACAAGAGCCACAGCGAGGTATCCTGCTCGCATTGCAGACGGGCGGTGATAAAGCCGGTCTTTTCCCCCTCCAGCGCCAGTAGCGCCCATTCCTTTTCAGAGAGCACGGTGACGTCGGTGACATCCTCCGTGGGGGTGTAGACGGTGTTCTGCCATTCTTGCACTTGATCGGACAGATGCCACTCCAGCTCTGCTTCGGGGAATCCCTCCAGCGAGCCGCTGTCGGGATCGTACAGACGGCAGAGAGAGCGGTCCTTACGATAGACGGCGGGGATCACTCCGTCGATCATCCGTCCCATTGCGATGCGGCGGGAAGCGGTCACATCGGTAAAGGTGTAGAGGGGCAATCCCCGCGCTACCAGTTGCCGCTCCTCGGTTACTATCATCGTGATGGGTGCGGCGATGGGGCAAGCCTTGCCCATGCGCCAGTGGGTGTCGGTGGGCTGTAGTCGCCACGCATCCACAAAGGGGCGTTGGTAGCTGTACCGCTGTACCTTCTGCACGCGGTTGGTCAGACGATAGCCGACAAAGCCCTTGTGCCCGGTGGCCGCCGTCACCTGCCCGTTAACTGCGATTTCGGCCTGAATAAATCCACGATCCCGGAGATAGCAGAAGCTGTTGACCCCATAGTTGGTGGCCTCGATGGCAACGTGCATTGTCTTGTGGGTGACGGGGAGAGGAATCACATCCACACGGTAGTAGCCGTGGGCACAGCGCACGGGGCCGTGGGTGTAGAACACACCGTCCACAAACACGCGGTATACGCCGGCGGTGGCGATGCGCAGCTCGCTGCCCTCGGCGGAGTCAACGGTGGCATACAATCCGATGGTGCAGTTTTTCTCCTGTTCTGCGTCCTCCGCCCATAGGGGGGATGCCTGTTCAAAAAACGGCATCGATACCCCTCCTTTCATAGTGATGTATAGGATGCTACAAATCAATCCATACGTAGGCCAAAGGTGTGCAGTGCATAGGCATCCTGCCACCAATGGCTGTCAAAACGGAAATCATAGGGATCCGCCATTACCGGATTTTCGGCGTGGAGAGGCCCCAGTAAGTTTTTGCGCCCGGGGATCAGCTGGATCTCCAGTCGATTCTCTCCTGCCTGCAGGGGCAGATCAAACATAAAGGGAGGACACAATTTGGCGGTACGCTGTCCGTTCACGGTAACAGCATAGCCCAGCGCCCGCGCCTCGGAGAGATCCAGCACGCAGGGGCTACCGTCGCTGTGAACGGTGCAGTGATAGGTCAGCCGCCCCGTGTAGAAGGGCAGGCCGTTCTCAGCCCAGGCACCGCTGTTTATCTGCGACGGCAGGGTGGTGATCTGCAGATTATCCGCCAGCCACCCTTTTTGTTCCTCGATACGGAATACGCCAAAGTCCCCCAGCAGGAGCATATTCTCTATCTCCATATCCGTATCATAGCGGAAGGTGAGGATCAGTTCGTTTTGTCCGACCTGCAACAGGGGAGCGACGTCGACGGTTTGAAAATCGGGATCCAAAAACCATCCGTCGGGAGCGGGCACCCTTGCTCCGTTTAGGGTAACGGCATCGTAGGTATGATACCCCTCTATGGCCAAACGGCACCGTGGGGGTACCGTCGCCACGGTAAAGACACACCGCATACGGCACACCTCGTCAAAGGTGCGGTGATGATGGCGGTGGAGATACCAGGGCTGGGCGATATCGTAGAATAGCATCGGCTCTAATCCATAGCGCAGGCGGATGCGTTCCTCCGCCTCGGAGATGGATAGCCGCTCCGACCAATCCCCGTCACCAAAGGCGATTTGCACCATATCCAGCGGCAGGGCATTGGGCTCCTCCAACGTGTAATCGTAGGGACCCGCCGGCAAAGGAAGTTGATGTTGCGTCCGCGGGGCGGGCAGCGGCTTACCGGCGTAATTGTAGCCGAAGAGCAGGAGCGCGTTGCCACGGGGCGGCAGAGATACCTCCACCGTGGTGACACCCTCCTGCGTTGCTGTAGGCAGGGTGATCAGATCGCCGCTGCGCTCCTCCAGCAGCAGTACCTGCGTAGGGGCGGTCACGGCGACCTGCAGAGACTGCGGAGCATCCGCCATAGACTGGAGGAACAGAATGGTCTGCTCGCCGTCTAAGCGGCGGGTGGACCAGACGGTGTCGGCATTGTTGCCGTTTACGGTGATGCGGCATTCCGCCCCCATTTCCACCAGCAGGGCGGCGGGGATCTCCCCGTCGTTCAGGCGGTGTACGGGCACTCCTGCCGCCGCCAAAACCGCTTCTGCGGCGGCAGAGGGGGTATGCCCGGGCAGGATCAGCACACGGTCATAGGACATCCGTCCCACCGTTACACTGCCGGTTGCGGCTACCAGATCGCCCTCATCGCCGTAGTCAAAGTCAATGTGATGGTCGATCAGGGTGCGGTTGATCCGCTCCCATTGTTCGTTCAGTGCGGTTAATTCCGCCATAGCAGGGTCGCTGTCGTCAAAGTGGTGTCCGCGGAATCGTGCCGCCACCGCCGTGTAGGGGGACAGCACCAGTGTCCGTGCGGCGTAGATGCCGCGGGTCAGGGCATAGGACAGACGGGCGCTGTGATCCTCCACCTCGTTATAGTCCGCAAACCAAGGCGTGTGGGGGGTCATACTGCCGGGGTAGTCCTTTTTGCCCCATCCTGCGAGGGTGTAGTGGGACAGATGCTGACAGCGGAAATTCACCCCCAGACAGTATTGCCATCCTGTGTGGAAGCGTTGCCGCTCCGGCGGCCAATCCCAGCCGGTGCAGCCGTACATTTCGCACAGCACCCGTCCTTCTCCGTGCTGATGGGCGACGGAGGAGGTCATCTTAAAGGCGGCTAGCTTAGCCACCTGATCCGTCAGTATATCCATCCCCGGCCATTGCCAATGGCGGAATTGCCGCAGGGCATTGCCCACACGGGTAAAATCCAAAAACCCGGCAAAGTTCAGGTGTCCCGTCAGCGCCAGCTTGTGGTTGGCGCACCATTCTCCGCAGCGGCGGGAATAGTTCTCTTCAAACAGATCGGATAGGCCGGTCAGATAATCCTGCGCCAGCGTAGGGCAGCGGGGCTGATCCACGGCGAAGAATAATTCCGGCAGATACGCGCAGAAATCATAGCCGTACCGCTCTTGGAAAATGCGGGGATAATCCCGCGTCCAGTGGTGGTTGGCGATGACAGCGTCGGTGCGCTTTCCGCTGGGTAGCACCGCCAGACACACCTCGTCAGTAAATATGGCGGGTATGGTGCTGCCAAAATGGTCGCCGCATTCCTCGGCGTATCGCTCGTGGGTGAGTTGGATAAACAGATCTACCGCCTCGGCGTTACACAGATCCACAGGATCGCAGTGATTGTGCCAGCGGGGATTGCGCACAAAATCGCACACCTGAAACCATAGGGTTTCTTCGTCGGGGGCGGCGGTTTCTCCCTCCTGCAGGCGGCGGTATTGCGCCACCCGCTGGGGGGTGGGGCGTCGCACCGCAAACACCGCCAGCGTATCCCCATCAGGGACAGGGGCGGTGGCCACTGTCAGATGGCGCTGCCGATATTCCGGATGCTCTCGGCATACTGCTCCCCCTGCAAAGCCGGAGGAATAGCGGTCCTCGTCGTAGAGATAGACCTTTCCGTTCTCCCGCACAGCCGTATCAATGGCGGCCTGTACGCAGGAGAACCATTGCTCCTCCATATACGGGGTCTTTAGTCCGGAGCGGCTGTGGATGAATGCGCCGCCCATACCGGCCGCATAAAAGGCGGCCAGCTGATCGGATACCCGCTGTTCCTGCATAACACCGTTCCAGGACCAAAAGGGGGCACTGCGGTAGGCGGCAGAGGGATGCTTCAGTTGTTCCAATTGCAGGCGTGTAGAATCGTTCACGGTCAATCCTCATTCCAATTAGCGATACGGTCACGGTATACGTAATAGCTGTCCTTGGGGGTACGCTTTTGGGTTTCATAATCCACGTGGATCAGGCCAAAGCGGGGGCCGTAGCCCTCGGCCCATTCAAAATTGTCCATCAGGGACCAGGCGAAATAGCCGCAGACGTTCAGCCCCTTCTTGTTGGCCTCACGCACCACGTCCAGATGGCGGTTGAGATAATCAATGCGGTTATGGTCGTGAACACCGCCGTCCTCTGCCACCTCGTCCGGCCAGGCGGAACCGTTCTCCGCCACCAGCAGGGGCAGATCAGTGTATTCCCGTACCTGACGGATGACGTTCTCCAGCCCTTGGGGGGTAATATCCCAGTTCATCATGGTCTTCGGCCCCTCAGTCTGGATATTCTCATAGCGGATCACGCCGTTTTCCTCACCCAGATAGTGGGCATAGAATTCCTGATAATAGTTGATGGCGATCAAGTCGATGGGCTGCCGGATGATCTCCATATCCCCCTCTCGGATAAAGTCAAAGACGCCGCCACGGTCTGCCCAGGCCAATTTGCCCTCCTCGGGGTAATAGCCGTGGAATACGGGGGCCAGATACCAGCCGTTGTAGGCCACGTTGCCGAAGTGGGCGGCCCGTACGTCGTTGGGGTCGTTGGGGTTATAGGGGGTCTGCTGTTGGGTGTTCATAACGATGCCGATGGGGGCGGTGAGCCCCTTTTCGCGGTACATTTTCACCGCCAGACCGTGGCAGAGGGCTACGTTGTGCCAGGCGGGCAGGAACTGGTTGACGTCACGGATGCCGGGGGCGTGACCGCCGTGGAAATAGCCTACCTCCGCTACGCACATAGGCTCGTTGAAGGTAAACCACATATCCACCGTATCGCCCAGCTCGTCATAGCATTTTTCAGCAAACTCCATAAACCAGTCGATCACTTCACGGTTGGGCCAGCCGCCCCGATCCTGGCACCACTGGGGCAGATCCCAGTGATACAGCGTAACGGCAACCTTGATGCCCTTGGCCTTCAGCTCACGGATCAGATTTTTATAGAACTCCATACCGACGGGGTTATACTCGCCGGGGTGGGGGAAGATGCGAGGCCAGGCGATGGAGAAGCGGTAGTACTCCACACCCAGATCAGCGATAAGCTGTACGTCTTCTTTGTAGCGGTGATAGTGGTCGCAGGCCACGTCGCCGGTATCCCCGTTTACCACCAGGCCGGGGGTGTGGGAAAAGGTATCCCAAATGGAGGGGGTGCGGCCGTCCTCGGTGGCGGCTCCCTCAATCTGATAAGAGGCGGTACCTGCGCCAAACAGAAAATGCTTGTCCATAAAATGTGCATCCTTTCTTGCATTTTGTTGACAAAAAGCGCCGGAGCAGAACGGCTGCTCCGGCGTTGATGTTACGGAAACAGGACACAGCCCTGTTCACGAAATTGCCGGATCTTATCCTGCAGCAGTGAGGGGTCACAGCGCAGGCGGTCGGCTAAACAGGTCAGGCAGAAATAGGAGGTATCCCGCCTGTCCCATATTTTCTTATGTAATCCGATCTCGTCCCCCGACAGGGGCTGGTTACAAACACGGCATCGCTGCATTAGACTTTCACCACATCGGCGATAAACACACGGCAGTCATAGCCGTCCACGGGGCAGAGGAAGAACTCGTCCGTCGTCTCGCGGGTTTCGCCGCTCCACACGTCGTGGAGCACCAGCTTGCGGTTGCAGAAGCGTTGCAGTGCCAGATCGTTGAGGGAGAAATACATGTTGCGGGGGCTGTCGCTGAGGTTGAAGAAGCCGATGGCAAAGCGGCCGTCCGCCAGCAGCTTAGCCCAGACAAAGCTATCCTCACGGTCATCGTTGCAGTTTTCAAAGCTGCCGCCGATGGAGAAGGGCTGACGGTAGGCACCGTCCTGATTGATCTCGATCATCCCCTTGCAGGTGAGGATGTTCAGTATCTCAGGGGGTATATTGCGGATGTCGCAGCCGATCATCAGATTGGAGCCCATAAAGGCCCACATGGCAAAGTGCGTCTTATACTGTGTACCGGAGCAGCCGGTGAGGCCTACGTGGCCAACGCCGTTCATGCCCACGACCAGCATATCCATATCGTTAAAACAGCCCAGACCGTTGTAGGGCAGCTTTTCTTTCTGCTGGTTCATCAGATTGCAGATGATTTCCCAGTTATCACCGATATCTTGGGTGGAGCGCCAGCTGTGGGCGCCGGTGGTTTTGATCCACTCGTGGGTGTTATCGGCACCCCAGGAGCAGGCGGAGAAGAGGATATCCCGTCCACAGTTGGCAAGGGCGGTGCCCATGCGCAGATACAGCTGCTGACCGGTCTCGTGGATGGGCTTGTGGCAATAGTCGTATTTGAGATAGTCAATGCCCCACTCTGCAAAGGTCTCGGCATCGATAAACTCGTAGGAGTTGCTGCCGGGGAAACGACCACAGGTCATATTGCCGGCGCAGGAATAGATGCCCAGCTTCAGTCCCATGGCGTGGATGTCGTCGGCCAGGGCACGAATGCCCCGAGGGAACTTCTCCGGATCGGGCACCAGACGGCCGTTTTCATCCCGCTGGCGCAGGCACCAGCCGTCGTCAATGACGATATAGACGTAGCCGGCATCCCGCAGGCCGCTGGAAACCATGATTTTGGCGGAATCCAGAATTAATTGCTCGTTAATATTCAGGCCGAAGGTGTTCCAGGTGTTCCAGCCCATGGGGGGAGTGTGGATTAACATACGATTGGCTCCTCTCTGACGTTGTACGCTTTTATAAAAGGTATTAATACGCGATTATCCCTATTAAAATAATCATAGTGGAATTGCAAAAATGGTGCAAGAAAATATGTTGTCAAAACATTGCTATTTGTTGTCTGTTTTCCCGGAGGTCTCTTTTTTGTTGCGGAATGCGTTCTGGTATTCCCGCGGGGACTGTCCGTACTTCTGCACGAAAGAGCGGTAGAAGGCGGAGAAGGAGAAGAATCCTGCGGATAGGGCGATCTGGGAGATGGAGTGATCCGTTTCCTCCAGTAGGGAGCGGGCCACGTTCAGACGATAGGTGTTGAGATACTCCTTTGGGGACATACCGGTGCCGTTTTTGAATATGCGGAAGAGATAGCTGCGGTCGATGGCCAACGCATCTGCCAGATCGTTGACGGTGATATTGTTGGAATAATTCAGCTCAATGTGGGCGATGGCCTTGCGGATATAGTGATTGGTCTGCATCTCATCGGTGACAGCCTGGGGATTGTTGCGGGAAAAGGCTGTGACGATACGGAATAGATGCTCCAGCGACGCCAGGTGGTCGGTGGTGGTGGCCCCGTCTACAGCATCAACGCACTCCATGATCAGGGCGGCGATCTCATCCGTGTTGCAGGGCAACACTAAGCGATCACCGGTGAAACCCATACCCGTCAGCAGCTCCGGCACCATCGTACCGGAGAAGGAGAAAAAGGAGTATTCCCACGGATCCTCCTTATCGGCTGTGTATACCGTGATTTCGTTGGGGTGGATGAGGAAGGCATCGCCGGTCTTCAGTGCGTATTCGGTGCCGCGGGCGCTGTATACACCCCGCCCCTTAGTTACTACGTGGACAAGATAATATTCCCGTATCGCCGGGCCGTATTGATAGCCGGGGTGCGGCTTATCAGTGCCTACCTGACGCAGGTTGATGGAGGAATTCCAGGCGGATAGATAGAGGTATGTTTCGGGTATTTTGTACACAAATAATCCCCCGTTCTTCAAAGAATTGCCAAAAATTACAAATGCTGTATGTCACAAAATGCAATCTTTTTGTCACATAGAGCGTTGAAAAAAAGGTGCGGAAACAATATCATAGAGGTAGGTAAAGAATGTTGGTAAGGAGCCGTGCGTTGTATGGTGGTGACAAGACCACTATAATCGTTTTCGTACGGTTTGTCAAACGCTTTTGTATAGATTCTGCGGATAAACGGTGTGACGAAAGGAGAGTGGAGCGCATGAGAAAAGCGCTTGCGGTCGTTCTAAGCTGGGCGCTGGCCCTGTCCTGCGTGGGCTCTGTCTGCCCCGCGGTGTATGCCGTGTCCGATTCTGTCGATGCAACACACAACAAAACGGAATATCCTTCCATTGCGGTTGCGGATGCGACCGTTACGGCTCCACTCACCTATTCCGATTACGTCCGACAGGTGGGGGAGGCTCCCCGTCCCACGGCGCCGTTGATCCTTTCCGCCACACAGAACTATACGGCGGAGGATCCCATCGCTCGGGTAGAAGAGTTGGATGGTACCGCGGCACTCGTCACCGGCGACAGCGGTCGTGTCACCTGGAGCTTCACGGTGGATACCGCCGGCTTCTACGATTTGTTTTTCCGCTATCGCGCCGTAGAGGGCAAGGGCGCCACCATCGAGCGTGCCTTGTATCTGGATGGCACGTTGCCTTTCAGCGAGGCACGGGATTTGGTGTTTAACCGCATCTACGAGGATGAGGGCGAGAAGATTTACAGTAAGCACGGCAACGAATACCGCCGCCCTCAAAAGGAATGCTTCCTGTGGCAGACCGTTCGTGCGGTCAGCAACGCCACCTTTAACGATGAGGGCATCTCCCTCTACCTCTCCGCCGGTGCGCACACCCTTACGTTAGAGAGTATTGCCGAGCCGATGGCTCTGGCGGAGATCCGTTTCGAGCAGGCGCCGGTTGCCGCCCCTTACAAAGAGGTGCTGGCCGGTTGGCAGGCGGCGGGATATCCCGAGTATAACGGCACCCCCGTTTCTATTCAGGGCGAGGATGCATTGTATAAGTCCACCAACACGCTGTATGCGGTGGAAAACCGCACCTCCACCATCACCGAGCCTTTTGAGCTGACCAAGACGCTGCTCAACTGTATCGGCGGCACCAACTGGAAGTATAAGCACCAGTGGGTGGAATGGGAGATCACGGTACCCGAAAGCGGCCTGTACAAGATCGGTATGCGTGCCCTGCAGGATTTCGTGTCCGGCGGTAATGCCTATCGCCGCCTGACCATTGACGGCGAGCTCCCCTTTGCTGAGGCGGAGGGCCTGATGGTCAAGTACTCTATGGATTGGCAGATGCTGGCACTGGGCGACGGCGAGGAGCCGTATCTCTTCTATCTCGAAGAGGGACGCCACGTGCTGCGGCTGACGGTGGTACTGGGCGATATGTATGCTCTGCTGGAGCAGGCGAACAATTCCGTCACCGAGCTGAACAAATTATATCGTGACGTGCTGATGATCACCGGCACTGTGCCGGATACATATCGTGACTACGATCTGGATGAGAAGATTCCTCACCTGATGGATACGCTGGAGCGGAACATTGCCAACCTGACGCAGGTGCGCGAGGGCTTAGAGGCGCTGTCCGATGCCGGCGGTGAGCAGACGGTGTACGTCAATCAGCTGCTGGTACAGCTGAATAGCTTTGTGGACCGTCCCAATACCATCGCTACCCGTCTGTCTAAACTGAGCGAGAACCTGAACTCCTTGGCCTCGTGGATCGTTTCGGCCAGTGAGGTCAGCCTGCTGATTGATAAAATTATCGTCTGTGCTCCCGATGCCGCTCTGCCGGCCGCAGATGCCGGTTTCTTCAAGGCACTGTGGGAGAGCATTCGTGCGTTCTTCATTTCGTTTGTCCACGACTATTATGCGGTGGACAGCTTTGTGGAAACGGACGGCGAGCCGGCAGGGGAGGTCGTCCTGTGGATGGCCGGCGCCTCCGGTCGTGATCAGGCCAATATTATCAAGAATTTGTCCGACTTTTACTTTACGGACCAGACCGGTATCCGTCTGACCATTAAGCTGGTGGATATGGATGCTCTGCTGCGTTCGGTGGCCAGCAATTCCGGTCCGGACGTGGCCTTGTTCCAGGGACAATCCCAGGCGGTCAACTACGGCATCCGTGGCGCCGCCTATGATCTGAACCGCTTCGCCGACGTGGGGGAGGTAACCTCCCGTTTTGCCCCCAGCGCCCTGACCTCTCTGCAATACGGCGGTAAGCTGTATGCCCTGCCGGAGCAGCAGAACTTTATGATGATGTTCTACCGCACCGACGTGCTGAATGAGCTGGGTGCCACCGCCCCCAACACGTGGGAGGAATTCTATCGTCTGATCCCCCAGCTCAGCGAGAACAATTACAGCATCGGCCTGCCCACACCGGCGACGGTGCAGTCGGGCAGCTCCGCCTCCGGTATCAACGATATGTTCTCCGCCCTGCTGCTGCAGAATAAGGCGGGGGTGTACAATGCCGACGGCAGCCGCTGTGTGCTGGATACTTTAGAGGGCATCGAGGCCTTTGTTCAGTGGTCGGAGTTCTATACGAAATACGATCTGCCGGTGAGCTACAGCGATATCAACCGTTTCCGTACCGGTGAGATGCCTGTCATCATCACCTCCTACGGCTTCTACAACTCCTTGGCTGTGGCCGCGCCGGAGATTCAGGGTCTGTGGACGATGGCTCCCATCCCCGGCACTCCCACCGCCGACGGCACCGTGGATCGTAGCGTGGCATCCAACGTGTCCTGCGCTATGCTGTTCGAAAACGCACAGGATGTGGATGACGCGTGGGCGTTCTTGAAATGGTGGACCTCTGCCGAGACCCAGACTATGTACGGTCAGGAGATCGAGGCGTTGCAGGGTCGTTCCGCCCGCTGGGCGACGGCCAATCTGGAGGCGATGGAGGCTCTGCCGTGGAACTCGTCCATTGCCAAGCAGATCCAGGCCCAGTGGGAATGGGTGCAGGGCATCCCCGAGGTACCGGGCGGCTATTACACCGGCCGTAGCGTGGATAACGCCATTAAGTCGGTCATTAATATGGGCGAATCGCCCCGTGAATCGCTGCTGGATGCGGTGATTCAGATCAACAACGAATTACGTGTGAAACGACAGGAATTTGGATTAGAGTAAAGGAGGGATTATCATTGAAAGCTGCTAATTTCGGTCAGCCGACTCGCTTGCAGTATTTGGGTAAGCGAGTGGTGAAATACCGTTCTGCTTATTTAATGATCGCCCCCTTTATGTTGCTGTTCTTCGTGTTCACGGTGGCTCCCGTGCTCATTTCCTTTGTTTTGAGTCTGACAAAATACAACGTTCTGCAGGATCCCGTGTTTGTGGGTCTGCAGAACTACCGCAACCTGTTTGTCAACGATGAGATTTTCCCCTTAGCGGTCAAGAATACGGTTATTTTCGCACTGGTCACCGGCGTAGGCGGCTTTGGCCTGTCCTTTTTCGTGGCTTGGGCGATCAATGACCTGAATCGCTATATCCGAGCCTTTCTCACGTTCCTGTTCTACGTGCCCACCATTTCGGGTACCGTGTACACCATTTGGGGCGTGATCTTCAGCGGCGATATCTACGGCTATGCTAACAGCTTTTTGATGCAGCTGCGCTTGATCAGCGAGCCGATCCAGTGGTTTACCACCGATATGTGGATTCTGCCGATGCTGATCATCGTCCAGCTGTGGATGAGTATGGGCGTGGGCTTCTTGTCCCTGCGTGCAGGTATGTCCTCGGTAGATCCCCAGCTGTACGAGGCGGGCGCTATCGACGGTGTGCGCAACCGTATGCAGGAATTGTGGTACATCACCGTGCCCCAGATGGCGCCCCATATGATGACCGCCGTGGTACTGCAGGTTACCGGTATGTTCGCTAACACTAATGTGTCCATTGCGTTGGCCGGCTTCCCCAGCACCAACTATGCGGGCCATCTGATTATGACCCACCTGCTGGATTACAGCTCCTTCCGTGTGGAGCGCGGCTATGCCAGCGCGATTGCAGTAATTATGTTCATCTTTATGATGACCATCAACCTGGTCATCCTGCGCGCCCTACGAAAGGTGGGTGAGTAAGGATGGAGCCGAAACTGAGAGTACACCGCTCCATACTGAGCGGACGGTCGGTACGTAACCGCCGTAAATCCGGCGATTTGCTGGTAACGCTGATTCTGTTATCCATCGCCATTTTCAGTGCCATACCGCTGGTGATGTCCATCGGTATGTCCCTAAAGCCCATCAACGAGCTGTTTTATTTCCCGCCGCGGATTTTGCCCACTGAGCCGACGCTGGATAACTTCGTGTTGCTGTTCAAGCGGATGAAGACCACCTACGTGCCTTTCTCTCGCTATGCCTTCAACACCATTTTTCTGACGCTGGCCACCACCGGCGGCCATCTGCTGTTGGCCTCTATGGCGGCGTATCCGCTGGCAAAGATTGATTTCCCCGGACAGAAATTCTTCAACAACGTCGTGTTGTATTCGTTGATGTTCGTGTCCACGGTCAATGATATTGCCAACTATCTGACCATCTCCTGGCTGGGGTGGCTGGATACCTATTTGGCGGTGATTGTCCCCGGTATGGGCGCCTCACTGGGTCTGTTCATCATGACCAACTATATGCGTACCATCCCCAACTCCCTGCTGGAGGCGGCGGAGATTGACGGATGCTCCTATTGGGGTACATATCGGCGCATCGTGATGCCTATGGCCCGTCCGGCCTACTTAACGGTATTTATCTTGATGTTCCAGCAGATGTGGAGTCAGAATAACTCCGCCTACGTATTCAGCGAAGAGCTGAAGACTCTACCCTATGCGTTGACCCAGATTACCAGCGGTGGTATTGTGCTGATGGGCGCCGCTCAGGCCGTTGGTGTCCTGATGCTGATCGTCCCCGCCGTGGTGTTTATCTTCAACCAGACCCAGATCGTGGAAACGATGGCCACGTCGGGTATTAAGGACTAAAAATCGCCCTATGGGCCAATTCTGATGAGATAAGGAGGACGAGATGAAAACGATACGAGTTTTGCTGTTGGTGACGGTATTACTGATGGTTTCGGTTTTGGGCGTCAGCGCCTCGTCACCTTATTATAGTTACACGTATTCCTACCACAGCGACGGCAGCATCACGGATATTGCCGCCCCGCTGCCGTACCTGCCGGAGCGGCTGTATACGGCCGCCGACCTGCAGGTGGCGCTGAAGTCCCCGGAGGACTTGGTGGTGGATGCCACCGAGCAGCACTTTTACATCGTGGATTCCGGTACCAATGCGGTGTATTGCTTTGATCGTTCCTTTAAGCTGGTTAAGACCATTGATCGGTATGAGGAAAACGGCGAGATCAAAACCTTTTCCGCTCCCACCGGCATCTTCTTGGATGCGTATGACAACCTGTATGTGGCAGATACCGGCAACAGCCGGGTGGTCGTGCTGGATGCCAACGGTGTTTTTCAGCGGGCCATCACCCGTCCGGAGAGCAATCTGCTGGACGAGGGCTTTAAGTTTATGCCGCTGAAGGTGGTGGCGGACGAGGCGGGCCGTATTTTCGTCCTGTGTAAGGATGTGTATGAGGGTCTGCTGCAGTTCTCCGCCGAGGGCACTTTTATCGGCTTCATCGGCAGTAACCGTGTGGTGTTTAGGATTACCGAGCTGATCTGGAAGACCATTATGACCAAGACCCAGGAAGAGGGTATGACCAAGTTCGTTCCGGTGGAATACACCAACATTTCGCTGGACAGTGACGGCTTCATTTACGCCGTCACCTCGGTTAAGAACGTAGAGGCTCCTATCCGTCGTCTGAATTCCTCCGGCGACGATATTCTCATCCGCACCCCTCTGAACGGATCGGAAGAGGTGGTGGGCGACGTGCTGTATCAAGAGGGTGGAAGCAACACCGATGTGGTGGGCCCCTCCGCCTTTGTGGATATCACGCAGGATAAAAACGGCAACTACTATGCTCTGGATGGCAAGCGCGGCCGTATCTTCGCCTACGACGAAGAGGGGAATATGCTGTTCGTGTTCGGCGGCATCAACACCGGACAGGTAGGCACATTTTCCAACCCTTCCGCCATTGTGTTTGTGGATAACCAGCTGTACGTGCTGGATAAGAACCGTTGCAGTGTCACGGCCTTTGCCCCCACGGAATATACGCTGACCATCCACGACGCCATCGGCGCTTACCTGCAGAAGGACTACGAAAAGAGTATCGAACTGTGGGAAGACGTGCTGGTAATGAACGGGAACTTCGACCTGGCGTATATGAAAGCGGGCTATGCCTATTACCGTATGAACCGCTATGGCGAGGCCATGCAGTACTTTAAGATCGCCAACGCACGCAAGGAATATTCCAAGGCGTACATTCAATACAAGAAGATTCAGCTCAACGAGCATTTTGATACAGCAGTGGTCATTGCCGCGGTGGTGCTGGTTGTGGGCGGCGTGGCCGTGTGGCTGCTCTGTCGCCACCTGCGGCGGCGCCGCAACCGAGAATAAGAACGAAAGGGGAGACACGCAATGAAAAAGACCGTAGAAGCATCGGTGCCGAAGCAAACGATTCGCTGGAATCTGCGGGATAAGCTCAAGGATTTCGGTCAGTGGTGTCGGGCAAATTGGCCTACCAAGGCAGATCTGCGTTACGCACTGACGGTATTGCGTCACCCCATCGATGAATTCTGGGAAATGAAGCGGGTGCAGAAGGGCAACGTCTTTGTGGCGCTTCTTCTGGTCGTGCTGCTGTTTTTGGCCACGCTGTTTGACCGGCAGGCACGCAGCTTTATGCACAATATGCAGTACAACACCCCTTTGGACGTGTTCTATGAACTGCGGATGCTGCTCATCCCCGGCATTCTGTTTATCGTAGCCAACTGGTCGGTGACCACCCTGATGAACGGAAAGGGCACCGCCAAGGATATCTTTATGGCGGTGTGTTATTCCCTGCAGCCGCTGATCATTATGCATATCGTGGTGCCGCTGTTGTCCTATGCGCTGTCGCTGGATGACAGTGCGTATCTGATGATCGTGGAGATACTGGGCTGGCTTTGGTTTGGCATTATGCTGTACATCGCCATATTCCAGATACACGAATATACTTTTGGCAAGACCTTTTTAACACTGATCATCACGGCGGTGGCTGCGGTGATCATCGTGCTGATTTGCTTATTGTTTTTCAGTCTGATTCAGGAACTGGCGGGCTTTATTTACAGTATTTATCGCGAGATGTTCCTGCGCTTGTATAGTTAAGCACTCTTTGGAGGAGTTTGTATGAACGGAAAGCTTACACGGCGGAAACGGTGCATCGCCTTTCTGATTGGTATACTGATGCTGTCCGCTATGGTGCTGCCTCTTGCCGCCTGCGGTAAGGCGCAGGGCACCGATGGCGAGGAAACAGCCGCCGAGCTGCCCTCTCAGATGAGTCTGGGGATGGGGCAGGAGCCGGTCACCGTGTTGGAGAGCGGGCGGTATACGCTGGCGATCCATCCGGAGCATATGGGTGTTACCGTGACGGATACGGTGCGGCAGACGTCCTGGAGCAGCAACCCGGAGGGGGAAACGGCGGTACGCAACGCCCAGTTCTCTCTGTCCTACGTGGACGATCGGGGTAATTACTCCCAGATGGACAGCTACAGCGACAGCGTGGAGAAATTCCAGACCACCGTCCATAGGGGCGAGAACTGCGTGTACGTTAAGTATATGCTGGGCGACTATGAGCTGACAGGCGACATCCTGCCTCAGAGTATTAATGCAGAAAAATTCCAAAAACGCATTTTAGATCAACTGGACGAGGACGATCAGGAAGAGATGAAGGAGTACTACAAGTACTACGAGTCTGAGAAAATCTGGAACCTGCGTTCCCGTGGCTATACCCGATTTGAGCGGGTGTATGAGCTCATGCAAAAGGCCGGATACACCGATGACGATATTGCGGACGACAACGTGGAATTCGGTGTGACCAGCTCGGCGCTAAGGCCGGCCCATTTCACGGTGGTGCTAAAGTATCTTCTCACCGATCGCGGCTTCGCCGTAGAGGTGCCCACGGAATATATTGAGCACTCCGATGGATATTTCCCTTACAAGTTATCTCTGTTTGAGCTGTTTGGCACTGCCACGGCGGCGGACACCGGGTATATGCTGATTCCGGACGGCAGCGGAGCCTTGGTTCCCTTCCGCGATGCCACGGGCAGTAAAGAAAAATTGTCCCTGTCGGTGTACGGTCCGGATATGACCGTGACCGCTACCGCCAATCTGGCATCCAAATCCCCCAGCGAGCGGGTGACCCTGCCCGTGTTCGGTATGAAGAAGAATACCGAGGGCTTTTTGGCGGTGATTGAGGATGGCGCGGCCACCGCCTCCATCGAGGTGTATCAGGCGGGCAGTTACAATAAGTACAACGCCGTATACCCTGTGTTCACCGTGTATGAAAAGGACAATATTTATCTGCAGGGCAGTGAGGAGAGCACCAAAATTCCTCAGTTCCAGCGGGAGCTGTACGACGGCGCGTTCCGCGTGCATTATCTGCTGCTGGACAACCAAGAAAACGACTATAACGAGATGGCCGCTGCTCTGCGGTCTTACTATATCGAATCCGGTGTTCTGACCAAGCTGCAGGATGCCGCCGTCCCCTTCTATTTAGAGACCATCGGTGGTATCACCGGCTACAAAAATCTGCTGGGTGTTTCCTACACCGGTGTGGTGTCCGCCACCTCGTATGAGGATAATATCACCATATTGGAGGAGATGAAGCAGGCGGGCATCAGCGATGTGCGACTTGTTCTCAACGGTTGGTTTAACGGTGGTGTCTACCACAGCTTCCCCAAGAATATCCGTTTACTGTCCCAGCTGGGTGGTAAGAGCGGTTTCAAAAAGTTGGCGGCCTATGCATCCCAAGAGGGCGTTCTCCTGTATCCGCAGGTGAATACCATGACGGTGGATCGCAAGGGCAACGGCTTCTGGTCCCTAAGCCATTCCGCCCGTACGCTGGATCTGTTAGAGGCGGAGATCGCCAGCCGCTCGTATGCCACCGGACAGAAGCTGAGCGAGGACGGCATTGATCATGCCACCTCCTACATTCTGCGTCCCTCCGAGGCGACTCGGCTGACCGAAAAATTCTTAAAAGCCTATGCCCCTTATGGGATTAAGGGCTTGTATCTGTCCTCGGCGGGCAACGAGCTGTATTCTGACTTCCTGCAGTCGGATACCATTGATCGTAATTCCGCTATTACCCACAGCGTGAAGGGTCTGTCGCAGGCCAAGGAGCAGCTGAGCAACGTGATGATCAATCAAGGCAACAGCTACGCTTTGCCCTATGCTACCGACGTTCTCAATATCGCTTCGGAGAGCAGTGGCTACCAAATGGCCTCCGCAGACGTGCCCTTCCTGCAGATGGTGTTGCACTCTTACGTACATATGGCCGGTACCCCCATCAATCTGGCCGAGGACAGCAGTGTGGCGGTACTGAAGGCGCTGGAATACGGTATGGGTCTGCATTATCAGGTAACCTACGAGCCCTCCTTCGTGCTGAAGGATACCAACTATTCTCAAAACTACGCATCCCATTACAAGGGATGGCTGCCCCAGATGCAGGAGCAGTATACGGCGATGAGGCCTCTGTTGGAGCAGGTGCAGGCTGCTGATATGGTGCGGCACGATACCCTGGCAGAGAAGGTGTATGCCACCACCTATGATAATGGCTGTCGCATTGTGGTCAATTACTCCGATGCAGCCTATACGGTGGGGGATACCACGGTGGAGCCTATGGGCTACGCCCTTGTGAAGGACGGTGAGCGGGATGAAAAATAAGCGGTTTCATTTATCGCTGACGGCGAAAGAACGCTTGCGCGGCTATGCTTTTTTGTCCCCATGGCTGCTCGGCTTTGTGATGGTGTTTCTGGTACCGCTGGTGCGGTCGGGCATCTATGCATTCAGCCGGCTGGATTTCCCCGCCGACGGTAGTTCTTCCTACACTCTGACCTTCATCGGATGGGAAAATTTCCATTATGCCTTGCTGGAGGATAAGGATTTCCCTCAATATCTGGTGACGTCGCTGGGCGACCTGCTGTACAACGTGCCGGTGATTTTGGTGTTCAGCTTTTTCGTGGCTTTGCTGCTGAAAAAGCGCACCCGCGGCACCACGATTGTGAAAGCGATTTATTTTCTGCCGGTGATTTTGTCCTCCGGCATCTTCCTAGGTCTGCAGAATAACTTCGGTGAGCAGTCTATGTCGGCGCTGGAGCAGACCATGCAGAGCGCCTCCTCCAGCATTGCGGTGCTGAAGAGTATGAATCTGGAGAAGTATTTGGTGGAGATGAATATTCCGCAGGAATACATCGCTCTGCTGACCGCCCCCATTGACCGCCTTTACAGTATGATTCTCAGCTCCGGCGTACAGATTTTCATCTTCCTGGCGGCACTGAATTCTATTTCTCCCTCTCTGTATGAGGCGGCGGAGGTAGAGGGCGGCACCGGATGGGAGAATTTCTGGTATATTACCTTCCCCATGACTTTGCCGATGCTGCTGGTCAATCTGATTTTCACCATCATTGATAGCTTTACGTCGGTGAATAACATCGTGATGGAGTACGTGTATGATACCGCTTTTGCGGATTTGAACTTCGGCTTATCCAGTGCGATGGGCTGGTTCTATTGCTTGATCCTATTTGCCCTGATGGGCATTGCTGTGGGCTTGATCTCCCGCCGCGTATTCTACTATACCTAAAATCTTGGTTCTGCCGGAAAGGAGAGGCAATTATGTATAAAACAGGAAGCCCGATCCGACGCTTTTTTACAGCGTTGGTACGGTTTGTGTTTTTGACCGGGTTTGCATTCGTTATTTTGTATCCGGTGGTCACCTTGGTGTCCAAAGCCTTTATGCACCAGCAGGATCTCTACGATAATACGGTATTGTGGATCCCAAAGCACCTGACGTTGGATAACATCCGCTTTGCGTGGAGCGCTATGGATTTCCCCGAAGCTTTTGGCAATTCGATGTTGGTGGTTACCGCCACAGCATTGCTTCAGACCATCTCTACTATGATGGCCGGTTACGGCTTTGCCCGTTTCGAGTTTCCGCTGAAAAAGGTGTTTTTTGCGGTGGTACTGCTGTCCATCGTGCTGCCCCCGCAGTTGATGATGATCCCGCAGTATATGCACTTTAAGAGTTTTGATTTCCTCAACATCATACAGGCTATCGCCGGAAAGCCGGCGAACCTGTTGGGTACCCCGTGGCCCTTCTTCATTCTGTCGGCCACCGGATTTGGCATCCGAAACGGTCTGTTTATTTACCTGTTCCGTCAGGCATTCCGCGCTATGCCGCGGGAAACGGAAGAGGCGGCGCTGGTAGATGGAGCTAACCACTTCCGTGTGTTCACACAGATCATGGTGCCCAATGCGATGGGCATCATTGCCACGGTATTGTTGTTCTCGGTGGTGTGGCAGTGGAACGACACCTTCTATTCCGGCCTGTTTACCGGTAATACCAAGATGTTGCCCCAGGCCTTTGATTTGTTTAATTCGTACCTACGCGATTTCACCGGTGGCCGTGCCGAGAGCGTGGTGGAGAACATCTCCCGCTACGATCTGACCGACTCCAACGTGCTGAAATTATTGCGCAATTCCGCTGTATTCCTGATTATGACCCCCTTGTTGGCATTCTACGCCGCCCTGCAACGCTTCTTTGTAGAAGGTATTGAGCGCAGTGGTCTGGTGGGATAAAATTTGTTGTTTACCAAATATGGGCGTTTGCCGTATTTGGTTTGCAAAATAGGATTTTTATAGGAGGAAAAGACTATGAGAAATCTCAAGCAAAAATGGATCGCATGGCTGGCAGTTGTGTGTATGCTGGTCGCGATGATCCCGGTTACTGCTCTGATGGCTGTCGCTGAAAGCGAACCCATCTTCAGTAATCTGTACGTGCAGTTCATTGGTCGTCTGCCCAGCAACGACCCCAAGAACGGCGTCTTCGTTTCCTTAAGTGACGACAACGTCAACTGGACAGACCCCGTTGCCTACACCGGCCATGGTGTCGATATGTGGGGCTGCTCCAATGAAGTGAACCCCACTTACTTGGGTACCATTGACGTGACCGAGCAGGCCAAGAGTCTGACCGGTGACAAGGTGTACGTCAAGCTGGGCCTGGGCGCCGGTGATATCACCTGGAACGTGATTCACCAGATTCGCATCGCCGGTACCAAGACCGGTGAGGCGACCGAAACCGAGTTCTTCTGGGAGAACTATTCTTCTCTGCCCGCCTTCAGCCGTACCGGCAGTAATCCCGCCGAGGCTGCCGCCGACGTGGTGGAGAAGGTTCCCTATGTGATCTCTGCAAATAACGTGTTGCTGCAGCAGTGTACCGTTGACCACACCGCCACCGGCCTGTCTCCCTATTACGGCGGCTACTACGGCGAGCCCGAGAATGTCAACGCTCACGTTGTGTACGCATTCAACCTGAACGGTGAGCCCGTAGAGCCTCCCGTTGAGTCTGGTGAGAAGGTATTCTTCGAGTTCCTGGGCCGTATGCCCGGCGACGCCAACGGCGCCAACAAGGTGCAGGTTATGGTCGGCTCCGATGGCGAGAATTGGACCGAGGCCGCCCTGCTGGAGGGCGCCCGTGACGATCACAGCGAATCCACTTACCTCAAGGTAGACATCACCAACGCTGTGGATCTGACTGCCAATAATCTGTATGTGAAGATGAATCTGATCGCTTATCTGGCCGAGTGGTGCTCCGCCCGCCAGATCCGTGTGACCAAGGTGAACGCCGAGGGCGAGACCACCCTGATGCACGTTATCTATGACGATATGACCAACGGCTCTGAGGAGTACAAGAGCGGTCTGTACGTAGATAGCGCCAATATGCAGCTGCGTGGCACCTACGATCCCGCCGCCGCCGATCCCAGTGGTCTGACCATGACCGAGGATCACGACGGTCAGGACAGCGCTGCTCTGGGCGATAACTATATCACCTACAAGATTCCGCTGAACGGTGAGCCCGTAGATCCTCCTGCTGAGCCCGAGAATTCCATCTTCAGCGAGCTGTTGGTGCAGTTCATCGGTCGACTGCCCAGCAACGACCCCAAAAACTGCGTGTATGTACATGTCAGTGGTGACGGTGTTAACTGGAGTGATCCCGTTGCATATCAGGGCCACGGCCAGGATATGTGGGGCTGCACCACCGCCGCTACCGGCGAGTACTTCGCCAGCATTAACATTACCGAGCAGGCTAAGGGCCTGACCGGTGATAAATTGTACGTCAAGTTCGGTGTCGGCGCCGGCGATGTTTCCCAGTGCGTGATTCACCAGCTGCGTATTGTCGGTACCAAGACCGGTGATGCTGCGCCGACTGAGTTCGTGTGGGATAACTTTGCCGATCTGGCGGCCCACGACAAGGGTACGATGGATCCTGCGGCTACCTCTGCGGACATCATCGCCAAGGTTCCCGGTATTCTGGATGCCAACTGTGTCTACCTGCAGAAATGTGAGGTCGGCCATGCTGCCGCTTCCGGTATTTCTCCCTACCACGGTGGTTACTATGGTGATCCCGAGAATATCAATGCGTATATCACCTATGGCTTTGATCTGAATACCAACCAGCCCATCGTTCCTGATGAGCCCGTAGATCCTCCCGTGGATCCCGACGAGCCCGTTGTTCCCGAAGAGACCTTTGTTCTGAATGAGCTGACCTTCGAGTACCTGGGCCGTCTGCCCGAGAACGGCGAGGGTAAGAACATGGTGCGTGTATCTCTCAGTACCGATGGCAAGAACTGGTCTGAGATCTACATCCAGCAGCCTTTCAAGGAAGGCGATAACGCTGCTTGGCTGGGTGGCCAGAAGTCCGGCCTGATAGATCTGACCGACGAGGCAGCCGCCTTTATCGGCAAGGAGATTCCCGGTCTGTACATCCGCTTTAGCCTGAATGCCGGTATTACCAACTGGTGTGCTGTGGAGGAGATCCGCATCACCGGTAAGGTGGACGGCGGTGACAGCCAGGTTCTTCTGTGCGAGGCCTATGACGGTATGACTGCCGGTTCCTACGGCTATCGCAGCGAGAAGTATATTGATAGCGCTATGGTGCGCTTGGCGAACGTGAGTTATGACGGCTCTTATACGGGCCGCAATCCTCAGCTGAATGGTAAGGTTGTCAGCCTGATCCCTGCCGATGCGTACAACCCCAACGAACCCGAGCAAAAGGATCGTTGCTACATCACCTATAAGCTACTGGGCACCATCAATCCCGACGAGGTTACTCCCGAGCCTGCTCCCGATGATCCCTCCGGCGGAGAAGGCGGCGATAGCGAGGTGCTGGGTAACACCATCAACCTGGGCTATTCTGCCGATTTCAACGCGATGGAGAATGGCGCTACCGAGTGGCAGAAGGATGTATATGACATCTATGCTATGAAGGTGTTCTATGACAACGGCGACAGCTACACGATGCTGTGCCCCGATGCTTCTAAGAGCCAGTCCGGTGTTGGCTACGTCACCTATAAGGTGAGCGCTGCCGAGGGTGAGAAGCTGGGTCTGATGGCCGTGTCTATGAATGGCCGTATCTTCGACTTGGATGCGGATGAGACCCGCGGTCTGACCGTGGAGTACAGTTTGGATGAGGGTGCGACCTGGAAGACTTCTAAGTCCTTTGCCAGCACCACCACCGGCCGTAAGGATCAGAGCTATACCGCCGGTCTGGGCGTGATCGACCAGAACAGCGTGCTGGTCCGCATTACTATGAGCTCCGGTATGAACGATTGGGTCGGTCTGACCGATCTGAAGATTCAGACCCCCAATTCCGTATCTCCCGGCTTCCTGGAGAACTTTGACGGTATGCTGCCCGGCTCCAAGAAGTGGCAGAACAACGTGTTCAACTTCTATATGATGCGCATCTTCGCCTCTGACGAGGGCTATAACACCCTGACCACCAATATGGATATGACCGATCAGGGCGTTGGCTACGTTGAGTACCTGATCAAGGCTGAGGAGGGCAAGACCCTGGACGGCCTGAAGGCGATTATCACCGGTCGTGTCTTCGACTTTGATAACGATGCCAACCGTGGCCTGACCATCACCTGCAGTGATGACTATGGTCAGACCTACTACGACGGTGACCGCATTGCCGCCGGTGAGAATTCCTCCTATACTCAGGAGTACATCATTGATCTGTCTGCGGCCGCGGCCGGCAAGACCAGTCTGTTGGTTAAGCTCGAGACCAACTCTAAGTATTGGGATTGGGTCGGTATGGAGGCTCTGGAGTTTATCACTGACGATTATACTCCTCCCGTGGATGACGGTGATGACGACGACGATGACGATGACGACTACGACGACGATGACGACTACGACGACGATGATGACTACGGCGACGACGATAATTTCGGCGGCGATGATACCATCGGCGATGACGACTCTGCAGAGGATACCGATCCTATGGGCGAGTCTGTTGTCGGCACCGTAATGGCTGCGATTCTGATGATCGTGGCTGCATGTGCCGTGTTCGTACTGCGTAAGAAGAGCGCTAACTGAGTATAACGGAAGGGCAGACCGCGTAAAATCGGTCTGCCTGTTCCGGCTTGATTGAGTCAAGAGGAAATGACTATGAGAAAACGATTAGCACTATTGTTAGCTGTTTTAATGCTGCTTAGTTTGCTGACGGCTTGTAAGAAGGATAAGGGAGACGACCCGTCTTCCACGCCTGAGGTGAGCGGCCCTGATCAGACGGTATCTACGGATGCATCTGGCGGCGACACCGGCACCACGACCATCGGCGATGGAGCGGGTGATTCCACAACGGTTACCACTACCGGTCGTACCGTCAGTAAGAATGATGTCGGTACTGTCCCTGCAGGAGATGATCCTATGTTAAAGACTCTCGCAGCATACAAACCCAGCCTGTCCGGCATTACGATGTCCAAGGGCATCTCGGATACGCTGGATATGTCTGACAGCAGCAGCAAAAGCGGTCACAAATTATCCACCAGCGGTAACGTGACCTCTACTAAGATTACCACGGAAAACGGCACGGTGAAGGAGACCTACACCGCGCTGAAATTCGCCGGCAAGGGTGCCAAGGCAGAGTTCGTGATGAATCTGTCCTCGCCCGCCGCCTCCTCTGCGAGCAATCCGATGATGCTGGAGATTATGGAGGTACACAATAACAATTATTGTGCCTTCGGCTATACCATCCAGATCAACGGCAAGGACGTGTATTTCCGCACCTATGAGGAGCTGGCCACCGGCACCATCCATTATTTCGTTCCCTTCAGCCGCTCTTTGGCTTCCGATCCGTCTAAGGTGAAGGTGACCATCATCAGTCAGGATGCGTCCGCCTTCAGCATCGGTATGGTATGGGGCTATAATGATTTCTATGGCTTGATGGAGAGCGAGAAGGTTCAGACCAAGATGGGCCTGAACCTGTTCTGTAGCGGCGATGTCACCAAGGGCGCCGCCTACACCAAGAAGTTTACCGGCTTTAAGAGCTTTGTGGCTTCTCCGCTGTACGAGGTAGATTATCTCAACAACCTGAATACCACCTCCGCTTCTCAGCTGACCAGCTTCTCCGGCGCCGCTGCCAAGGCCGGTACCGGCGTACAGTTGATGTTGAAGAAATACTGGCTGTTTGCAGACGGTACCGACGGTAAGGGCGGCAAGTGGTCCGATCTGAAGTATCAGCAGGTGCAGTACAACGCCAGTAGCAAGACGTATACCAATACCACCCCCAACGGCTGGAGCAATACTCACTGGCTGAGTATGTCCAACAGCTATCTGAACAAGGTATCCTGCAACAAGTTGAGCAGCATCCTTTCTTCTTTTGCGGATAGCTTTGCTTTGGCCGCCGCTAAGGGGAGCATCCCCGCCGGTGTGCAGATGATTATGGAGCACGGTACCGGTTACTATCACGAGTCCGATTTCTATGGCGGTGATTTCAGTCAGGAGATCGTGCAAGAAGCGAAAAAGCGCGGTGTCAAGCTGGATCCCACCGATGGCTTGTCCTATGAGGAAAAGCGGTATATGTATCTGATCGTTGCTGAGATGAACCAGATGCAGGCGGATACCTACAGTGCGGCATTGGGTCGCACCCCCGTAATCGTTAAGAACGGCAAGGTCACCCTGCCCACGTATCAGCCCACGGAGAATATGTATTCTCACGGCACTCAGACGGCGGATCAGTGGATCTCCTACGACGATCGTATTACCGGCTGGATGAGCGGCATCGGCTCCGGCTATTGGCCCTCCTCTGAGAATATGTGGTTTGATGACCAGCGTCTGTATGAGTATCAGTTGGGCTATGGCCGCATTGGTTGTGTTAACCTGGAGATGTATATCCACGGTAACAAAACCGCCATCCAGAGCTATCTCCGTCAGGGATATCGCAATGGTATGGAATACGTTACTATGTTCAACGATCAGGATGAATACAACACCTATAACAACGTAAAAGAGATCGACGGTCTGCAGAGCGAAAAGGTGGACGAATATCACTACGAGCGGTCCTATCTGGACGTGGATTATATGCGTGACTTTAACACCAACATGATCTCTAACCTGAAGCTGACCCCCGGCGTGGTTTCCTACAACAACTGCAAAGTGGGTGCCACCGGCAACCTGTATTGTGCCGATGTGAAGAAGGTCGGTACCGCCACCTACAAGGTGTCCAATTCCACCGCTCTGGAGAACGGCCTGAAGGTCTATCTGGAGGGTAAGACCAGCTCCGGTGCCTCCATTGAGATCTATGGCGGCACCAGCCCCGATAGCCTGTCTAAGGTGGGCACCTTTAAGTTCACCAGCGAGCTGACCTGGTTTAACAAGTATTCCGGTTTCACACTGGATCTGACCTCTCAGACCAAGGGCGTGAAGGAGTATTACATCCAGATCCGTATGTCCAACATCGGTGCCTCTTCTGCAAACACCAGCATTCGTGCCATCAAGGTTACGACCCCCTGGAGTCAGAAGACCGGTTCCTTGACCGGCATCAGCACCACCTATGCCCAGCGCCGTATGCAGAATCTGTGGGTCGCTGAGCGTGAGGCTCTGGAGAGCCTGATGCAGGATTACAAGAAGGATGGCGGCAACGATAGCGTCTATCAGAATGCCAACAAGCTGTACGGCTATGGCCGCTATAAGTCGGCCAATGCCCTGCTGACCGGCGAGGTATCTCAGATCCTTCCGGCGAAATACGCCATCCAGGGCAACGGCACCTTGGGCAAATATCCCATTTCCGTCACCTTGGGCAGCGGTATGTCCGCTGTGGTGGAGTTGCAGAAGGTATCCGGCTCTGAGATCCAGTTCCGTCTGCTCACCGATAAAAAGCAGGATATCAGCCTGACCGTTTCTTCTCTGGTGAAGAATGCCTACTACCTGCTGGAGAAAACCGGTGACGATGATTATCGCATCGTGATGCTGAAGAAGAACACCTCCGGTGCAGTGCAGGCCACCAACGGCAAGGCCACCTTTAAGGTGTCGGTGTCGGCGCCTGCCACTAAGCGTCTGACCAATACCACGGTTACCGGTCGTGCTTTCTCGAATTGCTCCGGTGATTCCATCGCCCTGCAGGTGCAGGACCCCTCCATCGGCGAATATAGCTTGGGTGTTGTTTACCACATTATGGACACCTGCACTTTCTCCCGTAAGAAGGAGGGCAGTAGTTCGACGAATTCTCAGATGCCTCGTGCCGGCGATAAGGTGACCGTCACCTTGGATGCCAACGGCTTTGTCACCAAGGTTGTCGCCGTCTACGGTGAGGTAACCGGCAAGATCGTTAAGTTCCAGCCGCCCACCGTTACGGGCACTCCCTGCAACGGTATCATCACGTTGGACAACGGCGTGTCCTATGAGATCGAGTACAGTAGTGGTACCACCAAGTTTGATATGAGCCGCCTCAGTGGCGAGGCCCGCACGATCTCTATCGCTAAGATCGCCCGTGAGATCAAGGTGGGGCAGAAGGTGACCATCACCTATTGTCCCGATACGACCGACGGCTCTTATCGGCGTATTCTGACCATGAAGTAAGATATCGGCATCCCGCCCCTGCGTGGGGCGGGATGAGGTGATGTTTCCGCCCCGGTGCGGAACGATCTTAATTCTACAACGTAAGGAGAATGAACAATGAAAAAAGCAACCCGTTTGTTTGCCCTTCTGTTAGCGATATTGCTGATGCTGGGCTGCTTTACGGCCTGCGGCGACGATACATCGGATCCCGTTAGCGGTAATTCCTCTGATGTGTCTTCGGCTCCGTCGCAGGACGTTGTCGGCGGTGATTCCACTACCAATGGCGACGTTACGGGGGATACTACTACGGAGGGTGATCAGAGCATCACCACCGGCAATCTGTCGGTGAATCTGGTTCCCACCGGCTCTAAGGTAACCACCACCCGTACCACCGGCACCACTAAGGCTAACAGCTCCACGAAGATCCCCACCACGCTGGACGGCCAGACTATCGTCATCAGCACCTGGGCTACTGCTACTATTCCCGCCAAGGATGGCACCGACCAGGGCAATGCGGGATATTACGCATTTGAGTGGGCTAAGAAGGCTTATAACGTAAACGTAGAGTGGAAGGTCGTCCCCGAGGAGACCTACTTCGCCGAATTCACCACCGCTGCTTTGAGCGGCGATTCGTATTCGGATATCTGCCTGACTCACTCCAATACTTATCTGAGCTGGGTTCGGGACGGCTTGATCATCCCTCTGGACGAGTATATGAAGGATAAGGATCCCAAGTATTGGAACAAGACCACCTTCACTCTCAACGGCAAGCTATATGCGATGCGCCGCGAGTTTACCAACGGTGTAGAGATTCCCGAGAACTATTTCCTCTACAACCCTAAGATGATCAAGAAGTTGGGTTTGGAGGATCCGCAGGATCTGGCACTATCTGGCAAGTGGACTTGGGATAAGTTCCGCGAGTATTGCAAGGCAGCTACCGATACGTCCTCCGGCACCTATGGCGTCTCCGCGTTCAACCTCAATCAGCTGATGTACACCAACGACATTGAGGAGATCGTTTTGGAGAACGGCAAGTACGTCAACGGTTATACCCACGGCAAGAGCGCCTCGAATATGCTGTCCCTGCTGACCTTCCTGCAGAAGATGAAGACCGAGGACGGCTCCATTATGGGCGACGTGCTGGGCGGTCTGGATGCAATGAACGAAGCCCTCAATGCCTTCCTGGATGGTAAGGTGCTGTTTACCTTCGCCCAGAGCACTGCTTGGCTGAAAAAGCAGAAGTATAAGGATTATGCTCCTGTTACTTTCCCTATCGGCCCCAATCACGGCAGCAAATATTATAACAACGTTTTGGCCGGTTTCTCTTGCTGGAGCATCCCCGCCAATGCCCGCTATGATTATAAGGATCTGGTCAACTTCTTCTGCGATGGCCAGTGCGTTTGGGATAAGTCCCGTGGCGATGCCTATTACGTAGGCGATCTGGAGGATGACATTGACGTAAACTACATCAAGAACTGGGCACGGCGCAGTGATGCCGAGTTTATGTTCGAGATGGGCAAGCACGTGGATACCCGCATCGGTTGGAACGTATACGTGAACAACGGCGGTATCGAAGTGTTCCAGATCTTCCAGCCCGTGCTGCAGAATACCAGCACCCCCAAGAACGTGCTGGATGCCACGGATGGCGAGATTCAGACCGCGATCAATAAAGTGTTCAACTAAGCGCTAATCATATAAAAAGAGCCTGTGGCAAATCGCCACAGGCTCTTTTCTCTATGTACCGGTATAGAGGAATTAAAGATGTTCTGTCTTGTCGGTGAGTGTCCGAGAGTTGGCTCGGTATTGGCGGGGGGATACGTGATATTGTTCCTTAAACAGCTTATTAAAATAAGACGTATTCTGGAACCCCACCTCCAGCATAATGTCCTGAATTGGCCGCGCTGTGGTGGTGAGAAGTTTTGCTGTTCGTTCCAATCGAATAGCATTGACAAAGCTGGAGGGAGTCTGTCCGAAATATTTGCGCATAGAGCGGGTGAGATGCTCCTGTGTCTTGCCGGATACCTCTACCATACAGGAAATGCCTTGGGGGAGATTTTTTGGCTTATACATACTGCTGCATGCTTTTCGCAACCAATAGGGGATGGTATAAGCGGCACTGGAGCCCTCGGCGCACAACACGAGGATATCCGCGATCAAGGTAATGCCCTCGGTATACTGTACAGAAATCGGGGTCTGTCGGTTGACATCCTGCAGCCATTTCATACGGCGCAGCAGCACCCGACTCAGCTCGTGGGGCAGGGGCATCGTGGTAGTCATCGGTGTCCCCGGATCGATGGCGGCGCAGGCTTGCGCCACCTTCCACGCCTTTTCATACTCCTCTCGACCAAAGGAGAGGTTATAAAATTTGGCCGTCATCCGTTCCTCGCAGGAGAAGGAGTGTTGATCCTCCGGATGGATCAGTACCAGTGTATCGGGGGAGAGGGTCTCGGTCTGCCCGTTGATGTGGTGCAGTACCAAACCCTCCTCCACGATAAAGAATTCATAAAAATCGTGATCATGGGGTAGGGGATGACTCTCTGTATGGGTCAACAGCGTGCGACGGGAATAAAATGTTTCATAGGGAAATACACTTTCTTTTAACAAATGATCCATTATTTCATCACCTATATCAAAATAGCACGAAAACCTTTGTAGGTCAAGTATTTTGGAAAACAAAACGGAGTGCAGAAGAATGGAGCGTAATTTGCAACGCATACCTCTTTTGTTATCCGTTGACACTGCTCGTTCCTCGTGGTATAATCGGGGATGATAGAAAGGCGCACGGCGCCATAAGGAGATAGAAGAATGAAACGCTTTTTTTGTCTGTTTTTGGCGGTGTTGCTGTTAATCGGCAGTACCGGCTGTAAAAAAGACTCCGACTTACTCCGCCCGATGACCTATGATTCTTTTCCAAAGGAACTGACCGCCCATAAAATCGGTACGATGCCGCAGGTGGGCACCCCTACGGCGGGGGGAGTCTACTACCGTATTGGGAATAAGTACGGCATTATGTCCTTTGATGGCAGCAGCGATAGCGGCGCGATTTATGCGATGTGCCGTCCGTTAAAGGAGTATTTCCTTGTGGCTAAGACGGCGGGAAATACCGACGATGTGAGAAATCTGAACACTGCCGGTGTGGTGGATGCACAGGGGAATGTGCTGGTACCTCTTGTTTACGCTTCGGTGACGACGGTGGACGACCGTTTCGCCCGTGTGGCAGAGATCACCGGTAAGACGGACAACAAAGATGCCTCCATCACCAATTATAAGACCGATAGCGGTGACACGGTGTACTGTACCGGTAATTGGTATCTCTACGATTTGACTACCGGTAAGAAGATCCCTGATGCTACCGGCACCAAGCCCTATGCTTCATACTCCTATGGCGGTGTCTATGTGAAATACGTCACCGACGATAAGGAGCAGCATATTGTCACTCCGGAGGGAAAACCTCTGCCGGCTGATGCTGTGCATCTGAAGAATGGGTATTACGTTTTAGAGGCAGAAAACGCTGTTTATGCAGGCACCGGCACGAAGCTGTTCACTTACGACTCTAACGGTTACATTCCCTGCGATAGTCAGGATGTAAGCGGTTACATCGTGGCAAAGAAAACCATCGACGGCACCGACTCCTATGTGCTGATGAATGAACAGGGTTCCATCGTGACCGGCGCGCTTGCCGCGGCGCCGAAGGTATGCGGCGAATTGTTGCTGGTGGGCGATAAGATCTGC
Source organism: Acutalibacteraceae bacterium (assembly GCA_045539375.1). GTDB lineage: Bacteria > Bacillota > Clostridia > Oscillospirales > Acutalibacteraceae > UBA5905. Next base: position 1,498 of record JAZQFG010000008.1, on the reverse strand, counting down.
AATTTTAAGGGTGAGCCGTTGGTGCAGGATGAATGCGCTACCCTATATATGGATCCTATTACCAAGCAATGCTGGTTCTTCAATAACGGCATCACTAAGGAGCGTGTGTACATTCAGAAGGATGGCACGGAGCTGTTCCGCAGTGCCGACGAGGACGTGGTATTTAACGTCAATCACTTTGCTATTCAGAAAAAGGACGGGGATAATCGCATTGGTTTGTCCTTAAAGGACGGCTCCTTCAGTATTCACGGCGTGGCATTGGCTCCTTGGCTGGTGCGCGTGGAGAGGGAAGAGGGCACCTTTGATCTGGTGGATACCATCTCCGGCGAGACGATTTTGAGTGGTTATACCGGCTATACAGTCAGCGATCCTGCCTGTGGAATGCTGTATGTATATGCATCAAACGCGGAAGGTGAGTGCGATATCTTCCGTATTTGTTAAACGTGATATCGGATGCTGAAAAACGCCTGCGGATTGTATTTCGCAGGCGTTTTTTGCCGCTTACCGATTAAAAACTACCGCATGGCGTAAAACACTTGCCATCATCCTGCGCGATGTGGTAGGCTGATGGCGAAAGGAGGACGGTTATGAAGCTGACGATTATTACAGATCCGACCCGTGAGGAGGAAGTGGTTATCTTTACACACGGTACTTCATCGCTGGTGGAGGATATTCGACAACTGGTGGATGGGAATCCCGCACCGTTGGTGGGTTTCTGCGATGGCGAGGGAACGATTTTGGACTATGTAAAGGTACAGCGCTTTACAGTAGAAAACGAAAAAACCTATGCTTACGTAGGAGAAAGGACCTATCGGATCAAGCAGCGTTTGTATCAGATTGAGCAGCAGGCACCGGATTGCTTTGTAAAAATACATCAATCCTGCCTGGCAAACCTGCGCCAGATTGCCCGCTTTGAGGCGGCGCTTTCCGGTACCCTGCGGGTGGTGTTTAAAAACGGGGATATCGATTACGTATCCCGCCGCAACGTACGAAAAGTAAAAGAAAGGTTAGGTGTATAATATGAATATTTATGCAAAGCAATTTCTACAGCGTGGTTTGGCCTTCGGTGGCTTCGGTCCGATGGTGGCCGGCATTGTGCTGGCGTTGATCCCGGGGGTGACGCTCACCGGTAGTCAGGTTCTGCTGGCAGTGGTGTCCACCTACGTGCTGGCCTTTGTGCAGGCAGGCGCCAGCGTGTTCCATCAGATTGAGCATTGGCCGCTGCCCAAAGCTCTCCTGTGTCACTTCGGTCTGTTGTATGTGACGTATTCCCTGTGTTACCTGCTCAATTCCTGGATCCCCTTCGAGCCGATGGTGTTGATGATTTTTACCGTCATTTTCGTGGTGGGCTATTTCTTGATTTGGGGCATCGTGTATCTGTGCGTTCGTGCCGCCAGTCATCACCTGAACGACAAGATCTGATCCATACAAAAATTCCCCTGCCCGTGGGCCGGGGGGTTTTTTGTTTTTTTTTTTTTTTCAGCCCCTCACCCTAGAG
>JAZQFG010000007.1:0-117769 GCA_045539375.1 Acutalibacteraceae bacterium | reverse complement strand
TGTTAGGCTGAGATCACGCCTTGGCGATGGTGATGATCATATCGGTGGCATCACCCTCGAAGTAGTAGGCCTCCTCAACGGTGTAGCCCGCAGGAGCCAAGTCGGATCGTAGCCATGTCGTTCTGTGAGCCAAGGAGTTGTTATCAGGTCTTGTCTTCCTAAGACCGCTTGGCCTCCGACTTTGTTAGGCTGAGATCACGCCTTGGCGATGGTGATGATCATATCGGTGGCATCACCCTCGAAGTAGTAGGCCTCCTCAACGGTGTAGCCCGCAGGAGCCATCACGAAGGATACCTTGTACTCATCCTCCTCCAGCGCCCAGGTGGCCACGCCGTTGGCGTCGGTGGCGGCAGGATAGCAGGTCTCCTTGCACAACTGTACGAACACGCCTGCCACGGGGGCACCGGCGTCATCCTTTACGGTGACGGTGTAGGTAACCTTGCCGTCGTCCGCCTTAGTGGTGGTCGTGGTGGTTGTGGTGGTGGTATTGTCCGGCTTGTTGTCGGGGTCAGAGGTACCGCCGCCGGTGCAGGCGCACAGAGAAACCATCATAACCACCGCCAGCAGAGCCGCCAGCAGCATCTTACCATATTTCATGGGGAACAACTCCTTCATTTAAATTCGTATGCTACGTTGCTTACTTGGATGCATAGCACAGGGCAAACATCCATGCATTGTCCGGATCCACGTCGTCCTCGCCGAACAGATAGGTGGGGGAATCTGTATCCCACCAACCCTGATGCTCGCCGAACTGCTTGAAAATGTATACCAGATCCGAATTCAAGGGATATACCATCGTTTTATCCAGCAGATTGATCGGTTTACCGGTGGGATCATACATAGGATTGGGGGCGTAGTAGTACTTGGACAAATAGGTGCTATACTCCTCTTTTCGCAGGAAGTCGCCGCCCTCGGTATACAGATACGCACCCACACGCTGGTTGGCCAGAATGTCGGTCAGGTTAATGTACGGGGAGCCGCTAAAACGCAGATATACCACGGGACCGGTGGCGGTGCCCAGATGGTAATAGCCATCCTCGGGGTTGTAGACCACCGGCTGACCGGCGGCGCTGATGTCCACGTTCTGCAGGGTCTCGTCGGCGCCCAAGGTCAAGGTGAACTTGGACGGTACGTGGGTGCCCTCGTAGGGGATCCAAGGCTCGTTGGCAATGTTCCAGCCGGGCTCACCGATGCGGGTGATGCGGAATACGGTGCTGGAAATATTGCTGGGAGCATCGATGCCCAGCACGTAGCAGGGACCGGTGTTGGAAATCGAAACGGTAAAGACGTTGTTGACAACCGGGGTCTCCGACGCATGCTCGGACAGAACAAAGAAGGGAGAGCCGTAGTAACCAACCTTCGCCTTGTTATAGGTGGTGGTAATCTGGAAAGTGCCGGTACGGGTGGGCTCAAACAGGAAGTAGGCACGACCGCCGGCCTTGAGGGTGACGTAGGTAGCGCCCTCATCCACGTAGTAGGCGGTGACATCCTCCTGCGTCACGGGGCAGAAGATGGTATCCTTACGGGTCTTATCCAGTGCCTCGGCGACCAGCAGCTCCAGATGCGGCTTCGCCGCCGTCAGGGTGGCGGAGCGAGCATCGTATTTCAGCGTGGTGCCGCTGATCTTAACAATGTAATTGCCGGGCTCCAGACGGGTCTTAGCCATACCGTTGGCGTCGGTTACCTCCTGGGTCAGCTTCACGCTGCCGGAGTAGAACATCACCGTGATCCCCTCTTGGGGTGCAGCAGCATCGTCTACCACCTTAACCGTATACTCGATGGTGCTGTCCGGCACCGTGGGAACGGTGGTGGGCTGGGTCGGCGCCGTGGTGGGCTTCGTAGTAGAGCCGGTGGTAGTACCGGTCGTCTCGGTGGGCTTCGTGGTGCCGCCGGGCGCCGTGGAGGAGCTGGTAGACTCGGTAGTGGACTCGGTGGTGCTATCCGGCGCCGTGGTGGCGCTGGAAGAGGTAGTGGACTCGGTGGTCGACTCGGTAGTGGACTCCGTGGTAGATTCGGTAGTGGACTCCGTAGTCGACTCAGTAGTCGATGCGGTAGACGAGGTGGATCCGGTGGTAGGATCGCCGGTGGGAGGATCGGTCTCCTCCGGCTCGTCAAACCAGTTGTCCTCCTCCAGCACGATCTCCACCGCGGGAGCAGAGGGAGTCAGGTTGTAGGTCAGCTTTTCCGCCACATAGCCGTCCGGCACCGTGATGGTTACGGCGCAGTTGCCGTAGGGCATCGTGGCAGTGGCCACGCCATCGCCGTTGGTCAGCGCGGTTTTCTCCTCGCCACCGACGGCAAACAGCAGCTCCACGTCCGCCATCGCCGCACCGTAGCTATCCTTCACGGTGACGGTAAAGTCCGCCGTGGTGGGTAAAGTGGGCTTGGTGACGCCGGAATCGGTGGCGGTGATAGTGAGGTTGCTCTTAATGGTGGCAGCGGGGTATTCGTTGTCCTTGTTGGGCAGAACACCCACCGTCACCTGCAGAACATCTCCCTTATTCACAGGGATGGACACCTTTTTGCCGCCCTCGCCGTCCTCCTGGAGGGTGCGCATGGCGTAGGTGTTCAGATTATACAGGTTAAAATCAAATTCCACACCGTTGGTGGCAGATACGGGAACCATCTCCACGATACCGTTGGTAGTAGCGGTGTAGACGTAAACCACACCCTGATCGTTGCCGGCCTTAATATCGGTGGTGAGCGCACCCATCTGCAGGGTGTATGGGTTGGACAGGGTGCCGCGGGGATACACAAAGTCTACCGTAAACTTCTCGGTAGCGGTACCCTTATTATGCAGCACGATCTGAATCGGGATGGTGACGTCCTCGGTCTCCACGGGAATCTCCACCACGCCGTTCTTGGGGGTGTAGGTCTTGCCGTCGTACTCTACCGCCACATTACTGCTCTTGATGGTCAGCACGGTGCCGCCCACGCGGTAAACGTTAAACCAGGACTCCTTACCCGCAGGAATCTCGGTAGAGAAGGTCAGGGTGCCGCCGATCTCGATGGGCTCCTTTTTGGTGCCCAGCACGCCGGTGAACTCGGTCTGCACGCCGCCGTCGGCATTGGTGCCGCCGGTGGCACCGGCCGTCGTGCCGGAGCCGCCGTTACCATCGGTGGTGCTGTCGGAGCCGCCGATGATAACCTCGCCATCCTCGGAGATCTCCACGTCCAACTCATCCACGTCATCGGTAATGACCTGCTGATACTTCTCAGCGCCGTAATAGGCGAACAGACGCTCGAAAACGCCCTCTTCGGTGATGGCACCGGTGTGCCGGAAGGTGATGTAGCCATAGCGATCGATCACCACGGTGGTGGGATAGGCAATGACGTTCATCAAACTGCTCCAAGCAGGATCGGCATCCACCATAGGCATAGTCAGCTGATTATTATCGCGGAATGCCTTGATAGCGGCGGCATCGTCGCTGTTATAGGGATCCACGGCCAACAGCAGAATGCTGTCCTTATACGCATCATAGGCAGCCTGCAGATAGGGGAACTCCATCTGGCAGGGGTTGCAGGCGGTGTACCAGAAGTTCAGTACCAGCGCCTTCTTCTCCTTCAGCACCTCCGAGGCGGTGTAGGTATTGCCGTCGATATCGGTGAAGGTGAAATCCATCACCGGATCGCCCAGCTTATACTTGGCGTCGGAGGACAGACCGTCCCCCTCCACCTTGTTCAGCGCCTCCAGCACAATGGCAGTTTCGGCGCCGGTCAGGGCATAGTAAGGCTCTACTTTATAGCCGGCGGCCAGGCCTTTCAGTACGGCAACGTTGCCGTCGGCCTCGGCGGTATAGGTCATCTTGCCTTCTGCATCGGTCTTGGTAAAGGTGACCAGCTCGCCCAAGGATTTATCCTCATAGATGTACACCTGCACGTTCTCCAGCGGCGTACCCACGCTGTTGGATACCTTAATGGTCACGGTGGTACCGGGGGTCACGTTGCCGCCGGTGGGCGTTTTTCCACCGGGGAGCAGGAACAGACAACCCAGGAGGATCAGTAGGGCGCAGCCCGCAGAAATACCGATGATCAGCTTTTTCTTGGGCGGAATCGCTCGCAATTTTTCAATCAATTTCATAGTATCAACTCGCTTTAATTACTGAATGTAGCAGCAGGGGAACAGCCAAGCATTATCGGGGTTGATGCCGGGGATGACCTCACCGTTCTGATCCTTAAACAGGTACTGAGCACCATCGGCTTTAAACCAGCCGTAGTGGTCGCCACGCTGCTGGATGATGTATTTCAGATCCTCGGTCAGCGGATACACGCCGGCTTTCTCGTCCATGACGTCGATGTACTCCAGCAGGCACTCATTATAGCTCTCCTTGCGGAGGAACTTGCCGTCCTCATCGTAGAAATACTTGCCCACGCGGGATTTTTCCACAATGGTCTTGAAATCATCCAGATACTGGGATTTCTCGCCCAGGCGCATCAGCACCAAGGGGCCGTCGGCGGTGTTCAGATGGTACCAGCCGTTGCTGTCCTTCACCAGCGTATAGTCCTCTGCCTTCAGGTCGAACTCCTTGATGGAGGCGCCGGCAGGCAGGGTGTACTGACTCAGGGCCACGGTCTTTTTATAGGCGATCCAGGGCTCATCCGACACGTCCCATTTGGGCTCTCCGATGCGCTGGATGGCCAGAGTGGCGCCCTCGTTCTCGCCGGCGTCAATACCCAGCACCATCACGGTGGTGCCGGTATCGCCGGTGCCGATCATCCCGGCCTTGATCGAAGCAGTGAACTTGCCGTCCACTATCTCGTCGCCGGCATGATTCTCCTGCACAAAGTGGGGAGCACCGTAATAGCCCAGAGTGGCGTTGGAACCGGGCAGAGAGAACTCATAGGTGCCCGCCATAGAGGGGGTGAACAGGAAATAGTTGCGCTCGCCCTTCTTCAAAGTGACGTAGGTGCAGCCGGTGCCCACGGTATAGGCTTCAGCCTCACTTTTTTGCGCCATCAGGGTGGTGGTCTCCGCCTTCGGCTTCTTGGCCAGCACCACGGTCAGCTCCTTTTTATCGGCGGACATGGTCAGATCACTCTGATCGTAGTAATACTCCGCCTTTTCATCGGTGAAGGTCAGTTCAACGGTGTAATCGCCGTCCTCCAACTCCTTCGCCGCGGTGCCGGTACCGTCCACAACCTGCATACCGATCATCTGACCGTTCTGCATGAACTGCACCACCACCCCCTCGGTATAGGGGTTGCCCAGGGCGTCCACCACCTTAACACGGTAACCGGGATCGCCGCCGCAGCCGGTCAGCAGAGACAGTGCAAGCACCGTCACCGCCGCCAGCAGGCACAAGGTTTTCTTAAACACGTTCATAATCGTACTCCTCTCGGGATCAGCCCAGATGGTCATAGTAGTAGCACAGCTTCAGCCAGGAATTCTCCACGTTCTCGAAGGTGTACTTCTCCATCAGCATCTGCAGAATCTCTGCCAGACGCTTATCCACCACGACGCAACCCTTGCGCTCGGGGTTGGAGGAGCTGTTTTCCATCTTGCTGAGGTAACTCTTGATCTCGGCGGTCAGGTCGGGACCCTTGCCATGGTACTTGCCGGCGAACACGTCATCCAGCTGATAGGCCTCGGCATTGGCATCGTATTCCTCGCCCCACTGCTCCTTCAGATAAGCTACCGTCTTTTTCTGGTCGCCGTTGAACTTATTAAGGATGGAGGTGACGTACAGGTCGTTCTCGGTCTTGGAGAAGTCGAAACCGCCCATATCGATCATGCCCTTAATATACTCCTGCTCACCCTTGTCATTCTTCTTCGGAGTACCGTCCTCGTTATAGGAGGGGACGGTGGCGATGGGATTGCTGAACAGAGCGGTTACGCCGCTGAAATCGGCGTAGATCAGGCTGCCGGTCTTACCGCCGCCCAGATCGTGATAGTACTTACCGTTCTTCAGCACCACGTCAATGCCGCCCTGAATCAGGTAGTACATCTGATCGCCGGTGGCATCGCTATCGTAGGTGAAGTAGCCGGGGGAACACAGACGGAACAGGTCGTAGGAGGCGGCCACGTACTCGATATCGTAGGGGATCACGCCTTCCTCGTATACATCCCAGAAGGCGATGTCGATGTAGTACTTCTCACCGGCCTTCATATAGTACACCATAGACACGTTCTTGTCATCGTTGTACATACGCTCATCCATCTCGTAGGCGAGTAGCTCTTCACGGTCCTTGTTGAAGATCCAAGCGTCCACACCCTGCTGAGAGGTGGCACGGGAGGTGATGCGGTATACACCGCTCTTGCTGGGAACAAACTCCGCCAGATAGCCGCGGGGCATCACTACACGATGATACTCAAAGTAGTTGCTGGGCACGTTCTTGCCCAGAGTCGCCTTGTAGGCGTTGAAGGGCATCAGACCCTTACAGGGGTCCTCCAGCTGGACGCCCTTGGTGCCGTAGGCCTGATAATACTTACAGATCTTCAGCCATTCGTTGGGGTCGTCCTCGTCAAAGCCGGCAAAGTCTGCCACCGCCTTAAGATGCTCTGCCAACTCCTTGGTCACGGTACAGAAGCCGTTGAAAGCCGCGTTAGAGGCCATAGAGAAGTAGGGAAGCACCACATCGTAGGCGGGCTTTCCATCGATCTTATAATCAGATTCATACAGAATGTCCCAGATCGTCTCTTCCTCGCTGAACTGGGTAGAACCCTGCAGGTTAGCAAGCAGCAGAGGGCCGTTCTTGTCGCCTACGTGATAGTAGTTATCCGCAGAGTTATACACAATGTTGACGTAACTGTAAGTGCCATCCTCATTCTCGGTGGCGGCATAGCGGGGAATATAGGTGGCATAATCTACCTTGGCGCTGTCCACCACGCGTAGATTGCGAATGTAGGCGGTATCCTCGCCGGCCTGATCGGTGCCGTCCTTAATGTAGCTGATGACCACCTCGTAGGTGCCGTCCTCGGTAGCAACCCAGGGATAGCAGGTCTTCCAGGCCGTCTTTTCATCGGTGCCGGAGATCTGATAAATGGGCTCGTCATCCACGATCACGTGGAGGATGTCGGAGCCGTTCTCAGAGGATACGATATAATCCATGCCCAGCGCCTGACCCTTTTTCAGCTGCACGTCAGCGATCAGGATGGAGTAGGAGTCGTCAATGTTCTGGTTGGAGGCCTTCAGCGCCTTTTTGCCGTCCTTATCCACGATGATGAAGGGCCAGGCATACTCGGCATCGTCGCCCTCGGCGTGACGGTACGTAATCGGGGCGCCGTCTGCGTTCACCGCGGCGGCGATATCCTCCGCCTTTTCGTTTTTGTAAGTAGGCTTAACGGTGGTGACCAGCTCGCTGAGAGAGTTGATCAGCTTCTGCTCGTACTTCTCGGCGGTGAAATGGTCAAACATACAGGTCCAGGGACGCTGGCTGGTAATACCGCCGGCCTCCACCAGACAGATCACGCCGTAGCGATCCACCAGAATGGAGGTGGGGTAGCCCGACACGTTAAAAGTGGTGCTCCACGCGGCGGGACAGGCGGCCATGGGGAAGGTCAGCTTCATCTCCTCTTGGAAGGACTGGATGGCTGCGTTCTGCTCCATGGGGTTGATAGCAATGATGCCCACGTCCTTGCCGTAGGTCTCATAGGCTTTCTGCATATAGGGGAACTCTGCCACGCAATAGGTGCAGGTGGTGTACCAGAAGTTGATCAGCACCACCTTTTTCTCCTTCAGCATCTCGGAGAGGGTGACCTTCTCCCCCTTGGGGGTGGTGACGGAGAAATCATACATGACATCGCCCAGACCCAGGGTGGCGCCGGTCAGATCCTCGCCCTTGATGAGGGAGGAGGACAGCACGATGTTGGCAATATTGTCCTTAAAGGAATAGCTCTCTTTCACGTCGTAGCCCTTGGGCACGCCCTGCAGAACCACAGCGTACTTCTTATTGGGCTCCAGGTTAAAGATGATTTTGCCCTTGGCATCCGTCTCCTTGAAGTCCTTCATATCCTTCAGTGAATCGTCGGCATACACATACACCGCAACGCCGGCCATGGGCATACCGCCCTCGGTCTTGACGTTCACCACGTAGGTGTTGCCGCCGGCGATGGCCGCATCGCTGGGATCCACCTCGTCATCACGGCAGGACGCCATCATCGAACACATCGACAACAGCATTGCCAGGGTGAGGAATGCGGTCAATAAGCGCTTCCAAGTTTTCATAATAACCTCCTAAATGTCCACCCGTTTCCGCGTATGATCGCAGAAAAGGGCATAATACCTTATTATCCGGTACATCATACCATAAAAACGGTCTTCCGTCAATAAAAATTTTAGCATAGTTACGTAGTAGCAAGCTAAAGCGTTTCCGTTTTTCGTCTCTTTTTGCCCTATCTTGTGCCGCGGTTTCGCTATCTTTTATTTTTCCCCGCTATCTTGTGTTTGAAATTTTTTTGTAAACTTTTACCGTCGGACAGTAAAAAATCCCCGACCTTTATCGGTCGGTGATTTTTGCGGTATTGACATCAGAACAAACCGGTGATTTTTCCGGTGGCATCCACGTCGATGCGCTCGGCTGCCGGGGATTTGGGCAGGCCGGGCATGGTCAGGATATCGCCGGTGAGCACCACGATAAAGCCGGCGCCGGAGGACACCTTCACGTTCTTTACCGTGACGGTGAAATTCTCGGGCGCACCCAGCTTGGTGGGATCGTCGGAGAAGGAATACTGGGTTTTGGCGATGCACACGGGGCACTTATCAAAGCCCAAAGCAGTCAACTGCTGGATCTGCTTTTTGGCGGCGGGCAGCACGGTGATGCCGTTGCCGCCGTACACCTTTTGCACCACAGCGGTGATCTTATCCTCGATGGTGCCCTCCAGCTCGTAGGAGAAGGTGAAGTTCCCCTGCTCCTCCTCGCACAGACGGACGACCTCGCGGGCCATCTCGATGCCGCCGGCGCCGCCGTCCGCCCATACGGTGGACAGCACGGTGTTCACGCCCAGCTCACGGCACTTGGCAATGATAAAGTCGATCTCCGCGTCGGTATCGGTGGGGAAACGGTTCACCGCCACCACGCAGGGCAGCTTGTACACGTTCTTAATGTTGGACACGTGGCGCAGCAGGTTGGGGATGCCCCGCTCCAGCGCACCCAGATCCTCGGTGGCAAGCTCGGTCTTGGCCAGACCGCCGTGCATCTTCAGGGCGCGGACGGTGGCCACCACCACAACCGCATCGGGGGTCAGACCCGCCATACGGCACTTGATATCCAGGAACTTCTCCGCGCCCAGATCGGCGCCGAAGCCCGCCTCGGTGACGGTGTAGTCGCCCATCTTCAGCGCCAGACGGGTGGCCATCACCGAGTTACAGCCGTGGGCAATGTTGGCAAAGGGGCCGCCGTGCACAAAGGCGGGGGTGCCCTCCAAGGTCTGTACCAGATTAGGCTTGATGGCATCCTTCAGCAGAGCGGTCATAGCGCCCACCGCCTTCAGGTCGGCGGCGGTGACCGGCTTGTCGTCGTAGGTGTAGCCCACGATGATGCGGCCCAAACGCTCCTTCAGGTCGGTGATGGAGGAGGCGAGGCAGAATACCGCCATAATCTCGCTGGCCACGGTGATGTCAAAGCCATCCTCGCGGGGGACGCCGTTGGGCTTGCCGCCCAACCCGTCCACGATAAAGCGCAGCTGGCGATCGTTCATATCCACGCACCGCTTCCACGTAATGCGGCGCACGTCGATGCCCAGCGCGTTACCCTGCTGGATGTGGTTATCCAGCATCGCCGCCAGCAGGTTATTGGCGGCACCGATGGCGTGGAAGTCACCGGTGAAATGCAGGTTGATATCCTCCATAGGCACCACCTGGGCATAGCCGCCGCCGGCGGCGCCGCCCTTGACACCGAATACGGGACCCAGAGAGGGCTCCCGCAGGGCCACGGTGACGTTCTTGCCGATGCGGCGCAGACCGTCCGCCAGACCGATGGTGGTGGTGGTCTTACCCTCGCCCGCGGGGGTGGGGGTGATGGCGGTAACCAGAATCAGCTTACCATCGGGGCGATCCGACTCCTCCAGCAGAGAGAGGTCGATCTTCGCTTTATAATTGCCGTACTGCTCCACATATTTCTCGTCCACGTGGGCGGTGGCGGCAATCTCACGGATATGCTTCATTTGACATTCCTGCGCAATTTCAATATCAGTTTTGTATGCCATAAAGAACACTCCTTACGTGCTATGTGATATGCGGCGGGAGCAAGACCTCGCCCTACGGATTCTATCGGGGTGGGACGGGGATTGTAGGGGCCGATGCCTACATCAGCCCGGGACGGTGTGAACACCGCCCCTACGGGTCTATCAGAATCAATACTTATCCCTTGAAATATTTCACGGCCGCCTCGAACATACGGATGTCGTAATTGCCGGGAACATTTTTGTACAGGCCGTCGTCGATACGCTCGCTGTGACCCATCTTACCAAAGACACGACCGTCGGGGGAGGTAATGCCCTCAATGGCGAACAGAGAGCCGTTGGGATTAAAGTTGATATTAGCGGTGGGACGTCCCTCCAGATCCACGTACTGGGTGGCGATCTGGCCGTTCTCCGCCAGCTGCAGCGCCAGCGCGGGGTCGCAGAGGAACTTGCCCTCGCCGTGGGAGATGGGCACGTTGACGATATCCCCCACCTCCATCAGGCTCAGCCACGGGGATTTGACCGAGGCGATGCGGGTGTGAACAATGCGGCTCTGGTGGCGGTTGATGTTGTTAAAGGTCAGGGTGGGACAATGCTCGTCGGTGTCCATGATCTTGCCGTAGGGCACCAAGCCTAACTTGATCAACGCCTGAAAGCCGTTACAGATGCCGCACATCAGGCCGTCACGGTTGTCCAGCAGATCGGTGACCGCCTCTTTGACCGCCCCATTACGGAAGAAGGCGGTGATGAACTTGGCGGAGCCGTCCGGCTCGTCGCCGCCGGAGAAGCCGCCGGGGATGAAGATCATCTGGCTCTCCCCCACCTTGCGGGAGAAAACGTCCACACTCTGTGCCACGGCGTCGGCGGTGAGATTGCGCACCACGAAGATCTCCGCCTCGGCACCGGCACGCTCCACTGCACGGGCAGAATCGTACTCACAGTTGGTGCCGGGGAACACGGGGATGAGAATCTTGGGCTTCGCCACCTTGATGGCGGGGGCGAGAGCACTCCTCTCCCCATAAGAGAAGGTGGGCTGGATGGAGCGATCCTCCAACGCCTTGGTGGGATAGACGTCCTCCAGCGTGGCGGTATTGAGGGCATACAGCTCGTCGATGGCGGCGCTGTCGCCGTCCAGATCCAGGATCCCATCGTCGGTGGTATAGCCCAACAGCAGCGCTCCGGGCAGGCACACCTCTTCGGCGGTCTCCGCCATAATGAAATCGGGGAAGGACAGATGCCAGTTCTCGCCGAGACCCGCATTAGACTTAAAGCCGATATGGTTACCGAAGGACATCTTCATAATGCCCTCCGCCAGACCGTTCTCCACCGCCCAAGCAGACAGCACCTTACCCTCCTGACACAGAGTGTGGAACTGCTCCCACGCCTCTTTGACGCTGTCGGCGGTCTCCTCAGTGGGGCCGAACACGTAGACGGGATGACCCGCCGCCTTAAACTCGGGGGTAATGACGTCATTCTTGTTGATGGGGGCGATGGCGAAGGAAATCACCGTGGGCGGCACGTCCAGATCCAGGAAGGTACCGGACATGGAATCCTTACCGCCGATGGCGGCGGCACCCAGCTCCAGCTGAGCGTCCAGGGCGCCCAGCAGAGCGGCAAAGGGCTTGCCCCAACGGGCAGGCTCGTTTTTCAGTTTTTCAAAGAACTCCTGCAGGGTGAGATAGGCCTGCTTGTAGTCGCAGCCGGCGGCTACCAGCTTGGCGACCGAGGAGAAGATAGCAGCATGAGCGCCGGTGTAGGGGTCCACCGACAGGCGGTCGGGGTCACAGCCCCACGCAAAGACACTGGCGGTGTCGGTGGTCTGACCCGGCAGCATCGGCAGGGTGGCCGCCATAGACTGGGCAGGGGTCAACTGACGGGCGCCGCCGTAGGGCATCACCACGCTACCTGCACCGATGGTAGCGTCAAACCGCTCCACCAAGCCACGCTTGTCCGCCGTCTTTAGGTCGGCGGCCATCTGCCGCAGGTTAGCGTACAGGGGCTTACTCAGCACCGACAGATCTTTTTCGGTGACGGTGATAGCGGCGTGCTTCACAGCGCCGTTGGTATCCAAGAAGGCGCGGGACAGATCGGCGATGGTCTGCCCCTTCCAGGTCATGACCATCCCCTCCTCCTCGGTGACCACCGCCACACGGTAGGCCTCTAAGTTCTCCGCCTCCGCCAGAGCAATGAATCGGTCGGCGTCCTCAGCGGCGACCACCACCGCCATACGCTCCTGGGATTCGGAGATGGCGATCTCGGTGCCGTCTAAGCCCTCGTATTTCTTCCGCACCGCATCCAGATCGATGCGCAGACCGGGGGCCAACTCGCCGATGGCGACGGACACACCGCCGGCACCGAAGTCGTTGCACCGCTTAATGAGGCGGGTGACGGCGGGATTGCGGAACAGACGCTGAATCTTGCGCTCCTCGGGGGCGTTGCCCTTCTGCACCTCGGAGGCCATGGTGGTGAGGGATTTCAGATTATGGCTCTTGCTGGAGCCGGTGGCACCGCCGATGCCGTCACGGCCGGTGCGGCCGCCCAACACCACCACCACGTCGCCGGGGGCGGGACGCTCACGGCGCACGTTCTCGGCGGGGGCGGCAGCCACCACCGCACCGCATTCCAAATGCTTGGCTACGTAGCCCTCGTGGTACAATTCCGCCACGTGACCGGTGGCCAGACCGATCTGGTTGCCGTAGGAGGAATAGCCTGCGGCGGCGGTCTGACAGATCTTACGCTGGGGCAGTTTGCCGGGCAGCGTATCGGCAATACTCTTGCGGGGGTCGCCGGCGCCGGTGACCCGCATCGCCTGATGCACGTAGGCGCGGCCGGACAGCGGATCCCGGATACAGCCGCCGATACAGGTGGCGGCACCGCCGAAGGGCTCGATCTCGGTGGGGTGGTTATGGGTCTCGTTCTTAAACATTAACAGCCAATCCTGCTCCTCGCCATTGACCACGGCAGGCAGGTGGATGGAACAGGCGTTGATCTCCTCGGACTCGTCCAGTTCGGGGGTCAGACCACGCTTTTTCAGTACCTTAGTGGCGATGGTGGCGATATCCATCAGGGTCCGGGGACGGGCGGCCGCCTTTTCTGCGCCGTATACCTCCACGCGGGCGTCCAAATAGCGCTCATAGGCCTCCTGCACCGCAGGGTCGTGGATGACCACGTCGTCAAAGTGGGTAGAGAAGGTGGTATGGCGGCAGTGATCCGACCAATAGGTGTCCACCACACGAATCTCAGTGATGGTGGGATCTCTCCCCTCCTCCTCACGAAAATAGTTCTGTAAAAACCGCAGATCGTCCACGTCCATAGCCAACCCCAGCTCCTCCAGCAAGGCAGACAGGGCGGCGGAATCCATCGCCGTAAAGCCCTCTACGGTAGCCACCGCGTTGGGCACGGCATACTCCACCGCCAAAGTCTCCGGCAGATCCAAAGAGGCTTCGCGGCTCTCCACGGGGTTGATGACGTGCTTTTTGATGGCGGTCAGCTGTGCCTCGGTGAGAGCGCCGTATAGGGCGTACACACGGGCGGTGCGGATGGTGGGGCGCTCCTGCTGGGAGATGATCTGAATGCACTGGGCCGCAGAATCCGCCCGCTGGTCAAACTGACCGGGCAGATACTCCACCGCAAACAGGGTCGCTCCGTCGGCGGTCACCTCGTCGGACAGATTGTCCAGCTGCGGCTCCGCAAACACGGTGTTTTTCGCATATTCAAACAGGTCAGCGGACAAGCCCTCGGCATCATAGCGGTTGAAAAGGCGCACCCGCTCCAGCTGGGCAATGCCCAGCAGAGAGCGCACCTCGCCCAGCAGGGCGCGGGCCTCGTTGTCCAGACCTTCTTTCTTTTCCACATATACACGGTATACCATTGTTAATCCTCCTGCGCCTGCATGGCTTTGGCTCCGATATCATGACGGTAGAATGCGTTATCAAAGTGGATCTGCTCCACCAAGCGGTAAGCCTCCTCAATGGCCTGAGCCAGATCCTCTGCCACGGCTGTGGCACCCAGCACACGGCCGCCGGCGGTGACCAACCCGCCCTCCTTGAGAGCGGCGCCCGCCACGTAGACTCTGTCGGCGATGGCGGCGGGGATGGTCAGGGGCAACCCCTTATCATAGGCCTGCGGGTAGCCCGCCGAGGCCATAATAACACAGCAGGCGTGACGGTCGGCAAACTTGACCTCTACATCCGCCAGCGTGCCATTGGTAGTGGCCTGCATGATGGTGAGCAGGTCGCTCTCCAGCAAAGGTAGCACCACCTGCGTTTCGGGGTCGCCGAAGCGGCAGTTGTATTCAATCACTTTGGGGCCGTCGGGGGTGAGCATCAGGCCGAAATACAGACAACCCTTAAAAGGTCTGCCCTCTGCCTGCATGGCGCGGATGGTGGGCAGGAAAATGGTGTCCATACACACCTGCGCCACGGCGGATGTGTAATAGGGGTTGGGGGCAATGGTGCCCATACCGCCGGTATTCAGGCCGGTGTCCCCGTCCCCCGCACGCTTGTGATCCATACTGGAGATCATAGGCACCACCGTCACACCGTCGGTAAAGGCCAGCACCGACACCTCGGGGCCGGTGAGAAACTCCTCGATGACAATGTGGTCGCCGCTGGCACCAAAGGCTTTATCCTGCATCATAGACACCACGGCGGCCTTGGCCTCGGCTAAGGTGTGGGCGATGATGACCCCCTTGCCCAGTGCCAAGCCGTCCGCCTTGATGACGGTGGGAAGGGGGGCGGTATCCAGATAGGTCAGGGCGGTATCCATCTCATCAAACACCGCATAGGCAGCGGTGGGGATGCCGTATTTCTGCATCAGATTTTTGGAGAACACCTTACTGCCCTCGATGATGGCGGCATTGGCACGGGGGCCGAAGCAGGGAATGCCCTTTTCCTCCAGAGCGTCCCCACAGCCCAGCACCAGCGGGTCGTCGGGGGCCACTACGGCATAATCAATGCCCTGCGCCACCGCAAAATCCACGATGGCGGGGATGTCCTTGGCGCCGATATCCACGCAGGTGGCATCGGCGGCGATGCCGCCGTTGCCCGGCAGGGCGAAAATGGTGGTCACCCGGGGGTTCTCTTTCAGTTTTTTGATGATGGCGTGTTCCCGTCCGCCGCCACCGACAACCAGTAGTTTCATTGTGTATCCTCCGAAAAGTGAGGAGTTAGGAGTTAGGAGTTAGGAGTTATTGCTATCCTCCAACGCCAATCCCCGTTCCTCAAAAGTTTTAGATGGCTTCTTTAATCGTTTTTGTGATTGATGAAAGCAACTTTCGCAACTCTTCACAATCGTTATGCAGCGCACGATATTCTCCCTCACTTAAATATTGAGAAGACAACATCAACTCAAGCCAGTACAACGTTTCTGCACACTCTTTTAGTGCAATATAATGTTTGTTGAGGAAATCCTTGCGGCTGACAGCATATTGTGCTTCTGCTACATTAGCGCCAATGCTGGTACCGCTCCGCAAAAATTGTTTAGACAGAACATACTCGTGCTTTTCTTCGCACAGATACTTGTACGCAGCAACCACACGCTTAGCAAAAGCTAAGCTCTTTTCCTTAATTCCGCTATCCATCTAAACAACTCCTCACTCCTAATTCCTAACTAGATCAGTGGTGGAACAGGCGCATACCGGTAAAGGCCATAACGATACCGTTCTTGTTGCACTCCTCAATGACCAGATCGTCACGAATGGAGCCGCCGGGCTCGGCGATGTAGGTGACGCCGCTGGCATAGGCGCGCTTAATATTATCCGCAAAGGGGAAGAAGGCGTCGGAGGCCAGTGCCAGCCCCTTAAAGCTGCCCAACCACTCTGCCCGCTCCTCCGCAGTGATGGGGGCAGGCTGTTCGGTAAAGTAGTTCTGCCAAATGCCCTCGGCGCACACGTCCTCTTCATTGCCGTTGATATAGCCGTCAATGACGTTATCCCGCTCCGGACGGCCCATGGTGGGCAGGAAGGGCAGAGAAAGCGCCTTGGGATGCTGGCGCATCAGCCAGGTGTCCGCCTTGGTGCCCGCCAGACGGGTGCAGTGGATACGGCTCTGCTGACCCGCACCCACGCCGATGGCCTGACCGTCTACGGCATAGCACACCGAGTTGGACTGGGTGTATTTCAGGGTGATCAGCGCCACGATCAAATCCCGCTTGGCGGAATCGGGCAGATCCTTATTCTCGGTAACGATATTCTCCAGCAGGTGGTTGCCGATCTTAAACTCGTTACGCCCCTGCTCAAAGGTGATGCCGAACACGTCCTTCTGCTCCACGGGGGCTGGGACGTAATCGGGGTCAATCTCCACGATATTATAGTTGCCCTTGCGCTTGCCCTTCAGGATCTCCAGTGCCTCAGGCTCGTAGCCGGGGGCGATGATACCGTCGGATACCTCGCGGGCGATCAGGCGGGCGGTGGTGACGTCGCACACCTCGGACAGCGCCACCCAATCGCCAAAACTGCACAGGCGGTCGGTGCCACGGGCACGGACATAGGCGCAGGCCAGCGGGGACGCGTCCAACCCCTCGATATCCTCCACAAAGCAGGCCTTTTTCAGGGCGTCGCTCAGGGGCAGACCCACAGCAGCAGAGGTGGGGCTGACGTGCTTAAAGGAGGTGGCGGCGGGCAGACCCAGCGCCACTTTCAGTTCTTTCACCAACTGCCACGCATTAAAGGCGTCCAAAAAGTTGATATAGCCTGGGCGACCGTTCAGCACCGTGATGGGCAGGTCGCCGCCCTCCTTCATAAAGATGCGGGACGGCTTTTGGTTGGGGTTGCAACCGTATTTCAGTTCAAACTCATTCATTGTCAGCACCTCACACGTTTTTGTTCACAATACGGGTAGCGGTCTCGCCGGTGGCGAGGTCAATATAGCGCACAAACAAGGAAACTTTGTTGTCCTCGTTCAGATTGGTCCAAATCAGATCCGTCATAGCGTCAATATCCACGTCCGGCAGTATGAGCGTCTTAGGCTCCCCCTCGAAGGAGGGCAGCGGATCGCCGGCGGCAGCATAGGTATGGATAAACTTCGCCTTGCCTGCGACGGGATTGGAGTAGGCATAGGTAAACCGCTGGCAGGAGGTGTCGTCCCCCTCGGCGGATTTCAAAATCGACAGGGCATAATTCATATCCCCGTTTTCACGGTGAATGATGCCGGAAATGCGGGGGGTAAAATTCGGCGCATCATCCTCAAACTCACGGGTGCGCAGAGCCTGCTCAAAGGTCATCTGCTTATCCATCAGCTCATAGAGGGTATCGGTCTGATCGCCGTTGGTGACGATGGTCTTATTGCCCAACACACGCACGGGATAGTAAATGATCAGGTGGGGATCCACCATCTTGGACTCGTCAAAGGCCTTGGTGCGCAGGGCATCCCCCTCTGCCACAAACACACGGTTGCGGCTGTTGACGCTGCGTCCCATAATAAAATAGGCGGTGATCGCCTTTTTACCGTCGGCAGATTTGCCGATGAGGATGCCGCGGCCATGATAGGCTAAGGCATTCAGCTCTTCTTGAATGGTAGAAATTTTCATCCGTTTTCCCTCGCTTTTTGTATTGTTGTATCATTGATGGATAGGTACAAAACGTATTCTATGCTCGTAGGGGCGGATACCATCCGCCCGCGGGCGGCAGATTGCCGCCCCTACAAGCTCAATTTTAACGATTTGCCAGTTTTTCGCTGACCAATTCCACGGCACGGGGCAGGAGGATCCATTCCGCCTGCTCCATCACACGGCGCTGAAGGGTCACGGGGGTGTCCCCCTCCACGATCTCCACCGCCTTTTGCAGAATAATCTCACCGCCGTCGGGGATCTCGTTGACGTAATGCACCGTGGCGCCCGTTACCTTAACCCCGTAGTCCAGCGCCGCCCGATGCACCCGCAGCCCGTAAAAGCCCTCGCCGCAAAAGGCGGGGATCAGGGAGGGATGCACGTTCAGAATACGCTTAGGGTATGTGTCGGTGAAGCGGCGGCTGAGAATCGCCATAAAGCCCGCCAACACGATCAGATCGATCTCGCAGGCCGCCAGCTGTGCCAGCAATGCCTCTTCAAAGGCCTCCTGCTCACCGTCGCAAGCCGCCTTGGTGATGGTGACGGCGGGGATGCCCGCCGTGGCCGCCCGCTCCAGCGCATAGGCGCCCTCTTTATTGGAGATGACCAGCCCGATCTCGCCATGAGGGATCTCTCCCCTGCTTTGGGCGTCGATCAGCGCCTGCAGGTTGGTGCCGCCGCCGGAAACCAGCACGGCAATTCTCGCTTTCTCCCTCATTCCAGTATCACCTTTTCCTCGCCGGCGACAATCTCGCCGATCACATAGGCGGCGTCCCCGTGGGCGTGGAGCACCGCCAGCGTGGTATCCACCTGCTCAGCAGGGACCACCACGCTCATACCCACGCCCATATTGTAGGTGTTGAACATATCCCGCTCCGGGACGTTACCCCACTTGGCAATCAGGTCAAAGATGGGCAGCACCTTGACGGCGGAGCGGTCGATCTTAGCGCACAGACCGTCGGGGATGCTGCGGGGAATATTCTCGTAAAAACCGCCGCCGGTGATGTGGGAAATGCCCTTGATATCCACACCCACGTCCAACAGAGCCAAAATCGACTTGACGTAAATGCGGGTAGGGGTCAGCAGCGCCTCGGCGATGGTCTTGCCCCCCAGATCGGCGCAGGGCTCGTACAGAGCGGGGTTGTTACAGTCGATGTCAAACACCTTGCGGCACAGGGAGAAGCCGTTGGAGTGGATGCCGGTGGAGGGCAGGGCGATCACCACGTCCCCCACGGACATACGGGTATTGTCGATCATCTTCTTTTTGTCCACGATGCCCACCGCAAAGCCCGCCAGATCGTAATCCTCTGCCGGCATCAGGCCGGGGTGCTCGGCGGTCTCGCCGCCGATGAGTGCGGCGCCGGACTGGACACAACCCTCCGCTACACCGCCGACGATGGCGGCGATCTTTTCGGGATAGTTCTTGCCGCAGGCGATATAATCCAAGAAAAACAGGGGCTTTGCACCACAGCAGATGATGTCGTTAACGCACATCGCCACCGCATCGATACCAATGGTGTCATGCTTGTCCATCAGCACCGCCAGCTTGACCTTGGTGCCGCAGCCGTCGGTGCCGGAGACCAGCACCGGCTCCTCCATCCCTGCCAGCGGCAGACCGAAGCAGCCGCCAAAGCCGCCTACGTCATCCAGACAGCCCGCATTCTTGGTACGGGCGATGTGGGATTTCATCAGCTCCACCGCCTTATAGCCGGCGGTGATGTCTACGCCTGCCGCCGCATAGCTGGCAGACTGCGAATTCTTGTGATCCATAGCGTCACCTTTTTATTCCTTTCCGTTCCAGCAATAGGTGCATAATTTACAGGGGGCGATGCCGATGGCATCCACCACCCCGTCCAGCGACTGGAACTCCAGCGAGCCCAGATGCAGCTGCTCGGCCATCCGACGGCGCAGATCTTTGCCCCGTGGGGTGGTGCCGTCGCAGTATTCCTCTAAGTAATTCAGTCCCTCTTCTCCCTCCAGCTCCACGATGATGCGGCGGGCAATGAGATCCATCTCATTGTTGGTGCGGGAGAAGTTCAGATATTTACAGTTAAACATAATGGGCGGGCAGGCGGAGCGCATATGTACCGTCTTGGCACCGCTCTCGTACAGAAACTCCACCGTCTCCCGCAATTGGGTGCCCCGCACGATGGAATCGTCCACCAGCAACAGGTTTTTATCCTGGATCAGCGCCGGCACGGGGATCTGCTTCATCTTGGCGATGCGGGCGCGATCCGACTGCTTGGTGGGGGTAAAGCTACGGGACCAGGTGGGGGTGTATTTGATATAGGCGCGGGCAAAGGGCAGGTGGCTCTCGTTGGCATAGCCGATGGCGTGGGGGGTGCCGCTGTCCGGCATACCGCAGACGTAATCCACGTCCGCCGTGGTGCCGTTCTGTGCGTCCTGCCGTGCCATCTCTGCGCCGTTGCGATACCGCATCTGCTCCACGTTGACCCCCTCGTAGGAGGAGGTGGAAAAGCCGTAATAGCTCCACAAAAAGGCGCACATCCGCATTTCCTCGCCGGGGGGCACCAGCTGTGTGACCCCCTCCGCCGTGATCTCGACAATCTCGCCGGGACCCAGCTCCCGCTCATCCTCAAAGCCCAACTTTTGATGGGCGAAGGGCTCGAAGGACACGCTGTAGCCGTCCTCCCGCCGCCCCACCCAGACGGGCAGGCGACCTACACGGTCACGGGCAGCGATCAGATGGCCGTCCTCCTTGAGGATCAGGATGCTGGCGGTGCCGTCCACCATCTGCTGGACAAAGCGGATGCCGGCGGCAAAATCCTGCCGCAGGCTGATGAGTGCGCCCACCAGCTCGGTGACGTTCACCGCGCCGCCGGTCATGGCGTCAAAGTGGCCGCCCTCGTTGAGATAGGTCTGCATCAGCTCCTCGGCATTGTTCACCGCACCGGTGACGCACAGCGCAAAGGTGCCCAGCCGCGAACGAATCAGCAGGGGCTGGGGATAAAAATCGCTGATGCAGCCGATGGCGGAGGTGCCGTGCATCTCGTCCAGCGCATCACGAAAGCGGGTGCGGAAGGGGGAATTCTGAATGCTGTGGATCTGCCGCTGCAGACCCAAAGCGGGATCGTAGGACGCCATACCTGCACGGCGGGTGCCCAAATGAGAATGATAGTCGGTGCCGAAGAACACGTCCTCCATGCAATCCTGACGGGAAACAATGCCGAAATAACCGCCCATGGGGTTGCTCCTTTCCGTGATGAGTGAAAACAGAAAATCAGGCGAAGAATAGGGTGTTCAGAGTCATGGGATCCACGTACTCCCCATCCTTATACACACGCATATTACCGGAGGCAACCTCGTCAATGAGCATCACACGACCCTGGGGATCATAGCCGAACTCAAACTTGATATCGTACAGCTCCATCCCCTTTTCTGCCAGATCATCCGCCACGATCTTGGTGATCTGCTGGGTCATCCGCTTCAGCTCCTCATACTGGGCGTCGGTCATCACGCCGATGGCCACCAGCGCATCCTTGGTGATCAGGGGATCGCCTTTTTCATCGTCCTTGAGGGTGGTCTCCACGTAGGAGGGCAGGGCGGCGCCGCTCTCGATCAAAGCGCCGTAGCGGCGGATAAAGGAGCCCACCGCCCGATTGCGGCAGATGACCTCCAGCCCCTTGCCGAACACCTTAGCAGGCAGTACCTCCATGGTGGTGTCCGCCAGATTGGCACTGACGTAGTGGGTCAGGATGCCGGCGGCATTGATCTTCTCGAAAAAGTAAATGGACATCCGCAGATTCACGTCACCCACACCCTCGATGGTGAGGCCTACGCTGTTCTCGCCGGGATCAAAGACGCCGTCCTTACCGGTGCAGTCGTCCTTGAATTTCAGCAGGCAGTTGCCGTTGTCCAGTTTGTACACATTCTTGGTTTTGCCGGTGTAGATGAGTTCCTTGTTCATAGTTGATCGCTCCTTTATATTTACAGAAAATTACGGATCAATTTACAGCCGCTCCATCACGTGGGCGTCCTTTTCCAGCACGGCGGCGGCATCGGCGGCACGCTTGGCGTCCAGACGGGCGGCCAGCGCCGTATCCTCCACCGCCAGAATCTGCGCCGCCAATAGGGCGGCATTGGCGCCGCCGTTGATAGCCACGGTGGCCACGGGGATGCCGGTAGGCATCATCACGGTGGACAGCAGGGCATCCATACCCTCCAGCGCCGCCGATTGACAGGGAATGCCGATGACCGGCAGGGTGGTATTGGCGGCGATAGCCCCCGCCAGATGGGCGGCCATACCCGCCGCCGCGATCAGCACGCCAAAACCGTTGGCACGGGCATTGGCGGCAAAATCCCGCGCCTGCTCGGGGGTGCGGTGGGCGGAATAGATATGCACCTCATAAGGGATCTCCAGCTGAGCCAGCGTGTCCGTGGCCTTCCGGATGATGGGCAGGTCGCTGTCGCTGCCCATAATGATGCCTACTTTTTTCATAGTGATTACCTCCTTTGGATGGGGCGATAGCCTCCCTCGCCGAGGGAGGTGGCATTTTCGAAGCAAATGACGGAGGGAGTGTTTCACCCACCGCCTTACGGCGGCGACTCCCTCAGTCTCGCCGCAACGCGGCTCGACCGTTCCTTCAAAGAGGGATCCTTCGCTCTGTTTAGGGTGTCAATAGCCGCTAAAAAACAGAAAAGGGCACAGTAAACTCAGGTGAGTGTACTGTGCCCAGACGGTCGGCGTGAATGGGGTTTCCCCCTCGTTTTTCGGTCCTTTGCGGTGCTCCGCAATTTCTCCGTCAGTCGCGAAAAACGCTCTTTACTTGACTATCCGATCATACCATATTTTTCGGTATTGTGTCAAGGCACAGACAGGCGATATTCGGCTTTTCTACGCTTTACACAATTACTTGATGGACAGGCTGGTTTCTTTCTGTATAACATCATGAGCGCCGCCCTCCACGATGCTGGTGGCGGACACTAAGGTCAGGGTGGCCTTCTCCTGCAGCTCGGGGATGCTCAGGGCGCCGCAGTTGCACATGGTGGAGCGCACCTTGGACAGGGACAGGGCCACGTTATCCTTCAGGGAGCCGGCATAGGGCACGTAGGAGTCCACGCCCTCCTCAAAGGACAGCTTTTTATCGCCGCCCAGATCGTAGCGCATCCAGTTACGGGCGCGGCTGGAGCCCTCGCCCCAGTACTCCTTGTAATAAGTTCCGCCGATGTTCACCTTGTTGGTGGGGGACTCGTCAAAGCGGGCAAAATACCGCCCCAGCATCACAAAATCGGCGCCCATCGCCAGCGCCAGAGTGATGTGGTGGTCGTACACGATGCCGCCGTCGGAGCAGACGGGCACGTACACACCGGTCTCCTCAAAATAACGGTCACGCTCGGCACAGACCTCGATGAGCGCCGTGGCCTGACCGCGGCCGATGCCCTTGGTCTCACGGGTGATGCAGATGGAGCCGCCGCCGATGCCTACCTTGATAAAGTCGGCGCCCGCCTCAGCCAAAAAGCGGAAGCCGGCGGCATCCACCACGTTGCCGGCGCCCACCTTCACGGTGTCGCCGTAACGCGCACGGATCCAATCGATGGTCAGCTTCTGCCAATCCGAAAAACCCTCGGAGGAATCAATGCACAGCACGTCGGCACCCGCCTCTACCAGCGCAGGAACACGCTGGGCATAGTCACGGGTGTTGATGCCGGCGCCCACCACGTACCGCTTGTGGGCGTCCAACAGCTCGTTGGGATTCTGCTTGTGGCTGTCGTAGTCCTTGCGGAACACGAAATACAGCAGACGGCCTGCCTCATCCACGATGGGCAGGGAATTCAGCTTGTGATCCCAAATGATATCGTTAGCCTCCTTCAGGGTGGTGCCCTCGGGGGCGGTAATCAGCTTATCCAGGGGGGTCATAAACTCCGCCACCTTGGTAGCGGGGTCCATACGGGACACGCGATAGTCACGGCCGGTGACGATGCCCACCAGCTTGCCATCGGGGGTGCCGTCCACCGTCACCGCCACGGTGGAGTGGCCGGTCTGCTCCTTCAGCGCCACCACGTCCGCCAGCGTGTGGTCGGGGGTCAGGTTGCTGTCGCTGGTGACAAAGCCCGCCTTGTAATCCTTGGCGCGCTTCACCATGGCGGCCTCATCCTCCACAGACTGGGAGCCGTAGATGAAGGACACACCGCCCTCGGTGGCCAGCGCCACCGCCAGACGGTCGCCGGACACGGACTGCATAATGGCGGACACCATGGGGATGTTCATCTCGATGGCCGGCTTCTCCCCTTTTTTGAACTTGGTCAGGGGGGTCTTCAGCGATACGTTCGCGGGAATGCACTCGCTGGAGGAATAGCCGGGGATCAGCAGATACTCGTTAAAAGTATGGGAGGGCTCGTTGATAAATTTCGCCATAATACACAGTCCTTTCTCTATGACACTCTACGTTAGTTGGCCTTGGTTTCGCAATAGATGCAGCGGTACACCTTCTGCACGGGGTCGGTGAGCCGCACGATATGATCCAGCTCCTGCTCGCAGGAGGTGATGCAGCGGGGATTCTTACATTTGATCACGTTCACCAGCTGCTCCGGCATAGGGATGGATTTTTTCTCCACCAGCTTGCCGTCGCGGATGATATTGACGGTGGCGGCAGGGTCCACGTAGCCGATGACGTCCAGATTCACCGGAATGGCGGCGTCGATCTTAATGATGTCCTTACACCCCATCTTTTTGCTGGCGACGTTGCGGATGAGCGCCACCGAGCAGTCGATGGTGTCCAAGCCCAACAGCTCGTACAGCTTCATACCGCCGCCGGCGGTGATATGGTCGATCACCACACCGTTCTGAATGGAGTCTATATTCATACGCTCGCCTCCTTCAGCAGCTTGAGAATCAGCGCCATCCGCATATACTTGCCGTTGAGCACCTGCTTGAAGTAGCAGGCGCGGGGATCGTCATCCACCGCCACCGAGATCTCGTTAACACGGGGCAGGGGGTGCATAATGCACAGGTCGGATTTGGCGTTTTCCAGCTTTTTGGGGTCCAGAATGTAGCTGTCCTTCAGGCGGAGATAATCCTCCTCGTTGAAAAACCGCTCCCGCTGAACACGGGTCATATACAAAATGTCCAGATCCGGCATCGCCGCCTCTAAATCGGTGGTTTGGGTATAGGGGATGCCGTTCTTTTTCAGTACGTCCTTCTTAATGTAGCTGGGAAGCTTCAGCTCCTCGGGGGAGATGAGCACGATATGAATGCCGCTGTAACGGGACAGGGCGTTGATCAGCGAATGCACCGTGCGGCCGAACTTTAAATCGCCGCAGAAGCCCACCGTCAGCCCCTCAAAGCCACCCTTTTCCCGATGGATGGTCAGCAGATCCGCCAGCGTCTGGGTGGGGTGGCAATGACCGCCGTCACCGGCATTGATCACCGGAATGGAGGCATTGTTGGCCGCCACCAGAGCGGCGCCCTCCTTGGGGTGGCGCATAGCGATGATGTCCGCATAACAGCTGATGGTCTTGGCGGTGTCCGCCACGCTCTCCCCCTTCGCCGCGGAGGAATTGTTGGCGGCGGAAAAGCCGATGACCCCGCCGCCCAACTCCAGCATCGCCGCCTCAAAGCTCAGGCGGGTGCGGGTGGAGGGCTCAAAGAACAGGGTGGCCAGCTTTTTACGCTTGCAGGCCTCGGCGTAGTCGTCGGGATGCGCAATGATATCGCAGGCGGTGGCAATGAGCTCCTGAATTTCCTCCACCGACAGGTCTAAAATATCAATCAGACTTCTCATACCTTCGCTCCGTTCACAGACAGGTAGTTTTTAATGCGGGTGACGTTCTCCTCGTTGGTGGGGTCCTCCTCCAGATACTCAATGATGTCGTATACGTCCACGATGGAGTAGACGGGGAAACCAAACTGCTCCTCGATCTCCTGCATGGCGCCCTTTTCGGTCTGACCCTTTTCCTTGCGGTCCACCATAATGAAGGTGGCGGCCACCTTGGTATCCTCCAGATGGCTGAGGATCTCCATAGACTCGCGGATGGCGGTGCCGGCGGTGATCACGTCCTCAATGATGACGATCTCCTCACCGGGCTGGGGCACGTAGCCCACGAACACGCCGCCCTCGCCGTGATCCTTGACCTCTTTCCGATTGAAGAAGAAGGGGACGTTGAGCCCGTTCTTGGACAGTGCCACGGCGGCAGACACCGACAGAGAGATGCCCTTATAAGCAGGGCCGTACAGCACCGCAGGCTTGTTGCCCAGCTTTTCAAAATACGCCTTGGCATAGAACTCGCCCAGGCGGGCAATGTCCTTGCCGGTCTTGATCATGCCGGCATTGATGAAATAGGGGATCTTACGGCCGGACTTGGCGGTGAAATCACCGAACTTCAGCACCCCTGCCTCCTGCAGGAATTGGATAAATTCTCTCTTGTAGGCTTCCATTACGTTGTCCTCCTTCAGATGTGAAAATGAAACGTCAGCACCACCTCTCGCTTCCCCTGACAAGGGGAGTCAAGAAAAGGTTGGTGCGCATCATCCAATCTCAATCGCAGAACTCCGCCACGCAGCGCTCATAGGCGGCCACGGGGTCAGCGGCGGCGGTGATGGGGCGCCCCACCACGATATAATCCGAGCCGATGCGCTTGGCCTCGGCGGGGGTCATCACCCGCTTCTGGTCGCCCACATCGCCATCGGCAAAGCGGACACCGGGGGTGATGGTGAGAAAATCAGCGCCGCAGGTATTGTGTACCTTGCCCGCCTCCAGAGGGGAGCAGACCACGCCGTCCAGACCCGCCTTTTGGGCGCAGGAGGCATAGTGCATCACCACCCGATCGATGGGCTCCTTGATCAGCAGGTCGTTCTCCATTGCCTCCTGATCGGTGGAGGTCAGCTGGGTAACGGCGATCAGCAGAGGGCGGGTGCCATCGGGACGGGTCAGTCCCTCCAGCGCCGCCTCCATCATCCGCACGGTGCCGCCGGCATGGAGGTTGGTGATGTCCACGTCCAGATTGGACAGCACGGCCATCGCCTTTTTCACCGTATTGGGGATATCGTGGAGCTTCAGATCCAGAAAGATCTTATGTCCGCGGCGCTTGATCTCACGGACGATCTGGGGCCCCTCGGCATAGAACAGCTCCATACCGATCTTAACAAAGGGCTTGCGACCGGTGAACCGATCCAGAAAGCCAAACACCTGATCGGCGTTGGCAAAATCACATGCTACGATAACGTCCTTACCCATTACTTTGCGCCTCCTATAATACTCTTCAGATCCGTGATGCCGTAGCGATCCATCACCGCCGGCAGATCCCGGATGATCTTCTCACACACGTAGGGGTCCACCAAATTGGCGGCACCCACCTCTACGGCGGTGGCACCCGCCAGCATCATCTCGATGACGTCCTCGGCGGTGGACACGCCGCCCATACCCACTACGGGAATGGACACCGCGTTCGCCACCTGATACACCATCCGCACCGCCACCGGGAAGATGGCAGGACCGGAGAAGCCGCCCATCTTGTTGGCGATCACCGGCTTTTTGGTGCGCAGGTCGATGCGCATACCCAGCAGGGTATTGATCAGGCTGATGCCGTCGGCGCCCGCCTGCTCACAGGCCTTGGCGATAGACACGATATCCGTCACGTTGGGGGATAATTTGACAATGACCGGCTTGGTTGTCACCTGCTTGACCGCCCGCACCACCTCGGCCGCCGCCTCGGGGCTGGTGCCGAAGCTCATACCGCCGCCGTGCACGTTGGGGCAGCTGACGTTGACCTCCAGCCAACCCACCTGCTCCTCTTGATCCAGTCTTTCGCAGGTATAGGCGTAATCCTCGATGGAAAATCCGCTGACGTTGGCCATCACCGGCTTATGAAAGCATTGCTTCAGGCGGGGCAGCTCCTCGGCGATGACCTTGTCTACGCCGGGGTTCTGCAGACCCACCGCATTGATCATCCCCGCCGTGCACTCCGCAATGCGGGGGGTGGGGTTGCCAAAACGGGGCTCCTTGGTGGTACCCTTAAACGAAAAGGTGCCCAGCAGATTAATATCGTACAGTGCGGCAAACTCATAGCCATAGCCAAAGGTGCCGGAGGCGGGGATGACGGGGTTATCCATCTCAATGCCGCAGAGATTCACGTTTAAGCGTCCCATAGGATCTCCTCCTTTTCCAGCACGGGGCCGTCCTTACAAATGCGCTTGTAGCCGCCGGTAACCAGCTTGCAGGAGCAGCCCATACAGGCGCCGAAGCCGCAGCCCATCCGCTCCTCAAAGCTGAACTGGCCGGAGGTGGCGGTAGCCTTATACACCGCCTTCAGCATCGGCTCCGGGCCGCAGGTGTAGAAATAGCTGTAATCGGCAGGCAGAGCGTCGGTGACGAAGCCCTTGGTGCCGTGGGTGCCGTCGGCGGTGGTTACCGTTACGTCACAGCCCAGCGCCGCAAACTCCTGCTCATAGAACACCTCGTCGGCGGTATTAAAGCCCAGCACCACCGACACCGCCTTACCCTGCTCACGGAGCTGACGGGCCAGCATATACAGGGGCGGGACGCCCACGCCGCCGCCCAGCAGCAGGGGGCGCTCCCCCGCCTTAGACAGGTCATAGCCGTTGCCCAGACCGGTCAGCACGTCCAGGGTCTGTCCCGCCGACAGCTGTGCCATCTGACGGGTGCCCTTGCCCACCACCTTATAGATGAGGGTGAGGGTGTCCCCCTGACAGTCGCACACCGAGATGGGGCGGCGCAGGTACAGACCCTCCAGCTGAATATTCACAAACTGACCGGTGGTGATGCCGGCAGTATCCCCCACCAGCGCCATCCGATAAACGGTGGCGGTCAGAGGGGCATTTTCGGTGATGGTGAAAACGGTTTGTTTCATAATGGCTCCTTGTCATTGGCTTCTCGGCAGGTCCCCTCCCCGAGGGGGCTCCCACCGCAGATGGGTGGGGGAGTCAAACTCCCTCCGTCACGCTTCGCGTGCCACCTCCCTCACAGAGGGAGGCATTGCCCTGTTTCGGCTGTTTTTATTTTGCGTCGATGGTGGACACCTTGTTGGTGATCTCCTCCAGCACGTCCAGCACGATGCGCACCGTATCCAGAGAGGAGAACAGGGTGACACCGTTCTCCACCGCGCAGCGGCGGATAAGCACGCCATCCTCATAGTGGACACCGGAGAGAATGGCACGGGTATTGATCACGTAGCTGACGTAGCCGGCACGGATGGAATCAAAGATCTCCTCACTGCCCTCCAGCAGCTTCATCAGCACACGGGTGCGGATGCCGTGCTCCTTCAGGAAGTTGGCGGTGCCCACGGTGGCCTCAATGTTAAAGCCCATATCGTAGAACCGCTTGACCAGCGGCAGTGCCTCTTCCTTATCCTCGTCGGCCAGGGTGACGATGACAGTGCCGTAATTGTGCAGGGTCATACCGGAGGCAATGAGCGCCTTTTGCAGAGCGCGGGGCAGCTTGTCGTCATAGCCGATGGCCTCGCCGGTAGATTTCATCTCGGGGGACAGATAGGCGTCCAGACCCTTGATCTTGTTAAAGGAGAATACCGGCACCTTGACGTAATAACGATCCTTCTCCTTGGGATACAGCGTGGTAATGCCCTGCTCCTTCAGGCTCTTGCCCATAATCACCTCGGTGGCGATATCCGCCAGCGAATAGCCGGTGGCCTTGGACAGGAAAGGCACGGTGCGGGAGGAACGGGGATTCACCTCAATGATGAACACGTTGTCGTTGGGGTCCACGATAAACTGGATGTTGAACAGACCGATGATGCCAATGCCCAGACCCAGCTTTTTGGAATATTCCAGAATGGTCTCCTTGACCTTATCGGATATCGAGAAGGTGGGATACACCGAGATGGAATCGCCGGAGTGGACACCGGTGCGCTCCACCAGCTCCATAATGCCGGGGACGAACACGTCGGTGCCGTCGCAGATGGCATCCACCTCTACCTCTTTGCCCTGCAGGTATTTGTCCACCAGCACGGGCTTGTCCTCGTCGATCTCCACGGCGGTCTTCAGATACTGGCGCAGATCCTTATCCTTTGCCACGATCTGCATGGCGCGGCCACCCAGCACGAAGGAGGGGCGCACCAGCACGGGATAGCCAATGTCGTTGGCGGCCTTAATGCCGTCCTCAATGTTGGTGACGGCGTGTCCCTTGGGCTGCGGGATGTTCAATTCCCGCAGGATCTTCTCAAAGCTGTCACGGTTCTCCGCCCGCTCAATGGCCGCGCAGTCGGTGCCGATGATGTTGACCCCACGGTCCATCAAGGGCTGTGCCAGATTGATAGCGGTCTGACCGCCCAGGGAGGCGATGACGCCCTCCGGCTGTTCAAAGTCAATGATGGCCATCACGTCCTCCGGGGTCAGGGGCTCAAAATAGAGCTTGTCCGCGGTGGTGTAGTCGGTGGACACGGTCTCGGGGTTGTTGTTAATGATGATGGCCTCGTAGCCGGATTTTTTAATGGTCTGCACCGCGTGGACGGTGGAATAGTCAAACTCCACGCCCTGTCCGATACGGATGGGGCCGGCACCCAGCACCACGATCTTTTTCTTATCGGTCAGACGGCTGTCGTTCTCCCCTAAATAAGAGGAGTACAGATAAGCAATGTACTTGCCGGTATGCATGGTGTCCACCATACGGAACACGGGGGTGATACCGGCGGCCTTGCGCTGATGATACACCGCGATCTCGTCGGTGTGCCACAGGCGGGCGATCACTGCATCCGCAAAGCCCATCTGCTTGGCCGCCCGCAGAGCGGTCTCATCGCCGGGCTTCTCCTGCAGGATACGCTCCATCTCCACGATGCGCTGCAGGCTCTCCAGGAACAGGGCGGTGATCTTGGTAATCTCGTGCAGCTCGTCCACCGTCATACCGAGGCGGATCAGCTGGGCGATGGCATAGATGTTGTCATCCTTGCTCTCGGCAATATAGGCCAGCAGCTCTTCCTTGGTCTTGCCGTCAAACTTGGCGTGGTAGAAGTGATCCACGCCGGTCTCCAGAGAGCGCACGGATTTCAGGAAGCACTCGTCCAAGGTGGAGCCGATGCCCATCACCTCGCCGGTGGCCTTCATCTGGGTGCCCAGCGTGTTGGGGGCGGTGGTGAACTTATCAAAGGGGAAGCGGGGGAATTTTGCCACGATGTAGTCCAGATTGGGCTCGATGGCGGCGGTGCCACCCGCTACGGGGATCTCCTCCAGACCCATACCCACCGCGATCTTAGCGGTGACGCGGGCGATGGGATAGCCGCTGGCCTTGGACGCCAGCGCGGAGGAGCGGGACACACGGGGGTTGACCTCAATGAGGTAATACTCGCTGGTGTCGGGGTTGAGGGCGAACTGTACGTTGCAGCCGCCGGAAATCTTTAATTCACGGATGATCTTGATGGCGGAATCGTTGAGCATCTTCAGATCGTGGTCATTGAGGGACAGGATGGGCGCCACCACGATAGAATCGCCGGTGTGGACACCCACGGGGTCCACGTTCTCCATACCGCAGATGGTGATGGCGTGATCGTTGGAATCCCGCATCACCTCAAACTCGATCTCCTTATAGCCCTTGACGCCCTTCTCGATCAGCACCTGATGCACGGGAGAGAGCTTGAAGGCGTTTTTGCCGATCTCCAGCAACTCTGCCTCGGTATAGGCAAAGCCGCCGCCGGTGCCGCCCAGCGTAAAGGCGGGGCGCAGCACCACGGGATAGCCGATGCGGGCTGCCGCCGCCTTGGCCTGCTCCAGATCATAGGTGATCTCGGAGGGAATGACCGGCTCGCCGATGGACTCACACAATTCCTTAAACATCTCCCGGTCCTCGGCCCGCTCGATGGACTCGCTGCTGGTGCCCAGCAGCTCCACGCCGCATTCCTTCAGTATCCCCTTTTTCTCCAGCTGCATCGCCAGATTCAGACCGGTCTGACCGCCGATGCCGGGCAGGATGGCATCCGGACGCTCGCGGCGGATGATGCGGGACACGTATTCCAGCGTCAGAGGCTCCATATACACCTTGTCCGCGATGGTGGTGTCGGTCATAATGGTGGCGGGGTTGGAGTTGCACAGCACCACCTCGTAGCCCTCCTCGCGGAGCGCCAGACAAGCCTGGGTGCCGGCATAGTCAAACTCGGCCGCCTGACCGATGACGATGGGGCCGGAGCCGATGATAAGAATCTTTTTGATATCGGTACGCTTTGCCATAAATCCATTGCCTCCTATAGGATCACACAGGTTGATATACGATCGTTCCGTCGGCCACAGTCAGCACACAGCGACCAAAAAGCGTCTGCCCCGCATAGGGGGTGGCTCTGCCGAGGGTATGGAATTCATCGGGGTTGACAGTATAGGCGGTGTTCAGCTCCCACACCGTGAAGCTGTCGCCCGTGGGGATGCCGAAACGGCGGCGGGGATTCTCGGTCAGGCACCGCACCGCCTGCTCCAGACTCAGTATGCCCGGACGCACCAGATGGGTATACACCGCCGGAAAGGCGGTCTCCAGCCCCACCACGCCAAAGGCGCTGTGCTCCAGCCCCTTGGCCTTTTCCTCAACGGAATGGGGGGCGTGGTCGGTGGCGATGCAATCGATGGTGCCATCCACCAGACCCTCCACCAGCGCCTCTCGGTCGGCGGCACTGCGCAGAGGGGGGTTCATCTTAAACCGTCCGTCCTCCTGCAGGTCGCTGTCGTCCATGGTCAGGTAGTGGGGCGCCGTCTCGCAGGTGACGTCCACCCCCCGCGCCTTGGCCTCGCGGATGAGAGCCACCGACTCCTTGCAGGAGATGTGGCACACGTGATAGGCGCACCCCGTCTCCTCGGCCAGCTTTAGATCCCGGGCGATGGGCCCCCACTCGCTCTCGGAGCAGATGCCCCGATGGCCGTGGGCCGCCGCATAGGCGCCGGCGTGGATATAGCCGCCATGGAGCAGGCTGTTATCCTCGCAGTGGGCGACGATGATCTTGCCCAGCCGTTTGGCCTCCTCCATCGCCTGCCGCATCAGGCTCTCGCTCTGCACCCCCCGCCCGTCATCGGAAAAGGCGATGCAACGGGGAGCCATCCCCCTGAGGTCAGCCAGCACCTCGCCCCGCTGCCCCACCGTGATGGAGCCGTAGGGGTGGATCCCCACCCCGTGGGGCGGGATCAGTGCCAGCTGCTGTTCCAGATGCGCCACGCTGTCCGGCACCGGATTCAGGTTGGGCATGGTGCACACGTCGGTATAGCCGCCCCGTGCCGCCGCCGCAGAGCCGGTCAACATGGTCTCTTTATAAGAAAATCCCGGCTCGCGAAAATGCACATGCACATCGCAAAAGCCGGGAAAAACAACATAATATAAATCCGAATCGGGGGACAGAGCCGCCAACTCGGTAGCACGGGAAATAACAGAAGGAGCAACCGCAACGCCGTGGACACGCATATCCTTACTGCACATAGCCGATTCCTCCTTACCCGTGATCAACGATTTGGTTCATTATATCATATAATAGGATTTCTTGTCAACGAAATTCCCCCGCATAAAACGCAAAAATTCCCCCTGATTTGGGGAGTTTTCTCGTGCAATATGTAGAGAAGGCCGCCCCATCCGCAGATGGGGCGGCCCAACGCCGTTTTTTATTCCTTAGTCCAGGTGCCGGGCAGGAGGGTCAGCACCAGAGGATAGATCTCCAGACGGCCCAGCAGCATGGCAAAGGACAAAGCAATCTTGGACAGGGCGGAATAGTCCGCATAACTGCCGGCAGGGCCCACCGCACCAAAGCCGGGACCGATGTTGTTGATACAGGCGGCGGTGGCGGACAGATTGGTCTCCAGGTCGAAGGTCGGCTCGATGCACAGCACCAAAAACACACCGGCAAACAACACGAAATACAGCACGAAGTAGGCGGTGGCAGACTGTACCACCGGCTCCTCCACCCGCTTGCCTTCCAACCGTACCACACCCACCGATCGGGGGTGGACCAGCCTCTTGAGTTCCCGGGCCACCGCTTTGAACACCAGCATCACGCGGGACACCTTTAGGCCGCCGCCGGTAGAACCGGCACATGCGCCCACAAACATCAATAGCAACAAAACACACTTAGAGAAGGCCGGCCACAGGTTGAAATCCACCGTGGCGTAGCCCGTGGTGGTGATGATGGAGGATACCTGGAACGCGGCGTGGCGCAGATTCTCCTCCAAGGTGGCGTAATGCTCCAGCGGCAGCAAATTGACGGTAATCGCCGCTACCGCCACCACGGTAATGCCGAAATACACCCACAGCTCCCGGCTGGTCAGTGCCGGGCGCAGGCTACGAATGAGCAGCAGATAATAAATATTGAAATTGACGCCGAACAACCACATAAACACCGTGATGATCCACTGAATGGCGGCGTTGTACTCTCCGATGCTGGTGCTGTAGATACCGAAGCCGCCGGTGCCGGCGGTGCCGAAGGTGTGGACTATGCTATCAAACAGGGGCATACCCGCCACCAGCAAGCAAAGAATCTCCACCACGGTCATACCGAGATAGATGAGATACAAGATCTTGGCGGTATCCCGCAGACGGGGCACCAGCTTGCCCACAATGGGACCGGGCACCTCGGCCCTCATCACGTGGATGGTGCGGCCGGATTCCGCCGGAGACAGCGCCATCATCAGCACCAGCACGCCCATACCGCCGATCCAATGGGTGAAACTGCGCCAAAACAGGATGCCGTGACCCATTGCCAACGGCTCCCCCATTCGGCCAAGAGTGGTAACCACCGATGCGCCAGTGGTGGTAAAGCCGCTGACCGTTTCGAAAAAGGCGTCGATGTAATTAGGGATGGCACCGCTGATGACAAAGGGCAGTGCACCCACCACCGACAACAGCAGCCAGGACAGAGCCACGATGACAAAACCTTCTTTAGCATAGATGGTCTGCTTTTTCGGGCGGCGCAACAAGGTCATACCGCACCCCAACACAAACGCTACCGCCGCCGCAATCAGCATCGCAGCCAAGCCGCCATCACCATAAACCAGGCACACCACCGCCGGCAGCAGCAAAAGCGCCGCCTCCAACTGCAGGAGACGCCCGGTCATATAGAAAATCATCCGATAGTTCATACTAAAACCATTCCTATGCTCTATTTCTCCGCACTAATATAACCGCTGAGAACGGTGGCTGAGATTGAATCCGTGATCACTTCAAAATGTCCGCCAGGTCGTTTAGGCGGCGACCGGCGGTAATGACCACAACCTTATCCCCCGGCAGGATCATATCCGCACCGGTGGGGATGATGGTCTCCCGTCCACGGAGGATGCCCGCCACCAGCACCCGGGATTTCAGCTGGAGATCCTTTAGGGGGATGCGCACCAGACGGGGATCGTCCTTGACGTTGAATTCCAGTGCCTCGGCGCCGTCGTCCATCAGGCGGTACAGGGTCTCCACGTTACTGCCCATAGAATTCTCCAACGCTCGGGCGTGCTGCACCAGCACGTCAGCAATGATATCCCGCGGGGACACCACGCCCTCCAGACCCAGCTGCTCCGCCAGCGCGCCCAGCGCAGGGCGGCTGACCTTGGGAATCACCTTAGGCACGTTGTGGGCATGGGCAAAGAAGGACAAAAGGATATTCTGCTCGTCCATACCGGTGAGCGCCACAAAGGCGTCCATACTATCCAAGCCCTCTTCCAGCAGTAATTCCTGCTGGGCGCCGTCGCCGCAGATCACGGTGGCGGCGGGCAACAGCTCGCACAGCTGCTCGCAGGTCTCCCTATCCTTGTCAATGATCTTGACCTCCACGCCGGAGGCCAACAACCGTTTCGCCAGATAATAGGCCACGCGGCTACCACCCAACAGCATCACCTTACGGGCTTGCTTTTTGCCCATACCGGTGCTGCGGAACAGTTTCTGTATCTCGCCGTGGGTGGCGGTCAGACCGATCTTATCCCCGCCCTGAAGCACAAAGTTACCGTCGGGGATAAATACCTCGTCCCCTCTCTGCACCACGCAGATAAGGAACTTGGCCTTAAAATGATTACGGGCTTCGCTCAGGGGAATCCCCACCAAGGGGGACTCCGCCTTCAGGCGCAGTTCGATCATCTCAAACTGCCGTCCGGAGAAGGACTCGATCTTCACCGCCGCCGGCAGACGGAGCATATGATAGATCTCCTGCGCCGCCAGCTGATCCGGATTAATGCTCATAGACAGATTCAGCAGTTGCTTCATAGTCAGCAGGCTACGGTCGTTAAACTCCGGCTTGCGGATACGGGCCACTGTATTAGCGACCCCCAGCTTATCCGCCACCTGACAGCACAGCATATTCACCTCGTCCGAGCCGGTGGCAGCCACCACCAGATCGGCGGTATCGGCGCCGGCATCGGTCAGCGTCTCGCAGTCGGCACCGTTGCCGCAGACGGTCATCACGTCGTGAATATTGGTGATATCCACCAGCGCGGCGGGACGGTTGTCCACCGCAACGACGTTGTGACCCTCCTCCACCAGACTCTCCAGAATGGTGGTGCCGATCTTGCCGCAGCCTACGACGATTATGTTCATAATTCTGCCTCCTCCTACGTGCATAAATAGGATACGTGGTCATTGTAACACACTATTTTCTCGGTTGCAATGGGGAATGTGGATAAATATCCTTTCTGCTTTTTGGCAAAAAAAGTCCGACCCTTTTCGGGTCGGACTTTTTCCGTATTACGCTTCGGATTTCATCAGCTTGACCAGGGCGCTGGCGCCAATGCGGTCGGCACCGGCCTCGATCATCGCCTGCGCCGCCTCAAAGCTGCGGATGCCGCCGGCCGCCTTGACCAGCACGCCCTCGCCCACGTTCTGCTTCATCAGCGCCACGTCCTGCACGGTGGCGCCGCTCTTATCAAAGCCGGTGGAGGTCTTGATATACTCAGCGCCGGCATCAGTGACGCACTTGCACAGGGCAACCTTCTCCTCGTCGGTGAGGCCGCAGCACTCGATGATGACCTTCAGCAGCTTATCGCCGCAGGCGGCCTTCACAATGCGGATCTCGTCGGTGACGGCATCAAAGAGGCCGTCCTTGACCCAGCCGCGGTTGATCACCATATCCACCTCGGCGGCGCCGGCCTCCACCACGCACTTGGTCTCGGCGGCCTTGGCGGCGGTGGGGCTGTTGCCGTGGGGGAAGCCGATGACGGTGCAGATGGGCAGCTTGCCGTCGGCATAATTCACGGCACGCTTAACGTAGCAGGGAGGGATGCAGACGGTGGCGGTGCCGTAGGTAATGGCATCGTCGATCAGGGTACGGATATCCTCCCACCGGGCGGCGGGGTTCAGCTCGGTATGGTCTACACGGGCCAAAATTGCCTTTTTATCCATTACATAGCCTCCACTTCTGCCATCACGGCGGCGGCGAACTCAGCGCAGGTGTTACCGCCGGGACGACCGGTCATATTCATCTTCTCATTGCAGATGGCCAGCGCCTTTTCCAGCTTCTCCGCCTCGGCCGCCTTACCGATGTGGCGCAGCAGCATGGCGCAGGCCTTCAGCACCGATGCGGGGTTGGCATAATCGCCGCGCCCCATCTCGATCATACGGGGGGCAGAGCCGTGGATAGCCTCAAACATCGCGTACTGATCGCCGATGTTGGCGCTGCCGGCGGTGCCCACACCGCCCTGAATCTGGGCGGCCTCATCGGTGATGATATCGCCGTACAGATTAGGCAGGACGAACACCTGGAACTGGCTGCGGCGTGCCTCGTTCACCAGATTGGCGGTCATAATGTCGATGTACCAATCCTCGGCGGTGATGCCGGGGTACTCGGCGGCCACCTCGTGGCAGATACGGCTGAAATTGCCGTCGGTCTTTTTCATAATGTTGGCCTTGGTAACGATGGCCACGTTATCCTTGCCGTTATTTTTGGCGTATTCAAAAGCGGCACGGGCGATGCGGCGGGTACCGGCATCGGTGGTCACCTTAAAGTCCATGGCCAGCTTATCGGGGATCTCCACGCCACGGCTGCCCAGCACGTACTCACCCTCGCTGTTTTCACGGTAGAACACCCAATCGATGCCCAATTCGGGCACGCAGGTGGGGCGCACGTTGGCATACAGATCCAGCTCGCGGCGCATCGCCACGTTGGCGCTCTCCAGATTGCCGCCGTGGGGGGTGGTGGTGGGGCCCTTCAGAATGACGTCGCACTCCCGCAGGGCGGCCAGGGTATCGTCGGGGATGGCCTTGCCCACCTCGGTGCGGCGCTCGATGGTGAGACCGTCGATCTCACGGAACTCCACACGGCCGGCGGCCACGTCCTCTGCCAGCAGGAATCGGAGCACGTCCTCACCCGCATGGGTGATGATGGGGCCGATGCCGTCACCGCCGCAGATACCGATGGTCAGGTGGGGCAGGTTGGCAAAATCCTTAGCCTGCTCCCCCGCCTCCATCCGATTCTGGCGGGCCAGCTGCTCGGTGATCAGGGTGCGGAACTGCTCTACAGCGTTATCAATGTACTTCTGCATATTACTTATCCCCCATTTCTTTGGTATAGGCCAGCAGACCGCCGGCCTTCAGAATATCTTTCTGCCGCTGGGTGAAATCGGCGCACAGAGTCACCGCCACACCGTTGGTCTTGTCGGTCAGGGTCATCTCGCCGCTGTCCATACCGGCGTACACGCCGGTGATCTCCAGCAGATCGTCCTGCCCCAGCTTGTCGTAATCCTCAGGATCCTTGAAGGTCAGGGGCATAATACCGGCATTGATCAGGTTGGCGGCGTGAATACGGGCAAAGGATTTGGCAATCACCGCCCGCACCCCCAGATACAGGGGCACCAGCGCCGCATGCTCACGGGAAGAGCCCTGACCGTAGTTGCTGCCGCCCACCACGATGGACTGCCCCGCCGCCTTTGCCCGTTCGGGGAAGGTCTTATCACAGACACCGAAGCAGAACTGGGACAGATGGGGGATGTTGGAGCGATAGGGCAGGATCTTGGCACCGGCGGGCATAATGTGGTCGGTGGTGATGTTGTCCCCCACCTTCAGCACCAGCGGGGCGGACAAAGTGTCCAGCTGGGGATGGCTCTGGGGGAATTCCTTGATGTTGGGACCGCGGAGCACCTCCACCGAGGCGGCCTCCTCCTCGTCGGCGGGGGCCAGCACGGCACTGTCGTCGATGCGGAAACTCTCGGGGAAGCGGATGGCGGGCATTTCGCCCAGCAGACGGGGATCGGTGATCTCACCGGTCAGCGCCGCCGCCACGGCGGTTTCGGGACTGCACAGATACACCTGCCCGTCGGCGGTGCCGCTGCGGCCCTCAAAGTTACGGTTAAAGGTACGTAGGCTCACGCCGCCGGAATTGGGACTGAATCCCATACCGATGCAGGGGCCGCAGGCGCACTCCAGCACACGGGCGCCGCTGGCGAGGATATCGGTGAGCGCACCGCAGTCCGCCAGCATAGACAGCACCTGCTTGGAGCCGGGGGAGATGGACAGGCTGACCGAGGGCTGAATGGTACAGCCCTTCACCAGCGCCGCCACCTTGAGCATATCCTGCAAAGAGGAGTTGGTGCAGGAGCCGATGCATACCTGATCCACCTTGGTCCCTTTAAGAGAGGCCACGGTGACCACCGCGTCGGGGCTGTGAGGGCAGGCGATCAGCGGCTCCAGCGTGGACAGATCAATGTGCAGGACCTTATCGTACACGGCATCGGGATCGGAGGCGAGAGGGATATAATCCTCCTCCCGTCCCTCCGCCTTCAGGAACTGACGGGTGGTCTCGTCCGAGGGGAAGATGGAGGTGGTGGCACCCAGCTCGGTGCCCATATTGGTGATGGTGGCACGCTCGGGGACCGACAGGGTGGCAACACCCTCGCCGCCCCACTCAATGATGGCGCCCACGCCACCCTTTACCGACAGCTGGCGCAGGATCTCTAAGCTCACGTCCTTGGCGGTGACGAAGGGACGCAACTTGCCGGTGAGCTCCACCTTATACATTTTCGGCATGGTGATGTAATAGGCGCCGCCGCCCATGGCAACCGCCACGTCCAGACCGCCCGCACCCATAGCCAGCATACCGATGCCGCCGCCGGTGGGGGTGTGGCTGTCCGAGCCGATGAGGGTCTTGCCGGGTTTGCCAAACCGCTCCAGATGCACCTGATGGCAGATGCCGTTGCCGGGGCGGGAGAAATACACACCGTGCTTGCGGCACACCGACTGGATATAGCGGTGATCGTCGGCATTCTCAAAGCCGGATTGCAGGGTGTTGTGATCAATATAGGCCACGCTGCGCTCGGTGCGCACGCGGGGAATGCCCATGGTCTCAAACTCTAAGTAGGCCATGGTGCCGGTGGCATCCTGGGTCAGGGTCTGGTCGATCCGCAGGGCAATCTCGGTGCCGGGGATCATCTCGCCGCTGACCAGGTGGTCACGGATAATTTTCTGTGCAATTGTCAGTCCCATTTGTATCGCTTCCTTTCCGTAGGGCGGGGTTTTCAATTTAATTACGTATTATACAACAAAGGCGCAAGGCATGTCAATGCTTTATCACAGAAAAGCGATAAAGAGCCCTGTTTTTGTCCTGTTAAGCTAAAAATGCCGCTTTCAGTTCTTCCGGGGTGTCCGCCAACAGCGTGGGGTGCTGTGCGGCAAGGCGATCGACATCCTGAAAGCCCCAGGTCACGGCGGCGCACCGTACACCGGCGGCGCGGGCGGTGATCACGTCCACGGCAGAATCCCCCACGTACCATACGTCGGCAGGGGTAAGCCCCAGCCGCTCCAAGGCGTACAGAATCCCATCGGGGGCGGGCTTCAGCGGGCGGGAGCCGTCGGCACCCACCACCACCTCTAATACGTCCCCGAAAAAGCGGGCGCAGAGCGCCTGCACACCGGCATCGTGCTTATTGCTGACCACCGCCAGACGGCAGCCCGCCGCCCGAAGAGCCGAAAGCAGCTCCATCACCCCTGCATAGGGGGCGGTCCCATCCGCATTGTGGGCGGCATAATAGGGCAGATAGGCCTCCAGCACCCCTCGGCGGGTGTCCTCATCCGCATCCGGCGGGCAGGCACGGGCAATCAGCTCCCGCACCCCATCACCCACGTAGGTGCGCACCTGCGCCTCGGTGCGGGCAGGCAGACCCTGTGCCGCCAGCCCGTGGTTGACCGCCGCCGTCAGGTCACCCAGGGTATTTAGCAGGGTACCGTCCAGATCAAATATCACCGCTTGTGTCATTGCCATCCATCCTTGTCCGTTGATGAGGAAATCATAGCACATTTTTCCTCTGTATGCAACCAATTTCGGTTGACAACCTATCCCAAAAAGAGCATAATAGAGAGGCAATCCGACGAAAGGGGCGACGCCCATGTATCTGTATGAAATGCACCAACACACCAATGCCTGCAGTGCCTGCGGCGCCATCTCCCCCGAGGAATTGGTGCCCCAAATGAAGGCCATCGGCTATGCGGGTATGGTGATCACCGAGCACTTCTATCACGGCAATACCGCCATCCGCCGCAATATGCCCTGGGAGGATTTTGCCGCCGCCTATGAGGAGTGCTATCTCCGTGCCAAGAAAATCGGCGATCAACTGGACTTTGACGTGCTGTTCGGCATCGAGGAGGGCATCGGCGACTGTAAAGAGGCGCTGATCTACGGCGTGACCCCCCAGTTTATGTACGATCACCCCGAGATGCGGGACTGCGATCTGCCCCATCTGAGCCGCATCGTCCGCGAGGCGGGCGGCTTCTTCGTGCAGGCTCACCCCTTCCGCGTGCGGGATTACATCCCCCGCCCCTGGGAGGCACTGGATCCCGCCCTCTTTGACGGCGCCGAGGTCTATAATGCCTGCAATCCGCCCTTAGACAACCTGCGGGCGGTACACTGGGCGCAGGAGAACGGTCTGCCCCCCATCGCCGGCTCAGACCGGCACCATATGGGGCACTGCGAGAATTTCGGCATCCGTATCCCCCACCGTGTCCGCACCGAGGCGGAGCTGGCGCAGGTGCTGCGCGACGGCGAGTACGAATTGAATATACCGGGTGTATAATTTTGCTTACTTATTACAAAGAGGAGTGGTTTTTAGGATGAAAAAACGGCTTTGCGGGCTGTTGGCACTGGTGTGCCTGCTGTCTGCAGGATGCACGGCGGCGCCGCACACCGACAGCGATGCCCCCGCCACCACGACCACAACCACGACCACAACGGCAGCGACCACAACGACCGCCACCGCCCGCACGTGGATCGGTGAGGATCGGGCGCTGGCGATCGCGGAGCAGCACTGGGGTATCCGCTCCGGCGACCGCGACCCCAAAACGGGGTATCTCATGACCCTGATGGTGCGCCAGACCCCCACCGAGGAAACGCCGGAATACCACATCGTCCTGCAATGGCTGGTGGAGGTAGACGGACAGCCCTCCCACCAATCCATGGTGGATGACGTGCGCATTGACGCCTACAGCGGCGAGGTGCTCTCCCTCCCCATTCTATAATCAAAAAGCCGTGGTTTCACCCGAAACCACGGCTTTTTACTTTTTCACTTTTCACTATTACTTCTTACTTCATCTCGTCCCATTCGTCTTGCCACAGGCCGCGGGATTCCAGCAGGTGTCGCATATCGGCGGGCATGGGGCTGATAAGGGTGACCCGCTCCCCCGTTATGGGGTGGTCAAAGGCGGTGCGGGCACAATGCAGGCCATGGCGGGGCAGAATCACCTCGTCGGTGCCGTACATGGTATCCCCCGCCAAGGGGTGCCCCAGCCAAGACATATGCACCCGAATCTGGTGGGTGCGTCCCGTTTCAATGACCACCCGTACCAGCGTGATCTCCCCATCCGAGGCCAACGCCCGCCAATGGGTAATACTGGGCTTGCCGCCCTGCCCCACCTCGCGGGTGATGGTACAGCCCTCCTTCACCCGAATGGGCTCGTTGATGGTGCCCTCCCCCTGCAGTTCTCCGAGGAGGATGGCGAAATACACCTTTTCCGGCTTCTGCGCCAAGGCATAGGCCACGTGAGGGCTCTTGGCCGCCACCAGCAGACCGCTGGTGTTGCGGTCCAAGCGGTTGATGGGACGGAAGGACAGGGGGGTGCCCCGCCGCGCGAAGTACCCCACCACCGCATTGGCGAGGGTGGGCTCCGGCTTGCCCGCTGAGGGGTGCACCGCCAGATAGGGGGGCTTATCCACCACCAGCAGATGGTCGTCCTCATACACCACCGACAGAGGCATATCCGCGCCCTCAATGCGCACCGCATCCTCCGGCATCCGCAGGCGCACCGTCTGCCCGGCATTGATGCGGTCAATGGAACGCCATTGTTTGCCGTCCAGGGTCATCCCGTCGGGGACCCGTTTGAGCTTGACCACCATCCGATAGGACAGCCCGCAGGCCCGCCGCAAAAAGGTCTGCAGCATCTCCCCGTCGTACTCCGGCGGGACAATATACGTAAATTCCGGCATTGGTACACCTCCTTTTATTCAATGAGTAATGAGGAATGAGAAATGAGGAATGAAGGTGGGGGTACAATCCTTTTAAAACTCGTGCCGCATCGCGGCACTCCTTAATTTCTCATTATTCATTGCTCATTTCTCATTAAAACTAAGCCGACGGCTCACTTGCCGTCGGCTTAGTTTTTGCATTTA
Organism: Acutalibacteraceae bacterium; assembly: GCA_045539375.1. GTDB lineage: Bacteria > Bacillota > Clostridia > Oscillospirales > Acutalibacteraceae > UBA5905. Next base: position 74,598 of record JAZQFG010000007.1, on the reverse strand, counting down.
TTTCAGCGCCAGAACAGCCTTAACCTTCTCCACAATATGGGGGGCGGTCAACCCGTACAGCTCCAGCAGCTCCAGAGCGGGGCCGGAGCGACCGAAACGATCCTCTACGCCCACACGGAGCATCGGCACCGGCTTGCCGCTCTCGCACAGCACCTCCGCCACGGCACTGCCCAGACCGCCGATGATATTGTGCTCCTCGGCGGTGACGATGGCGCCGGTCTCGGCGGCGGCCTTTAGAATGATCTCCTTATCAATGGGCTTGATGGTGGCCATATTGATGACCCGCACCGCAACGCCCTCCGCCTTTAACTGCTCTGCGGCAATGAGCGCCTCGTTGACCAGCAGACCGGTGGCGATCACCGTCACGTCGGTGCCGGACACCAACTCTTTTCCTTTGCCGATGACAAACTCCACGTTCTCCTCGTTGAACACCGGCACGGCCAAGCGACCGAAGCGCAGATATACAGGGCCGTCGTAGTCGGCGGCGGCACGCACGGCGGCCATCGCCTCGGGGCCGTCGGCGGGGTTGAGGATCACCATACCGGGGATGGTGCGCATAATGCCCAGATCCTCACAGCACTGGTGGGTGGCGCCGTCCTCGCCCACCGAAACACCCGCGTGGGTGGCGGCGATCTTCACGTTCAAATGGGGGTACGCCACAGAATTGCGGATCTGCTCAAAGGCGCGACCCGCCGCAAACATCGCAAAGGAGGAGGCAAACACCGTCTTACCGGCGGCGGCCAGACCTGCCGCGATGCTGATCATATTGCTCTCGGCGATGCCGGTATCAATAAACCGATCGGGGTGGGCTTTTTTAAACATCCCCGTCTTGGTGGCGGCGGCCAGGTCGGCATCCATCACCACGACGTCCTGCCGCTCGTTGCCCAACTGTACCAAAGCCTGACCATAGGCGTCACGGGTGGCAATCTTCTTGATCTCAGCCATCGGTCAACCCTCCAATTCCTGTAAACGGGCGGTCAGCTCCGCCATCGCTTTTTCGTAATCCTCCTGCTTGGGGGCGGCGCCGTGCCAGTTGCACTGATTCTCCATATAGGATACGCCCTTGCCCTTCACCGTCTTTTGCACGATGCAGGTGGGTTTGCCCTTCACCGTCTTGGCCTCGGCGCAGGCGGCGGCAATCTGCTCCATATCGTTGCCGTCGATCTCAATCACGTGGAAGCCAAAGGCGGCAAACTTCTCCGGAATGGGATAGGGGGAGTTGACCTCCTCCAGCGTGCCGTCGATCTGCAGGTTGTTGTTATCCACGATCACCAGCAGGTTATCCAGCTTTTTGGCGGCGGCAAACATAGACGCCTCCCATACCTGACCCTCGCCCAGCTCGCCATCACCTAAAATGGTGTAGACACGGTAATCCGCGCCATCCAGCTTGCCCGCCAGCGCCATACCCACGGCGCAGGACACACCCTGCCCCAGCGAGCCGGAGGACATATCCACACCGGGGGTACCCTTCATATCGGGATGCCCCTGCAGGGGGGAATCCGCCTTACGCAGGGTGGGGATCCACTCCAAAGGGAAATAGCCCCGCAGTGCCAGAGCACCGTACAGCGCCGGAGCGGCGTGCCCCTTGGACAGCACCAGACGATCCCGCTCTGCCCACTTCGGGTTGGCGGGGTCGATATTCATCTCCTGAAAATACAGATACGCCAGATCGTCCGCGATGGACAAAGAGCCGCCGGGGTGGCCGCTCTTGGCATGGTAGGTAGCCTCGATGACCGCCAGCCGAATCTTGGTGGCGATGATCTGCAGCTGTTTTTTGGTCATTGCATCCATAAGAAAACGCCCTTTCTGCAGAAAACCCTCTCTGCGTCACTGTGATGCCCTATTGTACCACATAAACACGGCAAAGAAAAGCCTTTTTCACCGCATTTATGCAGAAAACTCATCTTTTTTGGCTAAAATCTCGGTCAGGCGGAGGGCGTACCGCTTCCGTCCCCAGTGATAGCACCCCGGCGGCAGATACACCGTGTCCGCCGCCACGTACCGTGCCCCCTCCCCTGCGGAAGTCTGCACCTCCGCCAGCAGGGTATCGGCGGCATCGCCGGCGGCGAGGTAATATTCCTCTCGCTGATCGTTGGGGTGATACAGCACGATCTTAGCCACCCGTGTGGGGGCAGGATCCGCCGCCAGCAGGCGACGCACCGCCGCAAAATCCGGGCAGGCATCCCCCCGCACCTTCAAAATCGCCCAGCCCAGCAGAGGGGCACCGTCGGGGGTGGTGTAACGGCGGTAATCCCGCCGATAGAGGGTGGTTACGTCGGTTTCGGACAGCAGCTCCTGCCGCAGGGCGACAAACAGCGCCGTGGTATCCTCGCCGCACAGAGAAACCAGCCACGTGGCGATTTCCATATCCTCCGCCTTTGCCTTGTGGGAGGATAGCCCCTCGGTATCCAGCAGGATGGCGCCCAGCAACATACGGGCACAGACCCCGTCGGGGGTGATGCCGTCACGGCGCAGGCGTTGTGCCACCAAGGTGGTGGCGGCACCCACGGGGATAATCTCCGCCTCTATGCCGCTCAAGTCGGTATCCTTCCCCACGGGGTGGTGATCCACCACGGCCGCCACGGGATTGAGATAGGCGGCCACGTCGTGGTGGTCGGTGAGCACTAAGGGGGCGGCAGGGGGAACAGTATCCGCCACCGGCACCGCCGCCGCTATATCCCCCAGCAGCCACACGGTCTCACGGGGCAAAGCCCCCTGCACCAGCGGCACCGCCGGGCGACCCCCAAGGGTCAACCGCCACGCCTCGAACAGGGCGGAGATCACCGCATCGGTATCGGGGGCGGGATGCCCCGTCACGAGGAGGGTGTCCCCGCCAGCAGGCAGGCTGTTCAGATAGGTTTTCAGTGCCGATGCGGTCACGGGATCACCCCCTTTTTGCGGCAAAAATCGGCTGTTTTGCCTCGTCTGCCGCCAGTATACCACAGTGTCAAAAAGTTGTCAAAGAAAGTTCACAAATATTTGCGGTTTTTCCTTTGACTTTTCGGGAAATATGTGATATGGTGGATTTGATTTTTATTATTCCTGTTTATAAGGGGGGTATTCCTATGTCCCGCATAGATCCCGTGGTGCGGAAAGAGACCGGCTTTGCCGCCCTATGGGTGGGGATCGCCATCCTCCCCGTACAGGCTGCGTTTTGGTTGTTGGGTCTGTGGAACTACACCGTGCTGTTGGGCAGTCTGCTGGGCAGCGTCACCGCCGTGGGCAACTTTCTGCTGATGTGCCTGATGGTGCAAAAGGCTGTCACCCAAACCCAAAAGCAAGCGAAAAACACCGTGCAGCTCAGCCAAGGCCTGCGCCTGATGATGCAAGGCCTGATTCTGGTGCTGGCGGCAGCGGTACCCATCTTTAACATCTGGACCGCCGCCATTCCGCTGCTGATCCCCCGGGTGGCGGTCAGCGTCCGCGAGTGGCGCAACGCCAAGTTAAACCCCTCCCCCGACCGCCCCGCCATCGGCTGGGAGGACGACCATGACGACGAGCTCATGAATGAAGAAGACGATTGACATCATCTTCTTCGGCGCCGTCATTTGAAGTTTTCGCTGCACAAATGCATTTCTCATTAACACAGAGGTGATTCTATGAATGTAAAGAGCCGCCGTTTTAAGGCGGTGGATATCCTACTGCTGACCGGCGCCATACTGCCGCTGTTGGCCACCATCGTGCTCAAGGTGCTGACTACGCCCCTCTCCGACGGCATCAACATCACCGGCGCCCAAATCTATTTCACCATCGATATGCCCCTGCAACCCCTGCTCATCACCGAGGCACAGATCGTCTCTGCAGCGGTGATACTGTCGATCCTGTTCCTGTGTCTGTATCTGACCCACGGGCTCTCCGTGGTGCCGGGCAGCAAGCGACAGCTGGTGGCGGAATGGCTGGTGGAAAAATGTCAAGGTATGGTAGACGTTAATATGGGTCCCTATTTCAAAGGGTTCGGCCCCTTTGTGGGCGCCATAATGGCGCTGTCCGCCCTCTCCAGTCTGTCCTCTTTGCTGGGACTGTTCCCCCCCACTTCGGACATCAATATCGTGGCCGGCTGGGCCATTCTGGTGTTTGCCCTCATCACCTACTACAAACTCAAGGCCGGTCTGTGGTTCTACGTCAAGGGCTTTGCCGAGCCGGTGCCCTTCCTGCTGCCGATGAACATCATCAGCGAGGCGGCCACTCCGGTATCCATGAGTTTCCGTCACTACGGCAACATCCTGTCGGGTAGCATCATCTCTGCCCTGCTGGCGGCGGCCTTTGCCGGATTGAGCAACCTACTGTTAGGCTGGATCCCCTTCGTGGGTGAGATCCCCCTGTTGCGCATCGGCATTCCGGCAGTGTTGAGTCTGTACTTCGATATCTTCAGTGGCGGCCTACAGGCCTTTATCTTCGCCACGCTGACCATGATGTACGTATCCGGCGGATTCCCCCAGAGCGAATTCGAGGCACGCAAAGCAAAAAGAGAAGCCAAGAAAAAAGCAAAACAAGAAGCAAAATTGGCAAAAGCAGCGTAAGGAACAAGTTCCTCGCCGATAGAATACAAAAAGTAAATCAAAATTATCAAAAACGGAGGTAATTTATTATGTTGGAACTGGCTTTAGGTATCATTTTGGGTGGTTGCGCCGTTGGCGCCGGTCTGGCTATGATCGCCGGTATCGGCCCCGGTATCGGTGAAGGTAACGCCGTGGCAAAAGCTTGTGAGGCCATCGGCCGTCAGCCCGAGTGCAAGGGCGACGTCACCTCGACCATGATCACCGGTTGCGTTATTGCCGAGACCACCGGTCTGTACGGTCTGGTTATCGCCATTCTGCTGATCTTTGTGGCTCCCAAGCAGTTTGTAAACATTCTGATGCAGACCATCGGTAAGTAATTGTAAAATAGAGGTTCGATTATGATGCAAACGTTAAATGTGCAAACATTGGACGTCATTTCGGTCAATCTGTGGCAGATCCTGATCTCTCTGGCTAATCTGCTGCTCATCTACATTATTCTGAAAAAATTGCTGTGGAAACCCGTCCAAAAGGTGATGAAGCAGCGGCAGGATATGGTGGACAAGCAGTTTGCCGACGCCGCCGATGCTCAGGCGCAGGCCGAATCTGACCGCGCCCAGTGGGCCGAGAAATTGGCCGGCGCCGATGCCGAGGCCAACGCCCGCATTCAGGCGGCGGATGAAACCGCCCGCCGCCACGGTGACCGTATCGTGGCCGATGCCAGGGACAAGGCGCAGGGCATCCTGCGGCAGGCCGAGGCCGAGGCGGCGCTGGAGCGTCAAAAGGCCGAGGCCGGCATCAAGCGGGAGATCGCCGCGGTGGGTACCGAGCTGGCTGAGAAGATGCTGGAGCGTGAGCTGAATCCCGCCGATCACGAGAAGATGATCGAGTCCTTCCTGGACGAAATGGGTGACGCCACATGACAGAGCTGAGTAAAGAATACGCCGAGGCGTTGTTCGCCCTGGCGGCAGAAACCAAGCAAGAAAAAGCGTATTTAACCGCGCTGGAGACGGTGGGGGCTGCCCTGTCCGACCAGCCGGAGTATCTGGATCTGCTGGCCGCCCCCTCCATACCTCGGGGCGAGCGGGCCGATCTGTTGGAGCAGGCCTTTGGCGGTGCCCTGCCGGAGCAGGTGCTGTCCTTTGTGCAGCTGCTGTGCGCCCACGGGCACATCCGCAGTCTGCCCGCCTGCATTGAGGAATACCGTCGCCTGTATCAGGCGGCGGTGGCGATGTCCACCGCCTACGTAACCAGCGCCGTGGCGCTGACCGAGGACCAGAAAGCCCGTCTGGGTGACAAGCTGGCCCAAAAATTCGGTCGCCGCATCGAGCTGGTGTGCGCCGTGGATGAGCATCTGCTGGGCGGTATCACCGTCCGGCTGGACGGCGTGGTGCTGGACGGCAGTCTGCGCCGCCGTCTGCAAGTGGTAAAGGATGTGATTGAACAGTGAGCAACAAGCCGGCTGAAATCAGCCAGATCATCAAGGAGCAGATCCGCAACTATCGCTCCCGCATCGAGATGACCGAGACCGGCACCGTCACCCTGGTGGGCGATGGCATTGCCCGTGTCTACGGCCTGCGGGGCTGTATGGCGGGCGAGCTGCTGGAGTTTGAGGACGGCAGCGTGGGTCTGGCTCAGAACCTGGAGGAGGAAACCGTGTCGGTGGCCGTCCTCTCGGATCAGAACGATATTCACGAGGGAAGCACGGTCAAGCGTACCGGACGGGTGCTGAACGTACCTGTGGGCGAGGGTATGCTGGGCCGCGTGGTCAACGCGCTGGGTGCGCCCATCGACGGCAAAGGCCCCATCGCCACCACCGAGACCCGCCCCATCGAGTCCCCTGCCCCCGGCATCATCGAGCGTAAGAGCGTATCGGTGCCGCTGCAAACGGGCATCAAGGCTATCGACAGTATGATCCCCATCGGCCGCGGTCAGCGTGAATTGATCATCGGCGACCGCCAGACCGGTAAGACGGTGATCGCGGTGGACACCATCCTCAATCAGAAGGATACCGGTGTCATCTGCATCTACGTCGCCATCGGACAGAAATCCACGGCCGTGGTGCAGATCGCTAACGAGCTGCAGCAGGCGGGCGCTATGGAGTATTCCATCATCGTCTCCGCCACCGCCAGCGAAAGTGCGCCCCTGCAGTATATCGCCCCCTATGCGGGCTGTGCCATGGCGGAGTACTTCCGCGAGCAGGGTAAGGACGTGCTGAACATCTACGACGATCTGTCCAAGCCCGCCGTGGCCTACCGCGCCCTGTCGCTGCTGATCCGCCGCCCCCCCGGACGTGAGGCTTATCCCGGCGACGTTTTCTACCTGCACTCCCGTCTGCTGGAGCGCGCGGCCTGCGTCGCCCCCGAATACGGCGGCGGCTCCATCACCGCCCTGCCCATCATCGAGACCCAGGCGGGTGACGTATCCGCCTATATCCCCACCAACGTCATCTCCATCACCGACGGTCAGATCTTCTTGGAGACCGAGCTGTTCCACAGCGGCATTATGCCCGCCATCAACCCGGGTATTTCCGTTAGCCGTGTGGGCGGCGCCGCCCAGCTGAAGGCGATGAAAAAGGTAGCCGGCGAGCTGAAGCTGCTGTACGCCCAGTACCGCGAGCTGCAGGCCTTTGCCCAGTTCGGCAGCGATCTGGATGCCGACACCAAGGCCCGTCTGGCTCTGGGCGAACGCATCGTGAAAGTGCTGGGACAGCACCGCAACAGCCCCGTCCGTGCCGGCTGTCAGGTGGTGATCATCTACGCCGTCACCCACGGTTATCTGAATGCCGTGCCGGTGGCGGAGGTAACCGCCTATGAACAGCGTCTGTACGAGCTGCTGGAGCAGAAGTACACCGACCTGCTGACCCGCTTTGAGTCGGGCTATTACGAGGCCGAGGACATCGCCGCCATGGAAGCGGCCCTTGCCGAGATGGCGAGGTGAGCGCTGTGGGAGCTGATATCAAATCCTTGCGCACCCGCATCAAAAGCGTCACCTCTACCCTGCACCTGACCCGTGCTATGGGTCTGGTCGCCTCCTCTAAGATTCGCAGAGCCACCGAGCGGATGCTCCACGGCCGCGATTACGACGGGGCGCTGCAGCAGGTGCTGAGCCTGCTCACCGCCGACCCCGGCTGTGCCCGCAGCCCCTATATGCAGGTGGCAGAGGGCAAGACCCGTCTCATCGTCATCGCCGGCGACCGTGGTCTGGCCGGCGGCTATAACGCCAACGTCTTTCGCACCGCTAAGGAATACCCCGATGCGGAGATCCTCCCCATCGGCAAGCGGGCCTGCGAGCGATTCGGCGGCGAGATGCGGCTGAGCGAGAAATTCGATGCCGCCGCGGCCTATGCGCTGGCCACGGACCTGTGTCGGGATTTTGCCGCCGGCGAATTCGCGCGGCTGGGCATCCTGTATACCCGCTACGTGTCCATGATGAGTCAGGAGCCGGTCATCCGCTGGGTGCTGCCCCTGACCCGCCCCACGGAGAGCGTCCCCTCCGCCGCCGTGCTGTTTGAGCCCGACGAGCAGACCATTCTGGACGCCGCCGTGCCGGAATACGTCACCGGTGCCATTATGGCGGCGGTGCGGGAGAGCTATGCCAGCGAGGTGGTTGCCCGCCGTATGGCTATGGACTCCGCCGGCAAGAACGCCACCGAGATGATCGCCGAGCTGCAACTGCAGTATAACCGTGCCCGTCAGGGCAGCATTACCCAGGAGATCACCGAGATCGTGGCGGGTGCCAACGCATAATCCGGGGTCTGACCCCTTTTCCACATTTCCTACCAAAAGGAGGAATATCCAATGGATAATAAAAACATCGGCAGCGTGGCTCAGGTTATGGGCCCCGTCATCGACGTCCGTTTTGAGGACGGTCACCTGCCGGCGATCTATAATGCCCTCACCGTGCCGGTGGGGGAGCGCACCCTCACCGTAGAGGTTGCCCAGCACATCGGTGACAACACCGTGCGCTGTGTGGCGATGGCCTCCACCGACGGGCTGCAGCGCGGCGCCGCCGTCACCGACACCGGCGCCCCCATCAGCGTGCCCGTGGGCAAAAATACGCTGGGTCGTATCTTCAACGTGCTGGGCGAGCCGGTGGATAACCTGCCCGACCCCGAGACCGAGGAGCGCTGGGACATCCATCGCCCCGCCCCCGCCTATGACGAGCTGGCTACCTCCACCGAGATTCTGGAGACCGGTATCAAGGTGGTGGACCTGATCTGCCCCTACTCTAAGGGTGGTAAGATCGGTCTGTTCGGCGGCGCCGGCGTGGGTAAAACGGTGCTGATCATGGAACTCATCAACAACGTAGCCAAGCAGCACGGCGGTCTGTCGGTATTCACCGGCGTGGGCGAGCGTACCCGCGAGGGCAACGACCTTTATAATGAGATGAAAGAGTCCGGCGTTATCGAAAAGACGGCTCTGGTCTACGGTCAGATGAACGAGCCCCCCGGAGCCCGTATGCGGGTGGGTCTGTCCGGTCTGACTATGGCGGAGTATTTCCGTGACACCGAGGGGCAGGACGTGCTGCTCTTCATTGATAATATCTTCCGCTTCACCCAGGCGGGCTCTGAGGTTTCTGCTCTGCTGGGCCGTATGCCCAGCGCCGTGGGCTATCAGCCCACCCTGGCCAACGAGATGGGCGCCCTGCAGGAGCGCATCACCTCCACCAAAAAGGGCTCCATTACCTCGGTGCAGGCGGTGTACGTCCCTGCGGATGACCTGACCGACCCCGCCCCCGCCACCACCTTTGCTCACCTGGACGCCACCACCGTGCTGTCCCGCTCCATCGCCTCCCAGGGCATTTATCCCGCTGTGGATCCGCTGGAGTCCACCAGTCGCATCCTCTCCCCCGACGTGCTGGGCGAGGAGCACTATACCGTGGCCCGTGAGGTGCAGAGGATTCTGCAGCGCTATAACGAGCTGATGGATATCATCGCCATTATGGGTATGGATGAGCTGTCCGACGAGGATAAGCTGCTGGTGCAGCGCGCCCGTAAGATCCAGCGCTTCCTGTCCCAGCCCTTCTTTGTGTCCGAAAAGTTCACCGGCATCGAGGGCACCTACGTGCCCCTGAGCGAGACCGTCCGTGGCTTTAAGGAGATCATCGAGGGCAAACACGACGATCTGCCCGAGTCCGCCTTCCTATTCGTCGGCACCATCGACGAGGCGGTGGCTAAGGCGAAGAAGGTGACGGGATGAAAACCTATAAGCTGACCATCGCCACCCCCGACGGCAACCGCTTTCAGGACGAGGCCGTGGGGCTGTTCCTACGCGGCGCCGAGGGCGACCTGGCGGTGCTGGCAGGCCACACCCCCTTCATCACCTCGGTGCAGGCGGGGCAATGCCGTGTCCAGCTACCGGACGACACCGAGCGCTCCGCCACCTTAGACGGCGGTCTGCTGACCGTATCCGCCGAGGCGGTGACCCTGCTCTCCGGCTCCTTTTGCTGGGACGAGGACGAATAAAGCATATCCAAAGCGCCGATGCAACTGCATCGGCGCCTTTTTTGCGGGTTGGGCTTCTCACCCCTTATGTATTTCGCTGGCGTTTCTCCTGCAACGCATTAACAACCGCCTCCTGCACAAAGGCAGAAAAGGTGCATTTGCGTCTCGCGCAGATGCGTGCCACCTGCCGTGCCAGCTCTGTAGGGAACGAAATGCGGCGTATTTCACTATCCATTTTTCTGTTCATTCAACCACCTCCACAATTGTTTTACTATTATTTGATAGTAAAGTCAACACTATTGTTTGATAGTAAACTATAATCATTGCGTGAGGTGATTTTTATGTATTATCCCCGATTAAAAGACCTGCGGACCGACCGTGATATGAAGCAAAAGGAAATCGCCGCCGTGTTGGGCATCGACCAGCGGGTATACAGCAACTATGAAACCGGCAAGAGGGAGATCCCTGCCCATTATCTGATCCTTCTGGCGGATTTTTACGACACCACCACCGATTATATCTTAGGGCGCACCAACAATAGCAAAGCCAATAAAAACTGACATGGTGGGGGGTCTCTGCCGTATCTCAAAGCGCCGATGCAACTGCATCGGCGCCTTTTTGCCTTTCCATTCTTGATTTTTTAGATGGAGAATACTATAATAAGTAGCACAAAGGAGGCATCACTATGAAAAAGATTTCCGCTGTGGCCTACGTGTTCGGTGGGGTGTCCGCCCTGCTGTTTGTCGGCTTCGTCCTGTTCCTGTTCTGCCCCGCCATCAACCTGCAGAACCCCGGTCTGTGGCTGATTGCGGCGCTGACCGTCTTTATTTTCCTGTTCGTATCCCGTCTGATGCAGGGGTATCGGGATTTTGTTAAGCCCGATAAGAACAAAAAATCCCGCAGAGATAAAAACAATCCTGTCTGGCGTCCCACCTCCCGGGAGCGACTGGCCTCTTACGCCCCCTATTGCGTTCCGGTAGGCATCCTGCTGGTAGTGGGGCTGATCGCTTTGTTCTGCTCCCCCGCCTTTAACGCCACCCAATACGCCGCCATCCTGCCGGTGACCGAATCCGATTTCGCCACCGATCTGGCCGAGTCTGTGGGCACCGATTCCATCGCCCTGATGGACACCGCCTCTGCCCAGATGCTGGGCGATCGGGAGATCGGCGCCCTGTCTGACGTGGTCAGCCAGTACGACGTATCCTGGGACTACACCCAGATCGACTATAATGGCAAGCCTATCAAGGTGGCGGCGCTGGACTATGCCGGCTTCTTTAAATGGTTTAACAACAGCGACGTGGGGGTCAGCGGCTACGTGACGGTAGACCCCGTGTCCATGTCCGCCTCCTTCCATCGGTGCGAGGGTATGAAATACGTCCCCTCCGCCTATCTGTTCGAGGATGCCGCCCGTCACCTGTGGCTGCAGTATCCCACCCTGATGCTGGATAACCTCCACTTCGAGATCGACGAGAACGGCAAGCCCTATTACGTCGCCTCGGTGATCGATAAGGCCATCGGCCTGTTCGGCGGACGCACCGTCAGCGGCTGTGTGGTGATGGATCCCGTCACCGGCGAGACCGTCCGCTACGACGTCAGCGCCATCCCCCGCTGGGTGGACGTGGTGTTCCACGGCGATCTTATCTGCGAGCAGTACAACTGGTACGGTCTGTATCAGAACGGTTTTTGGAACAGCCTGTTCGCCAAGAAGGATTGCAAGCAGGTGACCACCTACACCGTCAGCGACGTGGTGGAGGAAGAGGACGTGGAGGACGACACCCCCGTATCCGACTACGGCTACATCGCCAAGGATGGGGATATCTGGATCTACACCGGCATCACCTCGGTGAACGGGGACAGCAGCAACATCGGATTCCTGCTGGCCAACGAGCGCACCGGTGAGAGCCGCTATTACATCATTGCCGGCGCGGATGAAAAATCCGCCATGGCCGCCGCCGAGGGCGAGGTGCAGGAGAAGCGGTATCAGGCCTCCTTCCCCTCCCTCATCAACATCGACGGCGAGCCCACCTATATTATGGTGCTGAAGGATTCCGGCGGACTGGTAAAGCTGTACGCCACTGTCAACGTCCAGCAGTATAATCTGGTGACCACCGCCCCCACCCAGGCGGAATGCATCGCCAAATACAAGGCGCTGCTGGGTATCGGCGCACCGGAGCAGCCGGATATTGCTGAAACCGCCACCATCACCATCGACGCCATCCACTCAATCGTGATTGATGGCAACACCTATCTCTATCTGGCGGATGCCGAGGGCAATCTCTACAAGGCCAAGGCCGCCGACCACGAGGAGATGCTGCTGCTCAAGGCAGGGGACACCGTGGAGCTGACCCTCTCCGGCAAAGAGATCCTCACCTGCAAGAAAGTGTAATACCGTACAAAAGCCGCCGATCCACCCGCACCGTCGCTTTTCTTATTGCTTAAACCAGTTTTGGGCGGTGTCCCAGGTCAGCTCGTTCTCCCCCGGCGTGGCTTTATAGCCGGCGGTCATATCCTTGCGTACCATCAGGTTGGTCACCACGGTGTAGGTCTGCTCCTCCCAATACCCGATCTCGGTGAGGAAGTAGGCGACTCCACCCAGCGTAAACTGCTTTTTGGGGGTGGCACTGAAGGTGTGCCCCAACTCCTTTTCCTTGTGCCGCAGCTTTTTCAGCGCTTGATAGCCCACGTTCTGCTGCTGCATCTCGGTGGGATCTCCGCCGGCGGTCTGCCAGTCCCCCAGCAGGTACCGCACCGTGCCGTCCACCAGCTCGGCCACGGGCAGGGTGCGATCCCACACCACGGCGTCCCTGTGGACGCCCACGATATGCAGGCTCTTGCCATCCTCGGAGAAACTGATGCCCTGCACGGGAGTGTGGAATTCCTCCTCCACGGCGGCATAGACGTGGGCGATGGATTTTTTCGACAATAGCGGATACAGATCAATGCCGTCACGGGAGGCGGCGGCCACGTACTCCCCCGCCACGTCGGTCATTGCGGCGACCAGCATCGTATCCTTGCCCGCCACCGTGTCATAAAACGCTGTGGTGCCGCGGAAGTATACCCGCACCAAGCCCTCCCCCACCAGATCAACGGCGGGGCGGTCTGTTCCTGTGCCGAAAAATTCCGACGAGCCGCCGGCATAATGGATGGTGTAGCCGGCCGTATCCCCCTGCTCATACCCCTTCAGTGTGACGTAGCGGCTCTGCTGAGTGCGCAGGGCGTTCAGCAGGGTCACCGTCTGATAATAGGTGCCGGAAGGGGCGGTATAGGTCTGCTCTCCGGCGGCTGGATGCTGAATCACCACCAGATCGTTCTCATACAGGGTATAGGTCTCCCCCGCAGGGTCGGAATGGGGGCGGAAGGTGAGCCGCACCCACGGCGTGCCGGTAGGGGGTGACAGATAACTTTTGTTGTAGGCGGGGGTGTTCAGGGTCTGGTACACCTTGGCGGCCTGCTGTTGGTAGAGGTTGTTCAGATCCCCCATACCCTCCAACTGATCGGTGCCGGAGGTGACCGACAGGCGCATACTCCGCACCTCATAGGAAGAATAATAAGGCTCGGCGCCGGTGGGGGTGGTGGTTGCGGGGGTGGAGGATGCCTCCTCTCCGCCGCCGCAGGCGGTCAGGAGCAGACACAGAGAAAGCAGGATGGGTATATATTTTTTCATAGTGCCGCTCCTTTCGCAGATGATGGAATCAGCATAGCACAGAATGGGAAAAATTGCAAGAATCGGTAAGAAAGGGTGCGGAATCCGCCGGACTTTGAACCGTCTTTGTCGGCAAGGGTGGCTCTTGCACAAGTCGAAAAGGTGATGTAGGGGCGGGCGTCCTCGACCGCCCGGAGAAAAATACAGGCCAAAATCCGGTGGCCGGACTCTGAACCGTCTTTTTCGTCGAAATAAGTTTCGTTTCTACGGTAGTATTTACCGCGACGAAAAAGCTGTTATTTGCTTCTGCGGAGCAAATAGGCCGATCGAGGGCCTCACGTGCCAGCGGCAGTAAAAAAGGGAGATGGGCGGATGCCCATCTCCCTTTTTTGGTGCCGGTGGCCGGACTCGAACCGGCACGGTGTCGCCACCGGTGGATTTTGAGTCCACTACGTCTGCCAATTCCATCACACCGGCGTGTGAAAGTACTTGCCTATTGTAGCACGGTCTAAGAGAAAATGCAAGATTTATTTTTCTTGCTTTTTGCACTTTATCAAAAGGGCGATGAGCCACACCGCCGCCGCGCCGCACAAATACCCCGCATAATCCAGCGCCACGTCGCTGAGCTGGGGAGAGCGCCCGGGGGCAAAAAACTGCAGACACTCGTCCACTGCCGCCACCCCAAGACCGTACAGCCACACACCGCGGCGGGGGCGCAGACAGTGATAGCCGCCCCACAGGGTACCCAGTAGCCCGAACTCGGCAAAGTGCGCTGTCTTGCGCACCAATACCGACAGCCACCCTGCCTCCGGATCCCACCCGAACAGCCCCGCCAAAAAGGCGGCGATCCGTCCGCTTTCCAGCGTGGATTCCGGTGCCGCCACCAGCGAGCGGGACCAAATAAACAGGGTCAGAACGCCGATGAGGGTCAGTAGTATCCCGCAACCGCTTTTCTTTTTCACGGCGTTCACCCCCTTTTCGGGAACAGTATACTCTATTCGTATGCACTTTGTCAATCGGGGCGGAATGGCGATTATGCTGACCGCCAATCTCGTTACCGCCCCTATGAGAATGGGCACCGCCCATTCTCCCTCTCCTCTACGTATACCTCCGGGGCGGAATGGCGATTATGTTGACCGCCAATCTCGTTACCGCCCCTATGAGAATGGGCACCGCCCATTCTCCCTCACCTCTGCGTATACCTCCGGAGCGGAATGGCGATTATGCTGACCGCCAATCTCGTTACCGCCCCTATGAGAATGGGCATCGCCCATTCTCCCTCTCCTCTGCGTATACCTCCGGGGCGGAATGGCGTCAGTACTGACCGTCAACCCTGTTACCGCCCCTATGAGAATGGGCATCGCCCATTCTCCCTCACCTCTACGTATACCTCCGGGGCCGAATGGCGTCACTACTGACCGTCAACCCTGTTACCGCCCCTATGAGAATGGGCACCGCCCATTCTCCCTCTCCTCTACGTATACCTCCGGAGCGGAATGGCGTCAGTGCTGACCGTCAACCCCTATTCCCCCCTACAGCCCGCTATGGTCATAGCGGCGGCGCAGCTTATCCAACGCACGGGTCTCCAGACGGCTGACGTAGCTACGGGAGATGCCCAACCGCTCCGCCACCTGCCACTGGGTCAGCGGCTCGCCCTCCAGCCCGTACCGCAGGCAGATCACCGTCCGCTCCCGCTCGTCCAGACAGGCCTGCACGTACCCACCCAGCTTCCGCAGGTTGATCTTCTGATCCAGATCCTCCAATATGGTGTCCTCCTGCGCCAGTACGTCCATCAGGGTCAGAGGTCTACCCTCGCTGTCCGTGTCGATGGGCTCCGACAGGGATACGTCCTTTTCGGTCTTTTTCGCCGCCCGAAAATGCATCAGAATCTCATTCTCAATGCAACGGGAAGCATAGGTGGCCAGACGGGAGCCTTTTTCGCTGTCAAAGGTGTCCACCGCCTTGATCAGCCCGATGGTGCCGATGGAAATGAGATCCTCCTGATCCCGTGCGTTGCCGTAGTGTTTTTTGATAATATGCGCCACCAGCCGCAGGTTGTGCTCGATCAGTCGCTGTCGTGCGGCGGCATCCCCCGCCGCCATGGCGGCCAGCGCCTCCCGCTCCTGCTTGGCGGAGAGCGGCTTGGGAAAGGAGCCGCTGTTCACCACCGACAGCACCATAAAGAACATCTGGGACAGAATTTGCATCATCGTATACCACATACCGCATCACTCCTCCGAGTAGAGTGTATGCGGCGGCGGGGATTTCCTTGCCAGTCCCAAAAAGAAAACCCTCTGCCGTGGCAGAGGGCGTTCCGTTACAGGAAAAAGGCTTTAAATTGGGTGCGGCACCGCTGGCAGGTGACGGTGCGCCGCCCCCGCTTGATGGGCAGGCGCAGATGCGCCCTGCAGGCGGGGCAGGTGCGGTAGCGATAGCGGCGAATATCCCGCAGGCGGGCCCATTGACGGGACAGCCATACCTTGGTCGGTCCCCACCATTTCAGAAATCGCTCGTTCTCCGCCTGACGGCGGGGGATATCTCGGGACAGGGTGCGCAGCAACAGCACCGCCAGCACCGCCCACAGCAACAGCGTGAAAACCCAGCCCCAGGTGGTGCGACGGAAAAAGTTCGCCACAAACCAGATGATAAAATACACCACGCACAAAAAGCGGTTCAGGTGGTCGTTGCCGTACCGCCCCGTCATAAACCGTGCGATGGTATTCATAATGCGTTGAAACATAGTCATTCCTCCGTTTGGGTATAGTATAGCACGTTTTGGGGCGGTTGTGTTATGAATGTGTGAATTTTCGGGCATAATGAGAACGGAAAGGAGTGATATTGATGAAAAAAGAGGAGAAAAAGCCTCGG
The DNA here is from genome assembly GCA_045539375.1 of Acutalibacteraceae bacterium. Taxonomy (GTDB): domain Bacteria; phylum Bacillota; class Clostridia; order Oscillospirales; family Acutalibacteraceae; genus UBA5905. The sequence continues at coordinate 58,145 of JAZQFG010000007.1, read as the reverse complement.
GTTTTGCCGAATCCCCTGCCGAAAAAGCCGGGAGTGGTAGAGCCCATCATCGCTGCGGGAGAGATGAAATGCCCCGGGGACAAGGGCATCATTTCCGACCCTGACGGCAGCTATACCGGCCGTCCCATCAGCGGCGGGCAGCCGGTGCAGGACGTGGACGACCTATAAGGAATAAAAAGGCACCCCTGTTTCACAGGGGTGCCTTTTTCGTACAGTATTTGCTGCTTGTACTCCGGCTGCGGGTGCCTTTTTCGTACAGAGTTTTGCGGACCGTTTTGCAGGGGTGGCTTTTCCTGTGTCCGCCCACGGGATGCGACAAAATCTGCTCACGGCTTGTCCTATACTGATAGATGACAACCAAGCGAAAGGATGACCGCTATGAAACAGACCGCCGCCCTCTCCCGTCCCGTCGAGGCCGCCCCTGCCACCCTGCTGTGGTGCGTGATGGGGCTATTGGTGCCCCGCGCCACCCTCTTTGGGGAATTGACCCCCTTCGGCATTGGGCTTGCCGCCTGCGGCGGCGCCGCCAACCTGCCTGCCCTGCTCTGCCTGGCGGCGGGGTATCTGCTGGCGCAGCCGGCACTGCACCCCCTGCGTTATATCGCCACTGTGGCGATGGTGGGCGGGGTGCGCTGGGTACTGGCCGCCCTGCCGGATTGGGGACGGCGGCGGTTTGTATCCCCGCTGATCGCCTTTACCTGCTGTGCCGCCACCGGTCTGCTGCTACTGAGTAAAAGCGGCGCCGATACCTACCGCTCCCTGCTGATTTTGGCGGAGAGCTGTGTAGCGGCGGGGGCGGCGCTGTTCTTCGAGCCGGGGATGGCGGCCCTCCAACGGCGTGAGACGGCAGGCAACCAGACCGCCCTCATCCTCACCGGTGCGGTGGCGGTGATGGCCTCCTCCACGGTGGAGGTGGGTGGCTTTGCCCCCGGGCGGGTGGTTGCCGCCTTTTTGGTGCTGATATTGGCCCGCTCGGGGCGGGAGACCGGCGGCAGCATCGCCGGATGCATTCTCGGCGGCGCCATGGCGCTGGCCGCCCCGGGGCAGACGCCCTTGGCGGTGGCGCTGGCGGTGGGGGGACTCACGGCGGGTCTGTTTTCCCGCTTCGGGCGGTGGTGCCAGGGGGCACTGTTTCTGCTGGCGGCGGGGGTGGTCACCTTAGGAGAGACCAGCGAACGGATGCTATATCATATCGGAGAAATGGCGGTGGCCTGCCTGCTGTTTGCCCTGCTCCCGCGGGAGTGGGATCGGCGACTGTGCCGCCTGCTTATCCGCAGTCGGGATCTGCCGGCGGTGGAGGGAATGCGGCGGCTGGCCACCATGGGGCTGCAGGTCGCAGGGGGCGCCTTGCAGGAGGTGGCGGAATCGGTAGAGACGGTATCCCGTCGGCTGAGCCGCCACGGTGCGGCGGATGCCGCCCTGCTGATGCAGGGGTGTCGGGATACGGTGTGTGCCGCCTGTCCGATGCGTAGCCTGTGCTGGGAACAGCACGGTGAGGAGATGCTGGCGGGGCTGATGGAGCTATTACCCCTATTGCAGGAGGAGGGGACGGTGTCACCGGAGCGCCTGCGGGGACAGCCCGCCACCTGTCGGTGGGCGGATCGCCTCACCACCCATATCAACCGTGGCTATGAGCGGCTGGTGGCGCAGGAAAGCGCCTGGAGCCGTCTGGGAGAGATCCAGCAGGCGGTAGAGGGGCAGTTCGCCGGCACGGGAGAGCTGCTGCAAGGGCTGGCCCGCCGTCTGGAGGACCCCGGGCTGGTGGACGTGGAGCTGTCCGAAGAGATCGCCGCCCTGTGCGGGGATTACGGTATGACGGTGGTGGATGCCCTTTGCACCCGTGATGAGGGCAACCGCCTAACGGTGGATATCCTCACACGGGATACGGGAGTGCCCCCCGGCATCCGCTGGCGGCGACAGATGGAGCAGACGTGCGGACGTACCTTTGCACCCCCTGCCGAGGTGCGCTGGGGGGAGCAGGTGCGCATTACCCTGACCGAGCCACCCCGCTATCAGGTGGAGAGCGGGATATCCCAGCTCCACTGCGATCGGGAAAAACTCTGCGGCGATACGGCGCAGGTGCAGACCATCGGTGGGGGCTTGCTGACGGTGCTGTCCGACGGAATGGGCAGCGGCGGACGGGCGGCGGTGGACAGCGCCATGGCCGCCGGCATTACCGCGCGGCTGTGGAGTGCGGGCTTTGCACCGGCGGCGGTGCTGCAGACGGTGAACGCCGCCCTGCTGGTGAAAAGCCGCGAGGAGAGCCTTGCCACCCTGGACGTGGCGGTGATCGACACCCACACCGGACGGCTGGACAGCTATAAGGCGGGGGCGGCAGTGACCCTACTGCGCAGTCGGGGGCGGGTATCCCGCTTAGATCGCCCAGGGCTGCCCATCGGCATCCTGCCCCACGTCCGCTTTGAGCACAGCCACGATCTGCTCAGCGATGGGGATATTCTTCTGCTGCTCAGCGACGGCGCTCTGGCTGGCGGCGTGGCGGCGGTGGAGGAGATCCTGCGAGATCACCCCGCCGAGGGCTCCATGGCCGCACTGGCGCAGGCGGTGACCGCCGCCGCCCGCGGGGCGGAGGAGGGGCACTCGGACGATATCACCGCCGTGGCACTGCGGATCACCCGTGCCCCGCAGGAGATGCCTCAATGACACGCGGACAGACCCGGTTGCATACGATAGAAAAACGCGAATATAAGGAGGTTTTTGTATGCAACTGTCTTTTCTTCCTCCCCTGTGGATGCTTCTGCGCCGCCCACCGGCGGCAGTGGCATACCTTCAGGGGAGTCCTGCCTATCCGAACATTCACGGAGCGGTGGCGCTCCGCCAGACTCCCCTGGGGTGTCTGGTGTCTGCACGGGTGCTGGGGCTTCCTGTCGGCGAGGGAGCCTGCCGGCAGCCGGTGTTTGGGTTTCATATCCACGGCGGTATGCGCTGCAGCGGCAACGATACCGACCCCTTCGCCGATGCGATGACCCATTATAATCCCCAAGACTGTCCGCACCCCTATCACGCCGGTGATCTGCCGCCTCTTTTCGGGGTGAACGGCGGCGCCTATGCGGCGTTTCTGACCGGACGGTTTCACGTGCAGGAGGTGCTGGGGCGCACGGTGATCCTCCACGCGCAACCGGATGATTTTGTCACCCAGCCCGCCGGCAACGCCGGTATGAAAATAGCCTGTGGGGTGATCCGCCCGTTCTTTAGAGCCGGAGCAACCCGCTGATCTGCGGTTGATTTTCTTGAAAATACAAAATCCCTCTTGCAAAACAGGGCAAAGTGGTGTACAATAATACCTGCTCATTTGATGAGCGCCCTATCCGCCCGTGGCGAAGCTGGATATCGCAGTGGATTCCGATTCCAAAGGCCGGGGGTTCGAATCCCTCCGGGCGGGCCAAAAAAAGAAGCACAGACCCTTGTGGTCTGTGCTTCTTTTTTCGTTTGTACTGAATATGCGAGCCCCCGCAATCCCGCAGGGATTGCACAAGGTTTTGCGCCTGTACAAATTCCAACAAGCACAAACTCGGCGCAAAACCGGGGTTCAGAATCCCGACCGGCTTTCCCCATCAAAGAAGCACCCCACAGAATCTGTGGGGTGCTCCTCTATCACTCGATGCGTAAAAACTCCTGCTTGCACCAACCGTTGGTGCTCTCATACTGCACGTAGGCCCATTCGCCCTCGGTTTTTTCAATCGTTACCCGCGCGTCCTCCGGCAGCACCATAATCTTGGCGCCGGACAGAGAGGGGGTCTCCCGCAGATTGATCTCCGCCGTGGTATAGGCCACCGTCTGCTGAATGGCCTGGCTGAGGGCAGGCTCTTTTTGAGCCACGTGGCCACCGGTCAGCAGGCTTATAACCCCCGCACCGAGGCCGACGAGAATCGCTAAAACAATCAGCCACTTCAGGCAACCGCAACCGCCGCCGTCGGAGGTACCTCCGGAGGAGGAACTGCCGGAAGCAGAGGAGGACGAGGAAGCTACCGTTTCTCCCATATTGCAGGTGGCAAACCGCTCGCGGTAGGAATTGTGATCCTTTTTGCAATAGCCGTTATAATCGGCATCCACACCGTAATAGGGACAGCTGCTGGTGCAGGTGCGGGGCGAGCGGGAAACGGACGCAGAGGAAGAAGACGACGTTGCCGCAGAGGACGCCGAGGAAGCAGAGGACGAGGACTCCATATTGCAGGCGGAGCCCCGATCCCGATAGGAATTGTGATCTTTTTTGCAATACCCATCATAATTGGCGTCCACGCCGTAATAGGGACAACTACTGTTACAAACCTTACCCAAAACAAACCCTCCTTATAGTGAAACCTTATTTTCATTATAAAATAAACCCGAAATTTGTCAAGGGCAGGATATAACTTGACAATTTTCTATTATTTCGATATGATTTGTATATCAATTGCGGCCTGCGTGGCAAAAGAAAGGAACTATTTCTATGAAACACACTCTCACCCGTGTGCTGGCGCTGATGTTAGCCGTCCTGCTGTGCTGCGGTCTGACCGCCTGCGGCGGCGCTACATCAAAACCCTCTGCCGCCACCACCACAACCAGCACCAAGAGTATTCAGACCGGCATCGGCTACGTGACCACCACCTCCACCATGACCACCACCACGGCGGCACCCAAAAACCCTATCCGCGTGCTGGCCATCGGCCACTCCTTTGCGGTGGATGCCCTGCGCGCCTATATGTGGGAGCTGCTCCATAATGCGGGCTACGACTACGTTGTGGTGGCCTATCTGTTCACCCCCAGCTGCTCGCTGGCCGAGCAGTGGGAGCGTATGCAGGGCAAGGCGGACCACGAGCAGTATTGCAAGACCGACCCCTATACCGGCCAGTGGAGCTACGACGGCCCGCCCCAAACCAGCCCCTACAATAAGGTGCAGTATGCCATCCGTGACGAAAAGTGGGATATCATCACCCTCCAGCCCGACCCCGACTACGGCGGCGGCCCCAAATACTGGCCCAGCGTGCCCAACGACTATGCCGATCTGGGTAAGATCCTCAACTGGATCAACGAAAATAAAACCAACCCCGCCGCCAAGCTGTACTACCATATGACCTGGTCCTTTGCCGAAGACTGCGCCCTGTGGTGCTTTGGCAAAAGCTCCCCCTTCAAGGGTGACCAGCTGCTGCACTACCGCTCCTTTGCGGAGGCCACCCGTACCTACGTGATGAACCCCTACGGCAGCCACTTTGCCGGGGTGATCCCCGCCGGCACCTCCATCCAGAACGCCCGCTCCTCCAAACTGGGGGACATCTTTAATATGCCCGGTAATAACGACCCCAAGGCGGACGGCTATCACCTGAACGATCAGGGGGATTACGTGGCCGCCCTGACCTGGTACGCCACCATCACCGGCAAGTCCGCCAAGAGCGCCTGGTGCCCCGACGACTACAAGGACAGCTTTCCCATTCTGGCCGAGGCGGTGGACAACGCCCTCAAGACCCCCTACGACGTCACCCCGTCCACCTACAAGTAACTATACGCAACAGAAAAACCCTCGCACGCTGTGCGAGGGTTTTTTGATGGCTCAGAATCCGTTTTCTTCTGCGTAGAAGGCCATAACCTCCTGCTCATAGGCGGTGGTGTCGGCGGGATAGCACAGCCCGTGCCCCGCACCGGGGGTGATCACCAGCCGCTTGCGGGCGGTGCAGGCGGCATAGTTCTCCTCGCTCATCTCATAGGGCACAAAAGCATCGGCATCCCCGTGGAAAAAGATGACCGGCACCCTACAGCGGGCCATAGCCGCCGTGGCGTCCGCCCGATCAGGGTCAAAGCCGCCGTACAGCAGCGCCCCCAGACGCACCAGCGGATACAGCAGATCCGCCGGCAATTTTAATTGGCGGATCACCTTTTTGATAATGTCCTTGGCGCGGGAATAGCCGCAATCCGCCAGCACACCCTTGACCTGCGGGGGCAATCCCTGCCCTGCCGCCAACAGTACGGTGGTGGCACCCATAGACACTCCACCGATATAGACAGGGTGATCGGCACCGTACAGCGCCGCCACCGCCTCGATCCACAAGAACACGTCCCGGCTCTCTTTCACGCCAAAGGTGATGACGTGACCGTCGCTGTGCCCTGCCGCCCGCTGATCCACCAGCAGGGCGCTGTGCCCCACCGCGAAACAGCGCTGTACCGCGCCGCACATATCCCGCTGTGCAAAGCCACGATAGCCGTGGAATAGGATCTCCACCGGCGCATCGGGAGACAGAGCATATAGGTTACCTCGCAGGGTCAGCCCGTCGGGGGTGGTCACCTCCATAGGACGGTGCTCCATCCTATCCGTCTCCTGCGCCCACTGCCGCATAATGGGGTGATAGGGCTCATACACCTTACCCGGCGGAAAGCGGCTCGCCGCCATATCCGCCTCAGTGCGGCGGGGGCTGTAATAGGCGAGGAAAAAGCATACCAGAGCCGCCAGCGCCACCAGAGCCACCAACCCCAGAAACAGATACAGCCATACCATTGTTTTTACCACCTTTTTTAAAATAGAACACGTGTATGATAGCACAATTTTCCGCAAAATTCAACCACCCGTCACAGGACGAGGAAAATCACTTGCCTTTTCGACAAATATCGGGTAGAATGGTGCGGTGAGGAGTGATTAAAATGAATATCGAGGTGAATTATCCCAATAAAAAGCGGTATAACACCGCCAAATATCCCATCCGCCAGCCTAAGATCATCGTGTATCTCATCTGGCTCTTATCCCGCCTGACCCTGCCCCGCGTGCCGTGGAAGGTGGAGAAGATCAATATGGAGGGACTGAAGCCCCCTTATATGATGCTGAGCAATCATATGTATTTCGTGGACTTTAAGCTGGCGGCCATGGGCACCCTGCCCCATCGGGTGAACAACGTGGTCAGCATCGACGGCTATTACCGCCGCCCTTGGCTGATGGAGCTCATCGGCGCCATCTGCACCCGTAAGTTCACCATGGACATCCATCTGATCAAGTCCATTAACAAGGTGCTTAAGCGGGGCGACGTGCTGTCTATGTACCCCGAGGCCCGCTATACCCCCTGCGGCACCCTGAACTATATGCCCGAATCCTTGGGTAAGCTGGTGAAGATGAACAAGGTGCCGGTGGTGGCGGTGGTACACCACGGCAACCACCTCCATTCCCCCTTTTGGAACTTCCGCAAAAAGCGGAAGGTGCCGCTGCACACCACCATGACCCAGATCCTGACCGCCGAGCAGATCAAGACCATGTCCGTGGAGGAGATCAACACCGCCCTGCGGGAGGGGCTGTACTACGACGATTATCGGTATCAGAAGGAGAACGGTATTCTCATCACCGAGCCCTTCCGCGCCGAGGGTCTGCACAAGGTGCTGTACCAGTGCCCCGCCTGCGGCGCCGAGCACGAGATGGGCTCAGCCGGCACCGAACTCTTCTGTAAGAAATGCGGTAAGCGATGGAACCTGAACGAGGACGGCACCCTGTCCGCCCTGTCCGGCGAGACCGAGTTCTCCCACGTGCCGGATTGGTTTGCGTGGGAGCGCACCCAGGTAGAGGCCCAGATCGCCGCCGGCACCTACGCCTTCGAGGACGAGGTGGAGGTATACTCCATGCCCCGCTGCTGGCGATTTGAAAAGCTGGGCAAGGCCAAACTGCGCCACACCATCGACGAGGGCTTTGTGCTGGAGGGACACTATAACGGCGAGGACTATCGCATCCAGCGCCAGCCCATCCAGACCAACAGCCTGCACATCGAGTACGATTACTGCTATCTCCGCCCCGAAGATTGCGTGGATATCTCCACCGAAAACGATTCCTTCTATTGCTACCCCGAGACCCGCACCGACGTGGTGACCAAGCTGGCCTTTGCCACCGAGATCCTGTACCAGCGGGCACGGGAAAAAGCCACGGTATAATGCCAAAACAGCCGCTATCCGTTGATAGCGGCTGTTTTTTTGCCATTTAGCCCTTTTTCTGGAAGGACATACAATCGGTGCACTGATCCTGGGTAGGATTGCACTCGTGGGTGCCCACCTGAATGCTGTCCAGACTGCAATAATCCTCACAGCTGCAGTGGTTGGTGCAGGAGGTAACGGTGCAGTGGATGCTGCGATTGGCTTTTTCCATAGTCGGGGACTCCTTTCTGACACGATTTGCCGCATCGCGCGGCTGTTCCTATTATGCCCCGCCGCCGCCGCACAATTCGGTCAGCGAGCCGAAAGTATATCCCATTTCTTTCCATTTTGTCAGCAGTTCATCCAGGATCTCCCCGTTGGTGGCGGAGGTGGAGTGAAGCAGCACGATGGCGCCGGGGTGCACCCGCCCCAGCAACTTATCAAAGGCCTGCTGATGGGTGGGCTGGCGGTCAGCATACCAATCCACGTAGGCCAGCGACCAGAAAAAGGTGTGGTACCCCGCCTCGCAGGCCATCTGCAGATTTTCCGCCGAGTATTTGCCCTGGGGCGGGCGGTAGACCTTTGCCATCTCCCGTCCGGTGACCTGCCGATATTTTTCCTCCACCTGCGCCAGCTGTGCTAAAAACGCTTCCTCTGTGCTAATGGCGGACATATCGGGGTGGCTGTAGGTATGGTTACCCACCAGATGCCCCTCCTCCACCATACGGCAGACCAGTTCCGGGGCGGATTCCAGATAATGTCCCACCACGAAAAAGGCGGCGGGAACGCTGTGCTTTTTCAGCGCATCCAAAATGGCGGGGGTGTGCCCGTTCTCATACCCTGCATCAAAGGTGAGATACAGCCTCTTTTGCGCCGTATCCCCCACGAAATAGGCGTTGTGCAGTGCCAACTGTGCCGCCGTAGCATTGCCGATGGGGGGCTGTCCCTCGGTGCGGAAGGAGAGTCCCCAATTCCCTGCCGCCGCAGGGGTCACCGCCGCCCCGTGAGCTAAGGACAGCCCCGCCACCCCACAAATGAGCAGTGCCACCGCCGCCAGCCCGCCCAGCAGACGGCGACGAGTGATGGTGATATACATAGCCATTCCTCCTTTTTTAGACTGTATGAAAAAGAGGGGGCCGGCTATGCAAAAAATATTGAAAAAACGCCCATTTTGTGATATGATGAGCCTGTAATTTATTCGGATAAGGAGACTGTTGCCGATGCTGCGTCGTTTTGTATCCTATTACAAACCCTATATCGGGCTGTTCACGCTGGATATGGTCTGCGCCCTGTTTATTGCGGCGGTGGATCTGGTGTATCCCCTCATCTCCAAATATGCGCTGGAGGAGCTGCTGCCCAACAATCAGGTGCAGGCCTTCTACGTGTTTATGCTGATTCTAGTGGGGGCCTATCTGCTGCGGGCCTTTTTCCAGTTCGTGGTGGCCTATTGGGGGCACCTGCTGGGCGTGTATATGGAAACGGATATGCGGCGGGAGCTGTTCGGCCACCTGCAAAAGCTCTCCTTCCGCTTTTATGACAAGCACCGCACCGGCGAATTGATGAGCCGTGTTATCGGCGACCTGTTCGAGGTGGTGGAGCTGGCCCACCACGGCCCCGAGGATCTGTTTATCTCCATCATCACGCTGGCGGGCTCGCTGATCGTGATGTTCTCTCTGCAATGGAAGCTAGCGCTGGTCATCACCCTGCTGGTGCCGGTGCTCATTGCCTTTACCGTGTTCCGCCGCAAGCACATGGGCTCCTCCAGCCGCAAGGTGAAAGAAAAGGTGGCGGTGATCAACTCCAACATTGAATCCAGCATCTCCGGTGTCCGCACCGCCAAGGCCTTTACCAATGAAGACTACGAGATGCAGAAATTCACCGAGGGCTGTGACGCCCACCGCACCGCCCGTCGGGGCTTTTACAAGCAGATGGGCATCTTCCACGCCGGCACCGAGGTCATCACCAACCTCATTAACATTGCGGTGGTCACCGTGGGCGGCATCCTCATTTTTAACAACAGTCTGGACTATCTGGATCTGATGGTCTTTATGATGTACATCAACTCCTTCTTGGGCCCGGTGCGTAAGCTGGCCTTCTTCGCCGAGCAGTACACCACCGGTATGGCGGGCTTCCACCGCTTTCAGGAGCTGATGGCGGTACAGCCGGACATCACCGATGCCCCCGATGCCACCCCGCTGGTCTGCACCGAGGGACACATCCGCATCGAGGACGTGACCTTCTCCTACGATGCGGGGGTGGCCGTGCTGGAGCACGTGAGCCTGGATATCCCCGCCGGACAGACCCTGGCGCTGGTGGGACCCAGCGGCGGCGGAAAGACCACCCTGTGCCACCTGATCCCCCGCTTTTACGAGACCGAGGCGGGCACCATCACCATCGACGGGCAGAATATCCGCGAGGTCACCCTCCGCTCCCTGCGGGAGCAGGTGGGCATCGTCCAGCAGGACGTAATGATCTTTGCCGGCACCGTGATGGACAACATCCGCTACGGACGGCTGGACGCCACCGATGAAGAGGTGATGGAGGCCGCCAAAAAGGCGGAGATCCACGATGCCATTATGGAGATGCCCGACGGCTACAACACCTACGTGGGCGAGCGGGGCATTATGCTCTCCGGTGGGCAGAAGCAGCGAGTGAGCATCGCCCGCATCTTCCTCAAGAATCCGCCCATTCTGCTGCTGGATGAGGCCACCTCGGCACTGGATACCGTCACCGAGGCGCACATTCAGGCGGCGCTGGAGAAGCTCTCCGTGGGGCGCACCACGCTGGTCATCGCCCATCGCCTGTCCACCATCCGCAATGCCCACCGCATCGCCTATATCGACAGCGAGGGTATCCGCGAGCAGGGCAGTCACGCCGATCTGCTGGAAAAGGGCGGCTACTACGCCCGTCTCCACGAAGCCACCAAAGCGGTACAATAAGCCAAAAACGGACAACGCACTGCGTTGTCCGTTTTTCATTCCTCGGTCATTCTGCCGTCACGGATGGTGACCCGCCGCGGGCAGGCGGCGCCGATGGCGGGATCGTGGGTGATGATCACCACTGTGTGTCCCCCTTGGTGCAGGCGGTGGAGCAGACCCATAATTTCCCGCCCCGCGGCGGTGTCCAGATTGCCGGTGGGCTCATCCGCCAGCAGCATGGGCGGGCGTCCCGCGATGGCACGGGCAATGGCCACCCGCTGCTGCTGTCCGCCGGACAGCTGGGCAGGGCGGTGATCCATCCGCTCCGCCAGCCCCACCCGTGCCAGACTCTCCTCCACCATCTGCCGCCGTTGCCGCTCCGGCAGCCCCCGATAGATCAGGGGCATCTCCACATTCTCACGGGCGGTGAGCCCCGGCAGCAGGTGAAACCCCTGAAACACAAAGCCCACGGTACGCCCCCGCACGCGGGACAGCTGCGCCTCGGTCATCCCGTCCACCGCCTGCCCCGCCAGCCAATAGCGTCCCGCCGTGGGGGTGTCCAGACAGCCCAGCAGGTTCATCAGGGTGGATTTCCCCGATCCGGAGGGGCCCAGTATCGCCACCATTTCCCCCTCATTGACGGAAAAATTAACCCCGTCCAGCGCCCGCACCGTCTGGTCTCCCAGCGTATACTGCTTACAAATATCGGTCATTTTAATCAGCGGTTGCATCGTCTTCCCCCATTTTTGTGTTTTTGCACCTACATTGTGTGCCGTCCGGGGGTAAAAATACAAAAAGAGAGGCAACAAGGCCTCTCTTTTTAATGGTAATGATAAAAGGGGAGCAGCGACAGCCACAACCGCTTCTTTTTTCTCTTCCAGTGCTCGCGCTCCCGCCCGTCAGTGCGGCCGATCTCCATATTGATATACCGCAATTCGCGGCGGAAATCCCGCAACCATGGCAAGAACAGCGCCAAAACCACCACAACTACCACCAGTATCACAAGGAATATCAGCAGCCGCAACGTTGTAGGGCTGAACACGATCATCATCGGAATCATTGAAAAGATTTGCAAGGGAAAACACCACCTTTGGTTACATGCGAAACAAGACAAAAAAGGGCTCCGCCACCACCGAAGCAGCTGCGGGGTCCGCGGGCGAGCCACCCGCCCTATGGAAGACAGTATACCACATTTTTCACGGAAAAGCAACCGCATTGGACAAATAAAAATGGAAAAAATTTGTAAGACGGGGAATAGAACACCACCCGGCGCGAGGGGGTTGTAGGGGCGAGCGTAGCGAAGCGACACGAGCGGCAATGAATGACAGTCCGGTGGACTGTCAGAACCGCGAGTGGACCGAGCCGCAGCGAGAACCCCGACCGCCCGTATCAATTTGTGCAAGCCGGTGGCGAGACTTTGAACTCACGTTTTGGCTGAGGGGGAGCAAAGCCTCCCTCTCCGAGGTCGGAGGGAGTTTGAAGTAAAGATGAATAAGCTGCTCCGAAAGTGAATTTGTACAGACAAGAAGAGGACTTGAACTCTGCACCTGCGCAAGGAAAGTTGGTGCGCCTACGGTAGGCGGCAATTTGCGCAGTTGCTTGTAATTTTGCACCTGTGGTGCAAAATTAGGTGAGTCAAGAACCTCCATCCACCGCTCTAACGAAAAAAGAGAGATGAGCAAATGCGGACTTGAACTCCCGTTTGTGGCCGAGATAGGACTTCGTTCCTACGCAGGTGAGCGGTTCAGCCAAAACGATGATATTTGTCCGCTGACAGCGGACAAATATGGTGAGTCAAGAACCTCCATCCACCGCTCTAACGAAAAAACAGCGATGGGCGGTTGCCCATCGTTGTTTTTTGGTCCGAGTGGCGAGACTTGAACTCACGGCCTCTTGACCCCCAGTCAAGCGCGCTACCAACTGCGCCACACCCGGATGTTCACTTATTGCAAAGAACTGCGCCAACGGCAGATTGCAAACGGTATTATAGCACGGGACTTTTAAAAAAGCAAGCACTATTTTCAGGTTTTTGAATTTTTTTCACTTTTCTGCCGCGATGCGGGGATTTTCCCTTGTATCGGTGGGGTATCTGTGCTATACTAATGCCGACAAATTTTGCGGCAATGCCGCCATACAGATAGGAAGCGAATCTATGGGAAAGAGAGAAAATCTGCGTAACGTGGCCATCATCGCCCACGTTGACCACGGCAAGACCACCCTGGTGGATCAGCTGCTGCGGCAGAGCGGCACATTCCGTGCCAACGAGGCGGTGGCGGAACGGGTGATGGACTCCGGCGACCTGGAGCGGGAGCGGGGCATCACCATCCTGTCCAAAAACACTGCCGTGCGCTACGGCGATACCAAAATCAACATCGTGGACACCCCCGGCCACGCCGACTTCGGCGGCGAGGTGGAGCGCATCCTCCAGATGGTGGACGGCGTGCTGCTGCTGGTGGATGCCTTTGGGGGCTGTATGCCCCAGACCCGCTTTGTGCTGAAAAAGGCGCTGGGTCTCGGCAAGGCACCGGTGGTGGTGGTCAATAAGATCGACCGTGACGGCGCCCGCCCCTTAGAGGTCATCGACGAGTTGCTGGATCTGTTTATCGAGCTGGATGCCGATGAGGATCAGCTGGATTTCCCCGTGCTGTTCGCCTCCGGTCGGGATGGCTATGCCAGCCTGAACCCCGATGCCCGCGAGGGAGATATGCGCCCCCTGTTTGAGGCCATCCTGCAGCACGTGCCCGCCCCCGACGGAGAGGTGGATGGCCCCCTGCAGATCCTGTTCTCCAACATCGACTATGACGACTATACCGGCCGCATCGGCATCGGCCGCGTCGAGCGGGGCAGCGTCAAAACCGGTCAGCCCATCGTGCTGTGTCGGCAGGACGGTACCTTTACCAACGCCCGTATCGGCAAGCTGTACCAGTTTGAGGGACTGCGCCGTGCCGAGTGCGACACCGCCACCCTGGGCGATCTCATCGCCGTCACCGGCATCTCCGACCTGAACATCGGCGAGACCGCCTGCGACCCCGAGCACCCCGAGGCACTGCCCTTTGTCCGCATTGACGAGCCCACCATCTCGATGGTATTTATGGTCAACAACTCCCCCTTTGCCGGACGGGAGGGCAAATTCGTCACCAGCCGCAACCTACGGGACCGCCTGTTCAAAGAGGTGGAAACCAACGTGAGTATGCGGGTGGAGGAGACCGACACCACCGACGCCTTTAAGGTGTCGGGACGGGGCGAGCTGTCCCTGTCCATCCTGATCGAGACCATGCGGCGGCAGGGCTATGAGTTCGCAGTGAGCCGCCCCCAGGTCATCTACAAAAAGGATGCCGACGGCACCCTGCTGGAGCCCATGGAACTGCTGGTCATCGAGGTGCCGGAGCAGTACGTCGGCTCCGTGATGGAGCGGCTGGGCAACCGCAAAGCGGAGATCGTCAATATGGGCACCCGGGATACCGGCATCAGCCATCTGGAATTCCGCATCCCCTCCCGCGGTCTGATGGGCTATCGCCAGCAGTTCCTCACCGATACCAACGGCAACGGCATTATGAACAGCCTCTTCGACGGCTATGAACCCTACAAAGGGGAGATCCCCCAGCGTGTGCAGGGTTCTCTGGTGGTGCACGAGACCGGCGAGACCTGTGCCTACGGTCTGTGGGGTGCCCAGGACCGCGGCGCCCTATTTGTGAGCCCCGGTGTACCGGTGTACGAGGGTATGATCGTGGGGCAGAGCCCCAAGGACGAGGATATCGTGGTGAACGTGTGCAAGAAAAAACACGTCACCAACACCCGTGCCAGCGGCTCCGACGAGGCTCTGCGGCTGGTACCCCCCACCATCCTCAGCCTGGAGCAGTGTCTGGAGTTTATCAACGACGACGAGCTGCTGGAGGTCACCCCCGACAGTATGCGCCTGCGTAAGCGGATCCTGAATCGGGAACTGCGTATGAAAGCAGAAGCAAAAAAGAAAAATAAATAAACAGTATTTTCCCGAAAACCGTCTGTCGCTATGGCGATAGACGGTTTTTTGCATATTTGCGCCGCTTTCACACACAATACCGAATGATGCAGGCAAACTGCAACCAAACAGGAGGTAATGTGTATGAAAAAGCAAACCTTTATCCGTATTCTCTGCGCCCTGCTGACGGCACTGCTGCTTCTCCCCACCCTGACGGGCTGTGGTCCCGATGACAACGAGCCGCTGGCGGTGCGGTATCTCAATTTTAAGCCGGAGATCGCCGACGAATACACCGAGCTGGCCCGCCTCTATGAGGAGGAGACCGGCGTCAAGGTGATCGTGGAGACCGCCGCCAACAACACCTATGAGCAGACGCTGGCGGCCAAGATGGGCACCGACGAGGCGCCCACCCTGTTCCAGATCAACGGCCCCCGCGGCTATGCCGCGTGGAAGGACTACTGCGCCGATCTGTCCGATACCCAGCTGTACAAGCACCTCACCGATCCCTCCCTCGCCGTCACCGACGGGGATAAAGTGGTGGGCATCCCCTACGTGGTGGAGGGCTACGGCATCATCTATAACAAGGCCATCACCGATCAATATTTCTCCCTCCCCGACCGTGCCACCACCTATCAGTCCATGGATGAGATCAACTCCTTTGCCGAACTGAAGGCGCTGGTGGAGGATATGCAGAAAAACGCCGCCGCATTGGGCATTGACGGCGTGTTCGCCTCCACCTCGCTGAAAAGCGGCGAGGACTGGCGGTGGCAGACCCACCTGCTGAACATCCCCCTTTACTATGAGTTTGCCCAAGGGAAACTGAATCTGGCTGACCCCGAGGCCACCAAAAAGGTGACCTTTACCCACGGGGACAAGTATAAGAACATTTTTGACCTATATACCACCAACTCGGTCACCGACAAGAAACTGCTGGGCAGCAAGACGGTGGTGGACTCTATGGCGGAGTTTGCCCTGGAAAAATGCGCCATGGTGCAGAACGGCAACTGGGCGTGGAGCCAGATCGAGGACGTGTCCGGCAACAAAGTTAAGGAGGAGAACGTCCGCTTTCTGCCCATCTACACCGGCATCGAGGGGGAGGAAACCCAAGGCTTAGCCGTGGGCACCGAGAATTTCTATGCCATCAACGAGAACGCCTCTGAGGAGCAGAAGCGGGCGGCGGCGGATTTTATCTACTGGCTGTACTCCAGCGAAACGGGTAAGGAATACGTCACCGACGAGTTTGGTTTCATCGCCCCCTTTGACACCTTCACCACCGAGGAGACCCCCGACGATCCTCTGGCACGGCAGGTGGTGGAATGGATGAACAAGGACAAGGTCACCACCGTGCCCTGGCATTTCACGCTATTCCCCTCCGCCCGCTTTAAAGAGGATTTCGGCGCCTCGCTGCTGAAATACGTCCAAGGCGGCAAGGACTGGGACACCGTGGTAAAGGAAATGACGGCGGGCTGGGAGAAGGAATTCTCCGCCGCCGCCATGTAACCGTCCGCGGAAAGGAGGGCGGCGATGGAAAAGCATTTCGGCCGGTGGTTTCCGGTGTTTGTGCTGCCTACCTTGGCCGCCTTTTGTGTGGCGTTTCTCATCCCCTTCGGGATGGGTGTGTGGCTGTCCTTTCATCGGTTTACCACCGTACAGAATGCCCGCTTTGTGGGGTTTGAAAACTACGTCCGTGCTTTTACGGAGGAGGACGGCTTTCTGCGGGCGCTGGGGTTCACCGCTCTGTTTACGGCGGTGTGCGTGGTGCTGATCAATCTGTTGGCCTTTGCGCTGGCGCTGGCGCTGACCCGCCGCCTGCGGGGGGTCAATATCCTGCGCAGTATCTTCTTTATGCCCAATCTCATCGGCGGCATCGTGCTGGGCTACGTGTTCAGCCTGCTGATCAACGGGCTTTTGGGCTTTTTCGGGGTGGATATCACCTTTTCCGCCACCTACGGCTTTTGGGGGCTGGTGGCGCTGAATCTGTGGCAGCTGACCGGCTATATGATGGTCATCTACATCGCTGGTCTGCAAAACGTGCCCACCGAGCTGCTGGAGGCCGCCGCCATCGACGGCGCCACCCCTGCGGTGACTCTGTTTCAGGTGAAATTGCCGCTGGTGATGCCCTCGGTGACCATCTGTACCTTTCTCACTCTGACCAATTCCTTTAAATTATTCGACCAGAATCTGGCGCTGACCGCCGGCGCACCGGAGCGGCAGACCCAAATGCTGGCGCTGGATATCTACAACACCTTTTACGGGCGCACCGGCTGGCAGGGAGTGGGTCAGGCCAAGGCGGTGGTTTTCTTTCTGCTGGTGGCGGCCATCGCCGCCCTACAGCTGGGGCTGACCCGCCGACGGGAGGTGGAGGTATGAAGCACACCCATCGTACCGATCGGGTGCTGAACCTGCTTTTGTGGCTGCCGGCGGGGATCTTTCTGCTCCCCATTCTGCTGGTGCTGCTCAATTCCTTTAAATCCCGTCTGTATATCTCCGCTGCTCCCTTTGCCCTGCCGGATGCCGCCACCTTTGTGGGATGGGAGAACTATCTCACCGGTCTGAACACGGCGGGCTTCGCCGCCGCCTTTGGACGCAGTGTATTCATCACGGTGGGGTCGGTGCTGCTGCTTGTGGTGGGGTGCAGTATGACCGCCTGGTATATCGCCCGTTCCCAAAGCCGTCTGTGCAAGGCGCTGTATTATCTCTTTGTGTTCAGTATGATCGTGCCCTTTCAGATGGTGATGTACACCCTCACTTACGTGGTGGGGCAGCTGGGGCTGGATACGGTGGTGGGGATCCTGCCGGTATACCTGGGTTTTGGTGCGGGGCTGTCGGTGTTTATGCTCACCGGCTTTGTGCGCAGCATCCCCGCCGAGATCGAGGAGGCCGCCACCATGGACGGCGCCGGCCCGCTGCAGACCTTTTTTGGGGTGGTGTTCCCCGTCCTGCGCCCCACCGCCGTGACGGTATCCATTCTCAACGACATGTGGATCTGGAACGACTACCTGCTCCCCTATCTGGTGTTGGGCACCGACCAAAAGACGGTGCCGGTGGCCATCCAGATTGCTATGCAGGGTGCCTATGGCGCCACCGACTACGGCGGGCTGATGGCGATGCTGGTGCTGGCCATCATCCCCATCATCCTGTTTTATCTCATCGGACAGAAATATATCATCAGCGGGGTCATCGCCGGGGCGGTGAAGGGCTGATGAACAAAAGGGTGACTGTAATGAAGCAACAACAAACGGAAAAGATCGCCCGGCGCCTGTATCAGCGCCCCTTGGCGGCGCTGACCACCCATCAACTGCATCGGGTGGTGGCAGAGGCGGCGATGGACGTCATCGCCCCCCTATGGGAGCGCTCCCGCCGCCGCCACGCCAAGGGGCGCCGCGCCTATTATCTGTCGGCGGAATACCTGCTGGGGCGGCTGTGGGATAACAACCTCCTCTGTGCAGGGATCGCCGCCGAGGAGGCACTGGGGGAACACTATGCCCGCCTGGAGGACATGGAGGACGCCGCTCTGGGCAACGGCGGGCTGGGACGGCTGGCGGCCTGCTATCTGGACAGCGCCGCTACGTTGGGCCTGCCGCTGGACGGCTATGGCATCCGCTATCGCTACGGGCTGTTCCGCCAGCAGTTTCGCGACGGCTTTCAGCAGGAGCAGCCCGACGACTGGCTGTCCCACGGGGATCCCTGGTCGGTACGGCGGGAGGAAGAAGCGGTGATCGTACCCCTGCAGGGGGGTGTGCGGGCGGTGCCCTACGATATGCCGGTGGTGGGCTATGGCCGCCGCCACGTGGGCACCCTGCGGCTGTGGCAGGCCGAGCCGCTGACCCCTTTTGATTTCGCGCTGTTTAACGAGGGGCGGTACGACAAGGCGGTGCGGGAGAAAAACCGTGCCGAGGATCTCTGTCGGGTGCTGTATCCCAACGACACCACCGCCGCCGGACGCATCCTGCGGCTGAGCCAGCAGTATTTCTTCGCCAGCGCCTCGGTGCAGGATCTTCTGCGCCGCTATGAGGCGGAGCACGGCGCCCAATGGGAACGCCTGCCCGACTACGTGGCGGTGCAGCTCAACGATACCCATCCCGTCATCGCCGTGCCGGAGCTGGTGCGGCTGCTGATGGAGCGAGGGCTGGATTTTGATACCGCCGCCGAAACCGCCACACGGGTGTTCCACTACACCAACCACACAGTGATGCAGGAGGCGATGGAAAAATGGGATCTTCTCACCCTGCGGCGGGTATCCCCTGCCATCGCCACCCTGATACGGCGGCTGAGCCGCCGCTTTGATCGGGAGCTGGACGCCCTGAACATCCCCGCCGAGGATCGCCCCTATCTGCAGATCCTGCAGGGGGAAACGGTGCACATGGCGCATCTGGCCTGCCGCTATTCCACCCGTATCAACGGGGTGGCACAGCTGCACACCGAGATTCTACAGCAGGACGTGCTCTCCCGCTGGCACAGCCTATACCCCAACAAAATTCTCAACGTCACCAACGGCATCACCCCCCGCCGCTGGCTGCGGCTGTGCAACCCCCCGCTTGCGGCGCTGATCACCGACCTGCTGGGGGACGAGGGGTGGATCACCGACCTATCCCGCCTGCAGGCGCTGGCACCCTATGGGGAGGATCCTGGGGTGATGGCCCGCTTTATGGCCATCAAGCAGGAGAACAAACGGCGGCTGGCGGCGGTATTGGCGCATAAAGAGGGGATCACCGTATCCCCCGAAGCCCTGTTTGACGTGCAGATCAAGCGGCTCCACGAGTATAAGCGGCAGCTGCTGAACGCGCTATGCATTCTGGAATTGTATTTCGAGATCCGTGAGGGGTCTCTCACCGATTTCCCGCCCACGGTGTTCCTCTTCGGCGGCAAGGCCGCCCCCGGCTATGCCCGTGCCAAGGGGATCATCAAGCTCATCCACGGGATTGCGGCGCTCATCGCCGCCGACCCCGCCGTAAGGGATATTCTGCAGGTGGTGTTTGTTACCGACTATAACGTGACCTATGCCCAGCATATTATTCCGGCGGCGGACGTGTCGGAGCAGATCTCCACCGCAGGCACCGAGGCCTCCGGCACCGGCAATATGAAGCTGATGCTGAACGGCGCCGTGACCCTGGGCACCTATGACGGTGCCAACATTGAAATTGTGGAGCAGGCGGGGGAGGAGAATAACTATATTTTCGGCGCACGGGTGGAGGAGATCCCCTCCCCCGACCACTATCATCCCCGCCATCTCTATGAGCAGGACCACCGCATCCGCCGCTGTGTAGATGCGCTGGTGGATGGCACCCTCTCCGACGGTGGCACGGGACTGTTTCGGGAGCTGTACACCGCTCTGCTGGAGGGGGCGGCGTGGCACACCCCCGACCACTATTACGTGTTGGGGGATTTCGCCGCCTGTCTGGACGCCAAAAAGAAGGTGGCGGCAGATTGGCGGGAGAACCCCACCGCCTTTGCCCAAAAGCAGTGGCGCAATCTCTGCGCCGCCGGCAAATTCTCCGCCGATCGGGCAGTGCGGGAATACGCACGCGAAATCTGGGGGATCAAATAAAATGAAAAAGCACCGCCGATAGGCGGTGCTTTTTTGGTAAATTGGGCGTTTTGGATTTACATCTGGTATAATCTGATGTAGATTGTACTCAATGGATATGCCGTGATAAGGTGTGACCGCATTAACAGTTCCCTTTTGCGGTATTAAGAGAGGCAATAAGAATACGTTTTACCTCAATACATCTCTCCAACAACGTGTTATCTTTGTAATAACCGCTTTCCAAGAGTAATTCAATCCAATATTCACTTTCGCTACATTCTTTCAGTGCAATTTGAAGTTTCGCAATGAAATCAGCCTTGCCGTGGGCATAAAAGGCTTCTCGGATATTGGCGCCAATGCTGGTACCGGAGCGTAAAAACTGGTTAATGAGAGCACTCTCGCATCTGGCAGCGCGCAATTCTTTACACACGTGTATTACTTCCAGCGCAAATGCTTTAGATTTTGTGATCAAAGGACTATCCGCCATA
Source organism: Acutalibacteraceae bacterium (assembly GCA_045539375.1). GTDB lineage: Bacteria > Bacillota > Clostridia > Oscillospirales > Acutalibacteraceae > UBA5905. The sequence goes on along the minus strand of JAZQFG010000007.1, from coordinate 37,379 downwards.
CCACGTCTCCCCTTTCTCCTGCATTATACTTCGTATATCACGAAAATGCAAGGCGTAGCCTTGCTACCCTTCTTCACTATTCACCATTACTTATTACTTCCAAAAATCGTCTCTCGGAATTGCAGTGAAAAGTGAAGAGTGAAGAGTGAAAAAGTAAAATCGACAAGCCTCTTACGAGACTTGTCGATTTTTGGTGACCCGTCGGGGACTCGAACCCCGGGCCCTTTGATTAAAAGGGTAATTTATAAACACCCCTACGCCTTGGTATTACTGGGCTTTGCTCGTTTTGATGACACCCATCCGACACCCAAGACTACCTATTTCTCCACTCCCTGCAGGCGCTTCACAAAATCACTCACATAATTGGCTCCACGGCTGATGATGATACCGGTCAGCACGATGCCCAGCCACGGCCAGGCGAACACCAGACCGATCACTGCGAACAGATCTGCGCCGGTGGCCATGCACAGCGCCACCGCCACCGCGATGGCAATCAGCTGCGTCAGCGCCGTTTTCCACGCACCGTCCGCAAAGGCCTTGCCGATGCTCTTGCCGTACTCAATAAACGCCTCGACCACGATCGCCAGCACAATGATAAGTACGATACCCGTCATATTCTCACCTCCTCTCACAGCTCAACCCAGCCGGACACATACAGACCGACCGGCTTTTTGTTTACCCGCTCCGGTTTGTTGGTGACACGGTAGCGGCCGTTCACCTTCTTGCCGTCGTACAGATAGAAGGTACCGGTGCGCATCACGGCTTTTCGGCCGGTGCTGGATAGATACAGCTTGCCCTTGCTCAGCTTCACCTTGTCGCCCGCCTTCGGCGCGGGAGGCACGGGGGCAGGAGCAGGAGCAGGGGCAGGCTTGTCCTCTTTGCCCAGGATCTCCGTCGGCAGATCGCGATAGCATTCGTTCATGTCCACGTTGCCGGCGATGCCAACGACACGTCCCTCACTGGTATACTGCCACACATCCAGATGGCTGCCCTTGAAGGTGCACTCGCGGTTGTACTGTGCCACCCACTTGGTGAAGCGATCCAGCCCCTTCAGATGGTTGTTCCACCAATACAGATTGGCATAGACCCCGCACCAGTAGCCGGCGGCCTCGATGATGTCGCCAAAGACGTGGGCTCGCTCGATGGCGCCCTTTTCCGTGCCCTTCTCCTCCAGATCCAAATACACGGGATAGGCCAGCCGATACCCCTTGATCAGCCGCAGCACGTGGGCGGCTTCAGACTTAGCCTGCTCCACGGTTTTTGCGTAGCTGTAGATGTACACGCCGAAGGGGATGCCCAGGCGGGTACACTCGTCCGCGTTATGCTTGAACTGCTTGTCATCCTGACTGGTCAGGTTGTCACCGTAGCCGACACGCAGAATGGCGCCGTCGATCTGCGTTCTCACCCGATCCCAGTCGATAACGCCCTGATGCACGCTAACGTCGATTAGTTTCTTTGCCATAGTATTTTCCTCCTTATTTTTCGGCCTTGCGGCCGTATTAACCGATTCCTAACTTGAACATACACCAGCCCACCAGTGCCGCCACGGCGGTCAGCAACGCTTTTTCCGCAATGCTCTCCCACCGTTTTCCCGGTTTTCCCGCCATGATCTTGACGTCTGCTTTCATTTCCTTCATATCGGTATCCATATCCACCTGCTTTTGGGCGATGGTGGCTACGGACTGCACCAGATCGGTGAGCGTCTCCTGCAGCTTTTCCATTTTATCCAGCCTGTGGGAGTTGGATTTCGATCGATCCTCCACGCTGGTCAGACGCCGCTCAAAATCTAAGGCATCCATGCCGCACCTCCTTCATCCTCTTGCATTGCCGCGGCTTCCTCTTGGGTAATCTCCCGCCAGTTGTCGGGGCTGTCGCCATTGCCGAGCCACAGTTCGGTGGCGTAAATCTCGCCGTTGGTCAGCACCATCCCGGCAGAGGCGGTTAAATGTCTTTTGCTTTCCATACGCATCTCCTCCTTAATCAGACAGGGCAAATGTCCAGTTCTGCTTACTGTCTACCAGTGCCGTCCACTCGGCCGATGTGCTGCCGTCTGCCGCACCGGGCGCCGTTTCAAAGGCGGTATTCACGGCAGAAGTCTTAAAGGTGCAAGTCACACCCGTGGCGGTAGTGGATAGGGCGTTGTACACACTCAAAATGCTCGCCTTGGTCAACGGGCACCATTGGAAATTGGCGTTTTTGCCTATCGCTCCCTCAATGGTGAGATTCTCCAAAGCAGAACAATCAGTAAAAGTGGTGTCCATAGAGGTGTTCTCGTTCACAATCAGCTTTCGTACGGTTTTAAGATGCTTTGCACCTGAGAATAAGGAACCATCATTCCTCTGCGAATAAGCGTACGCAACGTTTATCGGCACTTTCGTGTCGGTAATCTTACTAGCCAGATACGCAAACTGGGTGTTTACGGTATTCTTGGCAGCATTAGCAAAGGATATTTCACGAACGGGATTGTATAAATCGTCAGTCCACCACGCTCCATAGAAAGCATACAAAAGACTGCGTCGAGTGGGCGGAAACATTGCATCCCACACCTCATAATCTCGCTGTTCCTTACCGGCCTCATACACCTTCTTTTGGTTTTCGGCGATGGTAGTTAGTTTTTCTGCTGTTGTCATAATATCACCGCCTTATGTCCATTCACACTCAACACCGTCAAGTATGACTTCAGTGGAAGTTAAAGGATTACCGCCAAGCAGATACAGGATGCTGTCATCTTCGGGCCACCAGATGTAGTTATAATCATTCACAATAGCACCTATGGTGTTGTACTTACTGTTGACCCATTCACCAAAAGTCATACCCTCTAGGGCGGTAAAGGTGTTTATACCATCGGTGAAAGTGATAGTCCCAATCAGCTCCTCTTGAATAGCGATGATTCTATCAAGAGCGGTGTCGATGTCGGCGGCGGCAGTCTCGAGGGCGGCCATGCGATCGTCGTTTAATTCCATAACGCTATCAATAGTCGTTCGATATGTCGCAGTCACATCGGGATATTGGACATTGCCGTCGTTAGGCCAGCTGATTACCACGTCATCCGTATAGTAAGCTGGAAAATAGAAAGCAGGTTCGTATGGCGGCCACCAATCCTCAGTGCCGTTGGTGTTGTCACTGATTTTCCAAGCACCAGGAGTGATTATGGGCTCGATGGTGGCGTTCGAATATTTTCCTGCGGCAATAGTCAGAATAGCCTTTGTGACGCGTTCCAAACCTTCTACAATAACGTAGAGCGAACCTTTCGGGCATTCATGTATTTTCCCGGAATCATCTTCAAAGGAAAGACTTATACGATCCGAAACGAACGAGCCCCGTCCGCGATGCGATGCACAGATGGGAACCTGATCTTGATTGACAAAATCTACCATATCAAACTCTAGGGTGACATTCGACGTGCATGTGCCACTTATTTTAAGTTCATAGTGAGGATAGTTCGTCACATTAGTGCCGCGGTACAAAGAGTAAACACTCAACCCGTCAATCGTTTTGTTAATGCCAGTAAGGTTGATCAAATTCTGCGGAACAAACATTGTTTCCAACTTCACGGTTTGTGCCGTTGGTGCAAGATTTTTCAGCCCGCATTCGCCGTCATTCTCAATGAGATCTATCACACATGTGGTGCGCGGATACGCATACTCGATAGTAGCTTCAGTTTCATTCACGGAGTCTTCCAACTCTGCCACCCATTCCGCCGAAGCGTACTGGAGATCCACAACCTCAACCCCTGCGCTATCGTCGATTACGAACAGAGTATTGCACATATCATCGCCGATGTAGTTGAATGTCGCCGTGTATTCATCGACAGTGATTAGATTGTAGTATATGCCCCCATCGAAGAACACCGCCGTACCGCCATTTTGAATATGAGCGTAAATCTCGGCAGCGTTATGGGTGGCTGTCATATCATCAACATTGGTGTAGGTCACAATCAAAAGGCCCTTGCTTTCAAGGTCATCGATTCTCGGTATGACGTCATAATTTAACCTGTTTTCAACCGAGGATGCCAACTGCCCAGCACTTCGTGCGGTTTCCATTGCTTTATCGGCTGTTTCTTGTGCTCGTTTCGCACTGAAATTGGCGAGACTCGCCCCATTTGCAACTTCGTTGAGCCTTTGTGTCACCACTTTATTCTGTACGGGGTTGGCGGAGGTTTCGGAAAGAGCATCGTCAACCACCGGAATGGCCATCGCCGCTTCCTCCGCCGCCCGATTAGCCTGCTCGGCGTATTCCTTGGCGGCCAGAGAAGCTTCATCCGCATAGCGTCCATGGGATTCTGCGGTATTGGCCGATTGTGCTGCCTGCTCTGCGGCACTTTCAGCATCAGCGGCGGCCTTCGCGGCATCTCGGGCCCACATTCTTGCTTCCTCGTTATACTCGTCTGCGTTCTGTTCGTGGAACTTAGCGGCGGCAACGTGGGCGGCGGCCTCATCACATTTCTCCTGCATAAATCCCTCCAGCAGATGCCGCTCCCGTTTGTGGGCGGTCTGCCGGCTGTGGAAGGTCACGCGCCCCTCCAGCGTATATACCACCTCGCCGTCAGCCTCCGCCACCAGCGTGATGGTGTTGATTCCGCCGTACTGCGTCCATTCCCGCGGCAGGTCAAAGGATACCCGCCCTGCCTCGATGGTCAGCGGCTCGGTCTTGTCATAGCACCCGGATGCATTCACCCAGGTGTAATACAGCTGATATTTTTCGTCCTGCAGCGCGCACCCGTCGGGGATCACAAATACCGCCTTCGTAGCGTTGTGCTCCCCCTGCACCCCGCCATCCTGCGGGGTGTTGGGGGTCAGGCTGCGAACGTCCTTCGACACGGTCCATATAATTTCACGTAGCGCCATTATTGCAACCTCCTAAAAATTTCTTGGAAATAGGGGTCGGCGGCTTGATCCGATGTGGGATCCGTCGTCGCCTTCTTGGTGTTGTTATAGATGCGGCTCAGCACCTTTACCCGCTCCTCGTCGGTCATATTGCGGTAGAATTTGGTCTCCTTCTTGGTCTTGCCGTTGCCGGCGTCCACCTGTACCGCATAGGGCCAGTCGTTGCGGATAAAGTCCTCCACCGCTTTGCGGTTGACCGTTCCCAGCCGGCGGTTGATCTCCACATAGTCCATCTGCCCGTCCCGGGCATCGTCCCGGCTGACGGCGGTGGGGATGGCCTTGCTCCCCCGCGCCTTATACAGCCGCAGGATCTCCGCGCTCACGTCGTCGCCGCGGCCGGTGCCCACCTTCACGTTGCTGGGCAGTACAAACTGCTGTATCGCGTTCAGCACCGCCGTGCCGGTCCCCGGTTTTCCGGTGCGGTACACCTCGTTACCCCACACGTCCAGCTCCGGATCCAGCAGATAGGTAAGCCCCGGTATCTTCGCCACCACCTGATTGACGATGGTCATAAAATCGCTGTCCCCCGTGGTCTTGCGCTGCACGGGGTCGATGGCGCGGGCGGCCTGCCCCAGCAGGGTGGGCACGCTCTGGCTCACCACGTTCTCGGCAATACTGGCTGCCGTGGCGGTGGCACCGGCGTCATAGCCGCCGAGGATGTCGTACAGACTCTGCAGCATGGTCATTTCAAACAGGCTGTCGGTACCGTCCATCACGGCACCGAATACGGCGCCAAGGCTCAGCCCGTCCTCCGCCAGCCGCTTACCGATGCTGGCACCCACGATCAGGGGGCTTGCCGCCGGCTGCAGCCAGTCAAAGGAGACCGACACGTCCCCGAACACAAAGGCGTTCTCCTGCAGACCCGCCAGTTCGTCGGCGGCCCGCTCCTTCTCGGTCTTGCCGAATCCGGTATTGAACAGCCCCAGATGCCCCAGCAGCACACCGATTGCCAGTAGCGCCGATCCGGTGACGCCCTTGGCCATCGTATTGATGGCGGTGGCTACGTCCTTCGAGCCTTTGCCCTTGGTGGCGTTGTACAGATCAAAGGCACCCTTGGCGATGCCCAGCGGACTATGCAGCACCGTCTGGGTGGCAATGTTGGCAGGGGTCTTGTGGAATGGCACGATCACGTCCATCGCGTGACCGAACAGCCGCAGACCGCTCTTGCTGTTATTTTGAAAGCGCTTCAGACTGCTGAACACCTCGCTGATGGCATTGTCCGCGCGGAATGTGGCCTCCAGCGCTCGTTGCATCGCTTTTTCGTGCATCTCGTTGGTGATCTCGGTGGCGCCGCGGGCGGTCATCATTTGTCCCAGTGCGTCGATGTACGCGGGGCGGAAGAAGATAATATCCTCCTTTTCCAGCATATCGCTGTTCCAGTGGTTGGCGGTGTTCAGCGCCTCTCCCACCTTACTCTCACCAAAGAACTTGCGGCGTTGCTTCAGCTGGCCGCTGCCGGTCTCGTACTTGGCGCCCCGTTTTTGCATTTCCAGCACCGCGATCTCGGCCTTTTCCTGCAGGGCGGGCAGAATACTCTGTCCGTGCTTCGTGTGGCTCCAGCCCAAATACGCGCCCCGTTCCTCGGGTTTCACGCGGAGCATCCTCTCCAGCGCCATAGATAGGGCATCGTCCATCTTGCGGATACCGCCATAGGCGAGGTTGGATCCGAGGTTGCGGCCGTGGGTCTTCACGTTGGCCAGCATACCGAATTTGCGCCACGCCTGCAGGCGATCCAGCATATTCACCGACATTTTGGCGGCGAGGAAATCGTACAGCTCGTCCATGGCGTCCGCCTGTGCGACAGGATCCTTCTCCAGTTGCTGTATGCGGGTGCTCATATCCACCAGGGTCTTGAGATCTGCATCGCTCAGGGTGGGCAGCTCCAGCGCCTCTTCCATCGCACGGCGGGTCTGATCGGCGGTCAGGTGCCCTTTTTGGTGCATCTCATACAGCCGTTGGGCAAGGCCTCCGTCATTCTTTCGGATTTTCTTCAGCACGTACCGTTTCACCTGCTCGGGCACGTTGGTGCTCTCGTTGATAGCCCGCTCCACGATACCGGCAATGTCGTCGCGGGAGAGATAATTCCCCTCCGTCGCCGCCAGATCGTCCACAAGAACATCCTCCGGCGCCTTTGGATGGTAGGAGCTATCTTTTTCCTTGACAATTCGGATAAGGTCTGCTACACTGACAGTGCCAGTCGGTAGTGTGATAGGGCTAGCGGCATTTTGCTGTGAACTCTGGACGCCTGCCGACTGGTTTTCTATATTCAGCAGTTGATAGGCTCTCCGAGCAGTTCTTCCTTGCCCTGGATTGTACATCTCCTCCACGTACAGTTTCAGTAACTGCGGCCCGTTTCCTATATCCGCCAGCGCATAGAGCGTGTGCATACAGAGGGAATTTCCGGATTTTTTCTCGCCGATGGTACAAGTATCCAACAGCACCGCATTTTGCACGATGTCATTGATATAAGGCATATACGGTTGAGCCCCTGTGACGGAAGCGCTCATATGTACCTTACTCTCGTTAAACACTTTTCCGGACACCTGGATATCCCATCCGGTGTCCGTGTTTTTTTGCACCCCACGAGACATACCGGCATGGGCAGCGATCTGCACCGGGGTGTTATCCCGGATGCGCCACTCGCCGAATCGGCGGCGCACAAAGGGAGATTTATTCTTCAGTTCTCGATACAGCCGATTTTCCAGAGGCTCCAGTTTCGCCACCTGTTCATCCGTCAGATCGTAGAAACTGGTACGGACGCCATTCGTCACTTGCTGAATCTCCGAAATGCGGGCGGGCGTCAACGGCTCCTCTACAGCCGCGCCGTAGGGGCGGGCGTCCTCGACCGCCCGACCTTCCCCTTGAGGGGAAGGGGGACCGCTTGCGGTGGATGAGGTTTTCCCACCCCGTCTTGCCTGTTCCTCAGCCTGAGCGATGGCGTCCGCAATATCGTCCGCCATAATATCTAATCCCTCGCTGGCGCCATCACCGATGATATAATCCGCCTCAGCCTTCATCGTGCGCTGGGCCATCCGCAGGGTGCCCTCCGGTGTCAGCCGCGCCATAATGCTGAATGCCTGCACCGCACGGCCCAGCTCGGTACCTTTGCGGGACAGACCGGCGATCAGGTTCATGGCCACCTCGTATTCGCCGTCGTTCAGCGCATCGTTGATCAACAATTGTGCTGCCGCTACATCCGCAGGGGTGAACATATCGCGGGTATTATACCGCCCGATACGCTTGATCAGCTTCTCTCGGTACCCATCCTTACGCAAATTACGGTCGGCGGCGTCCAGCTGTTGCTGGGTGCTGATGGGATTATAGGTCTCACTGCGCCCCGCCAGCAGCTCCACCAGCTCGTCGTGGTGGTTGGCATCGGTGCCCCGCAACCGCTTTTCATAGAATTGGCGGGCTTTTTTGCCCTCCTCGCCGGGGTCCAGCTGCAGCAGATCCCACTTACGCTTGGCGGCGAACAACTGCAGATCCAGCTTCAAACCACCTTGCGTGTAGTCCTCCAGCGTACCCTCCTGCTCCATCCGCAGGATCTCCGCGGCGCGCCGCTCCTCCAATGCGCGAATATGCGGCTGCAGGGCGGCTGGATCGTCGGGCAGACTCTGCTCGTATTCATCCGTAAAGGCGTTGGCGTCCACCGTCTGCCCGTCAATAGTGACGCGACCGGTGGGACGGTCGATCTGGGTGGCATTATACATCCTCCGCAGCACCTCGTCCGTTCCCAGTGCAGCTTCCATCTGCTCGATGGCAGCCTCAACGTCATAGTGGCTCTCTCCGCGGTGATCCGTTTTGCGTAGACCGCTCACGTCCACCTGCTGCCGTTGCAGTTGACTGCGAACAGCCCTTTCCAGCACCGCCGCCTCATCCACCTGCACCGCGCCCATCGTAGCCGCGTCAGCGGCGTGGCCCCCTTGTGTAAAGGGGGCTGTCACGGCGTCGCCGTGACTGGGGGATTGTTCATCCGCACCCATCCGATCCACAAACCGATCCGCCGGCAGATACGCACTTTGTGTATTTCCACCGCCATCCTGCATAGAATGGGTATTGACACCGCCCGCATTTTGTGCTACAGTGGTGTTAGAAACAGGGTTGCCAGTCGTTATCGCAGACTTTTGCGGTGCGGCCATTGACGGCGATCCTGTTTCTTTTTTCTCTATTACAAAAGCTTCGTGCAGATAAAATTTAGGTGTTAACGCTTGGTTTGGATACTCTTTCACAACCACTCCTACATATGCAGGAGAGCCATCTATAGCACCACGTGCGGCCAATACGTGCCGAGTTACCCCTGTGGAGTTATAATTTTCTGTACTTCGTACAATCGCACCCTTTTCAATCACATCTTTTATGATAGCAGCGGCGGTCATTTTGTTTTTTCCAAACCCATGCATTGTTGTCTTCACGGCGCCTGTTTTGCCTAATTCCACCTCTCCAAGTATCGGATTATAGGCTTTCTCACCCTGCTTTTTGAAAATTTCGAAAATATAATCCGATTTACGGGAATACGTAGTTACTTGTTCGTTGTACTGGGCATCAAACACAGGCTCCGCAGGAATATTCTCAAATTCCTCCGCTAAAATGCCGATGATTCTTCGCGCATCCTGTTGCATAGCCTCTTGATCAGACGGACCAAAAGCAAACGACAACTCATAATCTCCTGATGCATTTACTCCCTCCAACGCCGCGCCGGCCAACACCTGCCCGCCGCCGAGGATACCGCCCAACATTACACCGCTACCAAATTCCTGTGCCGCGCGATTCACGCTAAAAACTGCATTCGGATCCGTTACAGAAAAGCCCTCTTTGTTCCGGTCGTATGTTCCGTATGCCGTCAAATTTTCAATGATACCCTGCAACACTTCTTCGCCGCCCTCTTCCAGTGCGCCGCGAATCCAAGTGAGCAGGGTTTTTTCTTGCGTCGGGATCTTCTGTACACCGCCGCCGATCTCCACCGTGGCACCGGCAAAGGCGTTCAGCGCCGCAAACCACTGCGCTTCCTGCTCGGTGGCTCCTTTTTCCTTGGCTTCAACGTATCCGTTGCCGTACATTGGGATGGCAGAGAACCAGAACTGCGGATTGGCCAGCATATTGCCGCCGGCAGCGGTAGATAATGCCTGCACACCGGGGAGCATCGCTAATACTGTGCTGGGCAGGGTGTAGCCCACGCCGCGGGCGATCATACCGCCATACTGCTGCATAGCGGGGCTGACCTCAGCACCGTAGGCGGCCACATCGGATTCCAGCGTATTCTTGGCTTTTTGAAAAGCGCTAATGTTGGGGGTGCTGATCTTTTCACCCTTTGCGTTGCGGTCGGGGATAAGAGCATCCGCCGCGTTATAGAATCCGCCCAGCACGTCGGTCACACCGCCCACAAAGCTGGTCCCCAAATAGCCGGCATTTTGTTGTGCCGGCGTCTGTGCGGCAATCTCGCGTTGCCGGCGGGTACGTTGATCCTCTTCTTTGATGGCTCCCATCGCCATCAGCTCCGCCTTCATCGGATCCTCCAATTCCTGCAGATCATACCGCAGGGCGGCTAAATCTTTCTGAAGCTGTTTCACTGTCGTGTTGGCAGTAGTCAGATTTAATGCGGCTTTCACGCGATCGGTCGGCAGGGCATCTCTTCCGGTTGCCATAGTACCTTGCACGATATTACCGGCAGTCAGCCCCGCTCCCGTTGCTTGCTGCAGCAACGCCGTCTTTTCGGCAATCTGTTTTTCCAGTTCACTCTTGCGTGTGGTTACCCACTCCTGAACCCGCTGTGCCACAGGACGCTGTACCACAGGCTCGACAGTGGTGACTCCCTCCTTTCTGGTAGCCGCCCGTTTTCGCACCACATCCGCCATAGGATTGCTTGCCGTTTTTTGCGGCTCATTTTCCACGGCAGCGGGTACACTATTTGGCGCCTGTATATCTATTTTCGCCATTCGGTTGCGGACTGCATCCGCCATAGAAATATTCCCCATTGAGCTTTACCTCCTATGCGCCGGCATCGCTCGTCAGCCATAGGCTGCCTCGTAAAATGCCAGCGCGGTATCATAGTCCGTATTCGTTTGATCGCAGGCGATCTTCAGGCGGGTCTTATTGTCGGCGGCGTCGGCGGGACGGCTCCAGCTTGTTGCTACCATCTGTCCGATGGCGGCAGCCCTTGTCATCTCCTGTTCCGTTTTACTCATAGCAGCATAGGCCGTGTTACCGCTTAGCTGCTCGTTAATGCTTTCCGCTACCAGACGGCCGTCGTTATCCTGATTATGCCACCAGGTCTTTCCTAAAAATTTGGTAATATCCAATTTTAGCGTAGGTACAAATGCCTCCGCCTTAGCCGCGGCGGCATCGTATACGGCAACAGATCCTGCATCACCGCCACCCGCTTGCATATAGGCCGTCACTTCATCCGGCGTATACCCGCTCCGGAGCAACGTGTAATAGGTGTTGGTGCTCTCATAGTTTTTGTCCTCGGCTTCTGTGGCAGGATATAATGCATAGCCATTGGCCCACGCCTGTTCCGTAGACATGTCGGAGTTATCCAACAGTAGCTTTTGCACGTACTGGCGGCGCTGGTTTTCATAATCGGCCAGCTTCTCCGCCGCCTTATTCTGTGCCTCGATGTTGGCGGCCTCCATCTTGGCGGCATATTCCTGATCCGCGGCATAGGCGGTGGCGGCGTTGGTTTGTGCCGTCTGCTCCATTTGAGCGGATAGGTTGTCGTACCATTCCCGTGTAGCCTGATCCATTTTCAGCTTCTGCGCCGCCTTCTGCCCTTCGCCATTGGCTACGATCTCGTCGATGGCTGCCATCAGCGCCTGCCGTTGCTGCTGCTCGTTTTGGGCAACCTGCCGGTCCGCCTTGCCCTTCTGTACCGTCAGCGCCGTCTGCATACTGGAGGTCAGGCCGCTGTCGGTCACCCCCATATTGGCCAGCCGCTCTTGGATCTGGGTGCGGCTGATGGCCTCGTTCATGGCGTTTTTGTCATACAAGGCGCGGCTCTCCCCGGGCAGGGCGGCGATGCGCTGCTCGTACTGTCCCGCCGCAGTCTTGGTTGCCTTATCGATGGCGGCATTGATCTGCTCCAGCTGCTGCGCATCCGCAGCGGTGCGCTGCGCTTTCATTTCCTCCGCCTGTTTTTTCAGCGGGGTGATCATTTCCTGGTGATATTGCTGTTGCGTTTTCGATGCCATTTATCTCACTGCTCCTTGCTGTCGTACTTTGATGGTGATGCCGTCCACCGCCACCCCGGCGGTAATGTCCGCCCGCAGGCCGAAGGACTGCACCAAATGCATATGGGGGGTCAGCCGCATCTGTCGGATGCAGCCGTTATGTCCAAAGGCGGCCAGCTCGCCCCCCTCCAGCTCGTAGGGGTCCCGATACGTGCCCTTTTCCGTCACGTAGGTCACCGCCAGTCTCCCCTCCGGCGCCATATCCACACCGAGATAGAGCTGCCCCACACTCTTGGTGCGGTCAGCCACCCCGAAATCAAACGTTTTTGTGGCAAAATAACCGCTGATCGGCATACCGAAGTCCGTGTCCCCCGCTAGCTCAAAAATGCCTTGTGCGCCGTCCGGCGGGGCAAGCAGCGCACGATATCCGTCGCTCACCATGCCGTACACGACGGCGGGCAACTGCCAGATGTACCACGGCAGCGCTTTGCGGGCGGTATCCTCGCTGCTGTAATAGTTGAAGCTGGCAAAGGCGCTGTTCTGGGTATCCAGCAGATACGCCCGCCGCCCCGCCACCAGTATGTAGTAGCCTTCATATTCGCCGGCCACGGCGGTCTTCAGTGCTTCGCCCTGGGCGGCCATATCGGCGGCAACGTTGCGGGAGATATCCCGCACGTTCCTCTCGCTGAATTGGTTGACAGCGGTCAGCAGATGCACGTGCCCGTCGCTGTTGGCCCACACCAGCCGGTTGTTCACCAGCCGCACCGTGTCGGGGCAGTCGCACCCAACGGTGTCGTGGATGGGGGTCACGGGGAATTGGGCCATATAGGTGGTGAGCGGCACGCCTCCCGCCTCGGCAAAGGCATAGTCCTCCTCACTGCCGCTGTTATATTGCAGGGCATACATCTGATGCTCTTTAAAGAGGATCAGCAGCTCCCCCTGCTTGCCAAAGGCGGTGATGGCTTGGGATGCATCCCCGACGCGGCAATAGTTGTGCTCAGGGAAATACAGCGGATGCTCGATCCCGCTCCAGTGGAGCAGGTTCGGTTGATCGGGGTTACCGCACACAAACAGGCGGGTGCCCCCCGCAATGCCGCTGCGGGTGCCGCCGTACCACGCACAGCGGGTCATCTTGCAGATGATGTCTTGTTCCTCTTCAGCATAGTATCGACTGCGAGCAACGGTAATTTCTACGTTATTGCTGCAGATGTGCGGCAGGGCAACGTATCGCTCCCACGTCGTGCCCTCCCCGTCCTGTGTCGGTACCTCTATATCGAGCGTCAGGCTGAGCATTCCTGTGTTTGTATCCAGTTCCCCTTGCATACTAATGCCCTTAGCGGAGGGTCGGCCGATCTGCTCCCCTGTCACATCGGAAAATTGCGCACGCGCGATGGTGGTGGCGAAGGCTTCTGACTTTAAAAAATCCGCTGTTTGTTCGCTTCCATCCGCCATCTTGATGCGAATATGACCATATTTCATCTTATCGTTAACCCAGTCGATCTGTTCCGCGTAGCCTTCCGGCAGGCGAAAGCGGGTGCTGACGCCGTCGGTGGTATAGGTTGCTTTGTAGATATTGGTCAGCATATTGTAGTCCTGATACAGATCTCCCGCGGGGGTAGAATAGTCCTTGTCTCCCTCGTCCCCGTATCCGTTGATCAGCACGGTGGGGATATACGGCTCGGCGTCTTCAAGGGCAGTGCCCTCTTCGGTGCTGCCCTGCAGCACGCGGCCGGAGGATAAGAGAAAATACCACTTTTCCTCTGCATTGTTGGGGGCGCGAAAGCCCATCACCGTGTGGGTGCCGTATATCGTGTCGCTTCCCCCCGGGCCGATGCGCCGCACGCCCTCTGCCACGTCTACGTGGTGGACGATCAGTTGCCCGTCATCCGACAGATCGGTGATCAGCATTTCCCGCTCGTTGATCATCTGCTTTTTTCCCGTGGGGCCCTGCTGCAGCAACCGCATCCCCGGGCGGGTGCGCAGAGCGCCCTTATACCACCATACGTTTTCGCAGGCGGTCAGCTGGTTGTCCGCCACCTCGCCGGCGATGTCGTATTCGTTCACGCCGCCGTTGAGCATCGGCACCTTCACCGTTACCCCCGCCCGTTGATTCATTCGTAAAAATCTCATATCTTGCACCTACCTTTTAGCCTCCCTCCCCGAGGGAGGTGGATTTTTGCCGCAGGCAAAAAGACGGAGGGAGTGATACCTGCCTGCAGGCGGCGGTATCTCTCCTCACATTGCACCGCCCTGCATCATCTTCTGCAGCAGCTGCTCCCGCTGGGCGGGATCCATCTCCGCAATCTTCTGCTGATACTCCGGCGGCAGCTTACGAAGCAGCGCGGCCGCATCTGTGCCGCCACCGCCGCCGCTTTCCTGCGTCGGCTGCAGGCGTTCCTTTACCTTGCGTACCAGCTCTTCCTGCTCCGGCACACTTCCCTTGGGCATCCGCTCCAGATATTCCAGCGGCTCGATCAGCTGATTCTGCAGCAGCTTATCCAGATTCTGTATGGTCTGGATCTCACTCCACAGGTTGGCGGGACCCACGTCCACACGGACGTTGATCAGCAGCTTGCGATACTCCTCACCGTTAAAGGGGGCGTACCACGTTCCCGCATCGTCCTCCACCTTCAGGCGGCGCACACCGTACTGGCTCACCCAGAACTCGGCCCAGATGCGGGACACGTCCTCAATGAAACTGTAAAAACGGTTTTTCATCACCGTAATGGGCATAGTGGCCGCTTCCCGTACCGCGATAATGGCGCTGGTATTGTCCGGTTTAATGTCCCCCAGGGCGGCCTCGTTGGCGCCGCTTTGGGTCAAGGTCTGGGCGATCATGCCGGAGGCGGCGTTCTCAAACTGGGCGTTAAAGTTGCGGGGCATCACGTAGGAGATGGCGTTGTTCATTTCTCCGTATACCCGCACCACCTGCCCCGGCTCGTTGGTGATGTTCATCGGCACCACGTCCCCGTTGACCAGCATAATGGGCATACCGCTCATCATCAGCCCCCACACCCCCGCCGATACTACGCGGTTGATGGCGATCTGGTTGGGCACCAGCTGGGTCACCTCGCTGACGCCATAGGCGCAGTTGGATCTCTTTTCCCAGCTGAATTTGGCGATAGGATACTTGCGCACCCGTACGTCCCACTCCGGCTTGATCACCGCGCCCTCGGTCACACGGATGGCGTGGATGCTGTATTCCGTGCCCTCCTCGTTCCATTTACGGTAGAACTTGGTCAGCACTGTGGCCTTCTGCAGACTTTCTTCTTCCTTGTCCTGTTCGCCCGCCATATATGCGGTGTCCCGATCGGGGCGGATGGCGTCAATGACGTCGGCAGGACGTTTGTTGCGCCGTGCCTCCCGCTGCAGCTCTTCCACGCTGCGGCGCTGGGCAATGATGATATAGGGCTGGCTCTGCACGTCGTCCACCGTCGGGTCACCGAAATAGACGTTCTCTACGTCCAGCACCTCGCACTGAATATCGCCTACAATGGGGCTGGTCTTGCCGTTATCCGCGTATTGGCCGGTCTCCACCGCCTCGTCCCAGTAGGTATAGAGCAGGCCGGTGCCGGTAATATAGGCTTTGCGTAGGGCGTCGGCTTTCAGATCGTCCAGTTTGACCCGCTCCGCCGTGGTTTTCCAATAATCCCCCAGGATATCCATCATCAGGGTGATCTTTTCCTCTTCGGGCACGTCCATGCTCTGCCCGGTGCGGACAGCCTGACGGTATTCTCTCACGTGCTCCTGTATGTCTGTGGTGCGGTTGACCGCCTCCGCAAAAAAGCGGGCGGTCACGTTGGATCCTGTCACCACCGCCATTTTGTATTCTCCGATACGCTTGATGACGTTATAGCGGATCAGCGGGCGGGTATCGCCGCACTGGACACCGTACCACTGATCCCCCACGTAGAACCGTTCGTTGATCTGATTCTGCTGGTACAGGCCTCTTGTCCCCATACCGGTCTTGTATTGTGCCCCCCGCTTGTATTCCTCAAAGATGGTCTGGGGTGTCGTTTTCACCTTGTCCCGATTCTTTTTCATCACGATATCTCCTTTATGTTATTTGTTCGGCTCACCACCTATAGGCGCACCCGTAACTGCGCACATAGGTCGTATGCCGCTCCCCTCCGCCACGGCCAAGCCTCCCTTGTGTAAAGGGAGGTGGCCGAGCGGTAGCGAGGTCGGAGGAATTGTCCCCGCCCGCAGGCGGTGTTCCCCTCGTCTCTTCACATACTCGGATACGGGATCGCATCCTCTATCCGTGCGGCGGGGCGGCACAGGCTGTTGCGGCGCTGGCTGTATTCCAGCGCCCATCGGTCATAGGCGTCCGCGTCGCCCTCTCCTTGGGCCAGATACATGGCCACCCCGGGCACCGCCACGCGGATCGCCACGTCATCGGTCAGCGGCAGCTCGTCGTTCAGACACTCCACCTCTTGCAGCGCCGTGCGCTGAATAAACTGCAGATCGGCCAGCACCTGATTCAGACAGGGCAGGGCGCGACGGATCTGCTCGGCATTCAGACGGTTGTCCGTCTCACCGGCAGGGGTGGTATAGTTGAGCAGTACCAGTGCCCGCTGGACCACGGCTTCCCCGGTCATAGGATCACTCCTCCTCGGCGGGGACGCCGGCAGACGCACCCTTGCGTTTGTTCTTGGGCGCCTTGGGCAGCTCCGGCTCGCTCACGCCCTCGGTAGCAGCAGGGGCAGCTCCGGCGTCAGGCTCTGCATCACCCTCGGTAGCAGCAGGGGCGGCTCCGCTGTCAGGCTCTGCATCACCCTCGGTAGCAGCAGGGGCGGCTCCGGCGTCAGGCTCTGTATCACCCTCGGCAGCAGCAGGGGCGGCTCCGGTGTCAGGCTCTTCAGCCTCCCTCCCAGAGGGAGGTGGCACGGCACCAGCCGTGACGGAGGGAGTCTCCTCCACCGGTTTCCAGCCCTCCTTCAGCAGGGCCTCCTTCTTAACCTCGCTTCTTACCACCCGCTGGGCGTTACCGCTCGGATTTACCAGTGTAAACATTGCATTTCCTCCTTTTTTGTAGTCAACTGCAAAACCCCGTAGAGCCCGTGGGATTTCCCACGGGCTCATAGGCTGCATCAATACGTATAGGTGACGATACCCTGCTTCAGGGAGTTGCGGACCACCAGATCGTAATAGATGCGGTAATCCAGCTTCCAAGCATCCGCGTTCAGGTTTTGCTTGGGGGTGTAGGTACGGGTCTCGGCGGTCTTCTTGACCAAAGAGGCGGCGCGCTTGGGCACCACCATCAGACCGATACTTTTAGCCGCCTCGGTGGGGGTAAAGCCGCCCTCCTCCTGACCTTCGCCGCCGTCGTGGAAGGTATAGGCGGTCTTCATACGGTTGGACTGCACCGGCAGGAGCGCCACACCGTCCAGCGTCTGCACCTTGGTGTGCAGCTCGCCGCGCTTAAAGTCGTTCATCACCAGATAACGGCTCAGCTCCGGGGTCGCCTGCAGAGCGGCCATAAAGGTGCCGTCCACAAAGGCGACCAGCTCCTCGTCATAGCCCACGGCGTCCTGCGCCTTGGCGATGGCGTTTTTGAGCATCTTAAAGGCTTCGGTGGCGGGGGTGCCGGTGACGGTCTGTGCGGTCTCGTTGGCCACGGCAGACAGCTTAGACAGCACGTAGGCGTCCACCTCGGGGATGACCTGAGTGCGGACGAACTCGGCACACACTTGACCCGCCAGATCGGCGATGCCGCTCTCGTCGGCGTCCTCGCGGTCGATCTGGAAGGAGCGGCCGCGATCCATCTGCAGGGTAAAGGGGGTAGCATCCACGGTCACGGTACCCTTGGCAAAGCCGGTTTCGCGATCGTAGTCACCCAGACCCTGCAGACCCATCTCAGGGATGGCCACGGTCTTTTTGCCGATGAATTTGCCGCGCAGATTGTTGTCGGCAAAGAAACCGGTCTGTGCGCGCTGCACCACTGCTTTATCCAGCCGATCGGTCAGCGCTACGTTGTAGTCCATAGAAGTAAAAGTGTTAGGCATACGTTTTCATCCTTTCGTTTATCCGAACACGTCGTCCACGGCACGCATGGCGGCGGCAATCGCAGGATTCACCCCCACAGGGGGCTGATCGGCCTGACTGCCGGCGGATGCCGCAGCCGCGGCGGCTTGGGCGGCGGTGTTCTGCTGAATTTTTTTGTCCTCCCTGCGCACGTAGCGCAGATAGGCATCGTACAGATGGCGGTTGTCCCTCACGGCTTCGTCCACCACCTCTTGCGGCACGGCGGCAAAGGCGGCGATCTCGGGGAATTCCTGCTGCAGCAGGGCAAACTCGGTTGCCAGACGGTCCTGCAGACTCTGACGGGCGGCCTCCTGTGCCGCCTGCTCTCTCTGCTCGCTGTCGGCGCAGGCCTTACGCCGCGCCTCCATCTCCGCCTGCACCAGGGTATCGGCCGCGGCCTCGTCCCCGTTGGTGATCCGTAGCTTGTCTTCCCGTATCGCCATTCGTTCCGCCTCGCTCCAGGCATTGACGAAATCCGGCACGGACTGTCCCCGCGCGGCCGCCATCAGCCGCAATGTATCCATGGTGGGTTTCAGCGCCTCATATCGCATACCCATCTGAGCATACTCGGTGGTTTGCTCACGGGTCAGCGGTACATCCTGATGGTTGTACGGCACCGAAAACTCCCAAGGGGCGGGGGATTGCGCTTCGGACTCTGCCACATCAGTTTCCGGGGGCGTGGCGGCCGCCGGCTGCTGAGCAGTAGTGTCCTCGGCTGGGGTTTCCGCCGGCTGGGTGCCGGCGCCTTCCGCGGTGTCAGCCTCCGGCATGGCGGCCTCGGTCTGCATCGCTTCCATATTCTCGCTCATATACATTTCCTCCTTGCCCATGGCGAGGGCGTTAGATTATGTGCAAAGCGGCGCTTACACGTCGCTGTCTGCCAGGATGGTGTCGGGGTCAATGGGCATTTGCTCTTCCCCGTCATAGTTCATAAAATTTTCGTGCTGTTTCTGCAGCACCGCCCGCTCCCGCCGTTCCGCGTCGCTCAGCGGCAGGGCAGCCTTAGCCGCTCCGGCGTTTTTGTGCCCCTTTGTAGAGGGCGGAGGCCTCGACGCCCCGCCATCCTCCGTTTTACTCACCTTTGCGTGGGTCAATAGCGCCACCCGCAGGGCCAATGTAGCCACCACCAGCGCCAAAAAGCTCAGGGTAACGTCCATTTGTACCGTGATTCTCCTTTCGTCAGGTGGCGGAGCACCTCCGTCACCTCCTCAATCTCCTCGTCGATCACCCGCAGTCTGCGGAGGGATCCTCCCTTCTCTACCCCGCGGCGCTTCAGCTCGTGCAACGCCTCCAGCGTTTTGCGGTATTCCTCGATCATCACGTGCCCCAACCTCCCCGCATATCCTCTGCCGTGGCGACCGTGCCGACAGGACGGTGCGCACGGGGCTTCTCCGCCGTGGGGTGGAAATTGGCAGCATCCTGTATGGCATACCGCAGGGCGTCCATCAGATGGTTGTCCCGATCCACCGGCTCGTTGAGCGCCTTGCCCGTTTTATCCACCTTCCAGCAATAGGCGCCCAGCTCGGCGGCGGTGTTCCAGCATTGCCGATGCACCACGATCTTGTATTCCTGCAGACGGGCGATGCCGTGCATCACGCTGTCCCGTCCCTTTTCCGCAGGGTGAATGCGCCCTAATCCCAGCCGCCGCAGGTCGTCGTTGCTTTTCGGCTCGGCGGCATCGGCGCGGATGCGCTCTTTCTGATACCCCTTGCGGGTGATCATGGCCGCAATGTCGGTGTTCAGCATCTTGTGCTCATAGTGCTCGTCGTAGATGTAGACCACCCGCTCCAGCGGATTCACCGCGGCGGCGATAAAGGCGGTGGGGTCGTTGGTGTATCCGTAGTCCAGACCGAATACGTGGCGCCATTGCCACGGCTTTTCACCGGTTTCCTTCTTGATGTCAAAGGTTTCCACCGTCCAGTTCTCAAACACCAAGCCCTCCGACACACCCCAGTTGCCCAGACCCGCCACGTCGTATTTGCGGGGCTGTTCCCGCTTCATCCGCTCATAGATGGCGCGGTCGGTATCGTCAATAAACTCGTTGCACAGATAGTTGGTAGTCATCGCCAGCGTATCGGCACGCGGCGTATCGAAAAAGCGGCTTTTCAGCCAATGGGTTTCCTTCCACGGGTTAAAGGTGACGGTGGTCTGCTTAAACAGCGGCGGCGGCACCGTTCCGCGGGGCACCGACAGATCCAACTTGTCAAAGTCGTCCTCTTTCTCGATCTCAAAGGCCTCCTCGATCCACACCCAGCACAGGTGCCCGTTCGGCACCGTGAGGGAGGCCAGCTTCAGCACGTCGTCCATACCGCGGAACAGGATCTTTTGTCCGGTGGGCAAATAGGTCATTTCCAGCGGTGTCTTGGTGATCTTCCACCATCGCTCGGCGTGCAGACGGTGGATAGCCCACTCAATTTGTGCAAAGGTACTGCTGCGGTGGGTCTCCTGCACCTTACGCACCACCAGCAGGTTGGCGCCGGGGTATTTCATCAGGTGGTATATGTACCACAGGGCGGTGGTGCTGCTCTTTTTGCTGGCCTTGCCGCCCTTTACCACACGGTATCGTTTGCGGCATCTCCAAAACTCGCCGTATCCCGCTCCGATGATGTCCGGCAGATGGACGACGGTACCATTCTCCATACCGCTCACTCCTTGATCTCCTCCTCACCGGTATAGAACACCGGCCCGGTATCTCCGGTGGGGGTATCCTGCTTATCGAACAGCCCCAGATGCTTACCCAGCAGCTCCAGCGCCTTCACAGCGCCCTTGGCGTCGATCTGATATTCCCCCGTCTGGCGCATTTCGTGGTGTATGTAGTCCCATATCTCCACCGGCTTGGCCGCTTTGCAGATATCCACCACGTCCATCAGCTCCATGACCACCCGCTCCCGGGTGAGCATCATCCGATCCGCCAGCTCCTTTTGGATCTCGCGGATCCGCGCGGTGATGCGGGGATCCTTCAGCAGCAGGCAGGCCTTTTTCGCTGCACTTTTTTCAGCGTATCCGGCGGCAATCGCGGCCCTTTTCCCCTCATAGCACACGGTATATTCCTGGCAGAACCGCTCCTCCCTCGGTTTCAGTGCCGTTTCATCCATCCTGTCACCTCTTTACTCTCCCCCCTGAGCCTCTCTCCCCGAGGGAGGTGGAACGGCGCCAGCCGTGACGGAGGGAGTTATCGCCGTCCGCAGACAGCTTCACCCCAAAAAACGGTATAAAAAAAGCGCACCGACCCCCATCAGGTCCGTGCGCTTCTCCATTCGGTATTCTATTGTTTCCATTCCCCTCTTTTCGGGGGCGGGCCACTTCCGGCAGAGGCCCGTCCCCTATCCCGAAACGGAGGATGGGAATGTGTAGATCAGCGCCGTATCGCTTCCTCTACAATACAAGTGTATCACAGTTTTCCGCCGTGGTTGTCCCAGGTTTGTCCCGAGTTTGTCCCAAACTTTTCACGGCATAGGATAGAGGTAGAGTACAATTCGGAATGGTACCCGCGTGTGCGGGCGGGCGGATTGCCTTTTATTCCCCCTCGTCGTGGATGGAAGGTATGTACCCCATGCAGACAGCAAACTCCCATAGCGCCCGCTCCCGGATGCGGTAGATCTCCGATCGACCGACATTCAGTTCCCCCTGCAGCCGCACCACGGCGGCGGCGGGACGGAGGCCGGAGCAGAAAAAGACCTCCAGCACGGTCCGTTCGTCCTCCCCCAGTGCCGCCAGCGCCTGTTCCACGTGGCGCAGATGGGATTCCAGAGCCTTCTTTCGCTTTTCTGTGGCAAGGCCCGCCTGCCGCGTCTCGATCTGCACCTGCAGCCCCTTCACCGCTTGACGGTGAATGTCCCGTTCCCGCAGCGCGGTCTCGGCTCGCTTTATACCATCCATGGATATACCTCCTTTCCCGTTATTCCTTACGCTTACTTTTCTCCCATCCTAAAAAATCCAACACTCCGCGGGTGTTGTACCGTACCCGATAGGGGGCGTCCTCCTCCCGGGTCATATACTTGTGGCCGAACAGCCCCTTCATATTCTTCCAGTCCGCCCACGGCACCGTGGCATAGACGTCGCCAAAGGATACCAGCACAAAGCACAGGGCGTTCATCTTTTCGTGATTATCCAGATACTCCCATTGTTTGTCAGTAACCTCGCTCTGCTCGATGCGGCCGGTGCGGGTGCTTTTGGCGTCGAACAGCACCGATCGCCCACTGCTCAGAGTGCCTTGGAAATCCGGCTGTGCCTTTTTCTGGAAGCAGCAGACAAACCGTCCTTCCTCCAGCCGCTGCAGCACCTTCATCGGCTCCGGTGTCTTATCGATCGCCGCTAACCCCATCGCGCGATAGAATCCGCAGGCGATCAGGATCTGCTCCTCCAACGCCTCGCCTTGGGCGCGGTTCTTGGCGCCGATAAACTTGGCCCGCTCCAATTCCTGTATGCTGGTCATCGCCCCGCCTCCGTTTCGTTGCGCTGCAGCGTTTCCTCCAACTGTCGAATCACCGCACCGCCAAACGCATTTCGGGTTATGTCAATAAACTCCTGTACGGTAAAGGTGTCGTGCTCCAGATCGTAGCCTCCATTCTGCACAAAAGCATTGCGCCCCATTTCGCAGGAGCCTGTCAGCCGGTTATGCCATACCCAAAATTCCTTGGCCGGGTATTTTTTGTGGGGGTCGGGAAATTCCTTCAAAAACAGGGCGATGGCTTCCTCAGGATCCATATCCGCAAAGATTTTGTTTTGCAGATCCTCTACCGCTTTTGCCAGCGTTTTGCCGTGGGCAAACTTGTTATGCCCTTTTGCGACATAACAGGGGTCAAGCGTTAAATCGTCGCAGAGAATAAAACCTCTTGCAATGTTCTCTCTCACTTTGCTGATGATAGTGGGCACACCGTCAATCTGGAAAACCGGCGCACCGCAATACATTTTAATGTCGTAGCCGGAGCCGGAGCCGTAGCCGTAGCCGAAGCCGTAGCCGGAGCCGGAGCCGGAGCCGAAGCCGTAGCCGTAGCCGTCGCTGGAGCCGAAGCCGTAGCCGGAGCCGTCGCTGGAGCCGAAGCCGTAGCCGGAGCCGGAGCCGTAGCCGGAGCCGAAGCCGAAGCCGGAGCCGGAGCCGGAGCCGGAGCCGTCGCCGGAGCCGATTTCTGTCATCAGGAATTCTTTTATCTTTTCCATTCGCTCACACCCTCGATAGATTTGATTGCCTTGTCGGTACAAGGAATGATCTCAATCACGCCGAGGATGGCGATTTCAGGAACAGTAACCGTGAAATTGCAATTGCCCGGAGTCACGGTGCCATCGACTGCCAATTGTGACAGGCTTGCCGCACCGTCCCAATACCACAAGCGGCGGCAGTCCCTCAATACGACCTCATCGCCGGTTTTTTCTTTCAGCGTCCCAAAGAAAACGCCCGCATTGGTCGCTCGGATAATTACTTTTTTGCCTAACATTTCGTTTCCTCCTTCTCAAATGTCTGCCGCAAAGCGACTGCTAAATTCTGCAGATCATCCAGCCAGTCGGCCTTCAGCACGTTCTGCAGGGGCGGGATCACCGCCTCCAGCATCATGCCTTGCTTCGCCACAATGTAGACGTTACCTTCTCCATCCACCCGCTCATACAAGGTGCAGTCCCCGTTCTCGCCGGAATCCAATACCTTCAGTGCCTTTTGGGCGATAAATACCACACCGGACCGGGTGCGCAGGCTGTGCACCGCCTCGCCGGCGGGCTGTATCTGGATCTTCTCGTAAAAGACCGGGTATTCCTCCCGCTCCGCGTTATCGTAGTTGTACCGACGGGGCAGATCCTCCACCTCCACCTTTACGTTCTCCGGTATCGCATACAGCGCCCGCACGCTTTCCTCTGTCAATAGCGGTACGCCCAACAGAGGATACAGCGCATACCCGTCGGAGATCCACTGGGCATCGGCGCCGTCCCACAGTAGGATCAGCCGCTTCTGCTTTTTGCACATCTCCAC
This sequence comes from Acutalibacteraceae bacterium, assembly GCA_045539375.1. Lineage (GTDB taxonomy): Bacteria > Bacillota > Clostridia > Oscillospirales > Acutalibacteraceae > UBA5905. Next base: position 13,344 of record JAZQFG010000007.1, on the reverse strand, counting down.
GATTTTCTGATTATTGATACTCATACCACGTAACCTTCCTTTCGCATTTGTTCCACCGCCTTGTGGTATCCTAACCATTGGCCGGTGAGCCGTTTGTGCTCCGCCTGCCAGGCGCCGATCTGTTCCAGCGTAGCAGGCTTTTCCTTGGATTTCTGTATTTTGCGACGCGCCGCCTCATAGCGGCGGTGCCGCTCCGGGTAGTCCAGCTCAGCCATGCCTTGGCGGCGGCAGTTATCGCTGCAGAACATCGCCTTGGTGGAGAAACATACAAACGTGCTCCCACACCAAATACAGACTGCCTTCTGCGGCTCTCGGGGCTTACCCATCCTCCGTCAACCCCTTTCCCGCCATTTTCTCGATGGGTGCCAGGGGCACTTCGTATTCCTCCGGCTCCATTTTGAAGCCTAATAGCACGGAACAGGGTTTGATGCTCATAATCACATACCCTTCTCTCACGTATTCGGGCCCGCTCCACAGATAGTCTACGTACACCAGGCAGCTGCGCCCGGTGTATTCTTTCTTTTCGGGATCCCACTCGTTGAGTGCCAGCAGATCACCCACCACGTAACCGCGGTCATTCTCCCGCACCTCAAAGGTCTTTTCCCCCGCCAGCACTTTCTCAAAGTGTTGCGGATGTTGCTTCAGACTGTGTATCATTCCGTTCCTCCTTTTTCACAAACACGCTCGAAAAGCGGTCATAATGCTGTCGTTTTCCGTAGGGGGGCGGCGGTCTCGCTGCGGCTCGGTCCACCGCGGCTCTGACCGTCCACTGGACGGTCATTCACTCCCGCGGATGTCGCTATCGCTACCCCGACGCCCCGCAAGCCTCCCTCCCTGAGGGAGGTGGCACGGCATCAGCCGTGACGGAGGGAGTTTTCTTCTTTCTCCGTCCCCGCCCGCGGATCCGCTCCAGCTCATACCGGATATGCGCCTCGGTGGCCTCGGGATCCTTCACGTCCACGATCTCGTTTACCAGCTTCTGCAGATACGCTTCCGACTTGTCCAGCCGCAGGGCGCCGTGACCGTGCACGTGGTTGTCGGTGATGGCGTATAGGTTGATCCCTATATGCAGCCCTTTCCACAGCCCGTCCGAGAAGCCTTCCGCCCTCGCCTCCTCCAGCATCTGCAGGAGTCGGTTTTTAGCCATCATCAAGACCTCCCATCACACTTCTGCATTTTCTGCACACCCGCACCGCATCGGGGATTAGATGGGGCTCTCCTATCGCAGTTACAACCCATCCGCAATGGCTACACTCTAACGTTACCCTATCCGGCAGAGTGATGTTTTTTAATATCCACTTCGGCTTTGGGTTGCGGAATATAGGTGGATTATCCTTTGCCTGATTTTCCAACTCTTCCGTTTCTCCGCAAGCCGGACATTTCTCCGGCAGGGGGTGATCGTCGTGCACCCGCACCAATAGCGTCCCGCAGCGGGAGCATACCCAGCGGTGCCACTCGCCGCCCTCTTGCTTAACCCATTTCATCCTTCGTTCCTCCGATCACAGGTGCCCCACCGCCCGCATTTGTGAGCAGCGTTCGCGGTGCACCTCTTTATCTTTCTTGTCGACAACCCTTTGGCAAGCCCTCTCCACCTCTTTAAAATACTCGTAGTTGTCGGTCTCAAACTGAAGGGTGTATTGATTTTCTTTGCGGCAGATCTGTGCATTATACCCGGTGCCCATCATCCCTCACCCCCGAACTGTTTCTCCATCTGCCGCACTAATTTCAGCGCGGCACCGGTCAGGCGATTAGCGGTATCGGCATCCGCCGCCTTTCCCGTCAGCTCCATCATGGCGGCAAATTCCCGCTGCACTGCCTCAAAGTGGAAAGCAAACTTTTGCACCAGCTCGTTGCTGCCCGCGTTGGCCTTCGCTTCGGCGGCGGCCACCTCACGGCGCATGGCGGCGATCTGCTCCTCATAGGCCGCAGACATTTCCTGTCGGATACGCTGCTCGGCGGCGACGCGGTCCGCTTCTGCCTGCTCCGCCGTTTTTTTGGCGGCGTCCACGTCCTTTTGCAGACGCTTCCGCTCCTCCTCTATTTTCTTGTCATAGGATTTCTGCAGCTTTTCCTTGATCTCCCGCTCCCGTTGCTTCAACAGGGCGGGATCCGGCTCCACGGTGGCGGTCACCTCGGCAGGTTGCGCAGCGGTCTTCAGCGCTTCGATCTCCTGCCGCAGATCCTCGATCGTCTCGTCCTTTTCCTCCATCTTGGCAGCCATTTCGTCCTTTTCTTCGGCAAACAGGCTGATCTGCTCCCCGCGGCGGGTGTTCTCCGCCACCAGCTCCTCGATCTCTTTCACCGTCATTCCGGCCAGATCGTTGTCGGTGGCAAAGGCCTCCCGCTCCACGGGGGTGATTTCTGCCAGCAGGCTCAGCTTGGTGATGCCCAGTGCGGCGTTTTCTTCCATCATCGGCTGTCCCAGCCGTTCCAGGGTGGATATGTAGGTATAGGCCTGACGAGCCTTAATGCCCGCCATTTTCTCAGTGTACTCGTCAAAGGTGTCCATTCCCAAGGACAGATAGGCTTTGGTATCCCGCATTTCTTTGAGATAACGGGCGGCGTCCACCAGATGGTGGGCGGCCATACGGTAGTTGTACACAATGTTTTTGTGCAGCTCTTTTGCCTGCTCCTCCACGCTCAGCGGGGAGTTCACGTTGTTCATCAGTTCCATTCTCCATTCTCCTTTTCGTTGTAGTTGTAGTTGACTGCAAATAGGGGGTTATGCGCTCTTTTTTGTTGGTTTCTTATTGGAAATCATATGTGCCGCCAACCAAGGCTGCAGCACTTCCCGCTCCCACCGTTCCACAAATGCAGTCACCTTGTGTGGGATGCGGTGGCTGTATTGCTTGTTTTCACCGTGATGTTCGTTTCCATATCCGTGTAGTTGGTTGCGGACGTATCCCCCTTTTTCCCCAAAGGTATAATCCATGGTGTAATAGCTCCTCTCGGGACGGCGATGATGCCGCACAAAGAAAACAATAACCTTTTCCTCCGTGTGCCGCGTCCCATAGCATCCCACACAGTGGCGCAACACCCTACCTTCTTTCTCCAATTCTTCATTGCTACGTGGTATACGGATACACAGTTCTCCGTCGTTCCACTCTAGGGCGGCATATTTCTCCGCCACCTTAGCAAAGTGAAGGTCAATCTCGGCATTTTTCGCTGCTTTCAACCGTAGGCACTCCCGATCGTGGGCAGCCCGCAGATCCCGCGGCCACCATTCCCTATCGGAAATTGCTTCTCTCCCCGAACGTTCTTCCAACATATCCCACAGATCGCATAGATGCTCTGCCGCCAAGGCATGGTGGCCATCGATGGTTTGCCGGTCGACATATCGAGCAGCCTTGTCCAGCCACCCCTCGTCCGATAGTTCAGAGGCATAGGCTGTCAGTTTTTTTAGAGCATCGTCTCCGATGATTCGTCTATGACGTTCGTACTCAGTGGCAGTGATTTGGCCTGCATAGTAGTGGTAGTGCGCCCAATTTTCCAATGTGGGGACATCCCAATACTCCGATAGAGAACGCACCTCCTTTTTGGTCATTCCTAACTGTTCGCTGGGTTTTGCTTTGGATAGGTTCGCCCACTCGATGTGCACCCGCCCCGAACGATTCCCATAGCTTATGTGGTTATTGATCTGTTCACTGAAATCGGCTGCCACCTGACCACCGAATCCTGCTTTGATTAAATTCTCGATGTACGGGTGTTTTTTCCACTCCTGCAGATACGCCACTGGGAAATGACCGCCGCATAACAGGTATTCTTCCAGTCCTGTCTTTTCAGCGGTTGTGCCGCGCAGCGATGGTACTACATCCCACATTAATCCGCCGATCTGCTTGTGGTTGCAGGCGTCATAGTTGTAATATAGCCCTAAAAAGGGGTCTTCTCCTGCCACACGGACCCGTTCCCATTGAGGCAGATCGTAGGTGCCACCGTAGCCGCTTTGCTTTACATGACTATATTGCTGCAGATTTCCTCGCTCAGTCACCACATAGGCTTTGGCAGGGCGTATATCTCGGCATTCTCTGCCATCGTCAAACAGTACCCTTCTATACAGCCACGTGGTAATAACCGCGTACGGGCCGATTGTCCCCACATTCCCCAACATGATCTGAAAGGTGCGGCTATCGCCGAAAGATGTCTTGTGCACCAGTTGCACAGCGCATTCGCAATAGGGACAGTTGAGCGTTTCTCCTTCCGGCAGACTATAAGCAAATTCATCGTCCGGCTCACAATACCCCGGCCACATACCGTTTTCCTGAAGCGATACTGTGATACCTTTCATCTTGGCTCTTGGATTACTGGCCCATCCGGTTTCAAAGGACTCTCCGCAGACGGTACAGGTGCACACTGCCCCACGGCGAGGAATCATTTCGATTTCACCGCTTAGCAGATCTTCCAACTGTGTGCCTCTCCCACTATATTTTGGCGCATACACAGTCTCTTGTCTGAATATCAGATACTCGGTATCAAATCCCACCATTGTTTCGGCCCAGTGCCACATTTTCGCAGGCGGCTCGGTTGGTAGGTGGTATATAACCTCCTGCAATGTCACGGTTGCTCACCTCCCAGAGCATCCCAAAGGGATACCACCTTGCTCGTGGGTTTATCCTTTGCGGTGGGAGCGGGCAGACCGTAGAACTCTCGCAGGATGCGTTCTGCTTCGTTTGGCGGACAACACCCTTGATTTCCTTTTTTGTGCTGTCTGGCATACGCTTCTATCTTCCGCTCCGCTTTAGCTAAGGACATCTCCGGAATCTGCAGGTCCTGTTCCAATAGCGGGATGCATGCGGGGTCTGTTCGACACATATCTTTCAGTTGCTCCCCCACCATCCACACAGCGGTCCCTTCCTTCCCTTTTTGTTGCTGGCTGATTCTCTCGTAAATATCCATTCCCACATTCCTCCTTATGTGTTTTCAAAATCAAATACCGATTTTCGTCGATATTCACTGACCCGCTCCCGGCTAATTTCTAACCGACTGCCGGGGAAAATGTGTGCCACCTCCTTTAATCCGTTTTCGCATACCACCGGCCCGGGGTACAGTGCCACGTTCTCTAGATAAATGTACCCGTCGTGCTCCAGGATCAGCTCATTGCGGATCAGCACGCGCACGTCGTCGGCGGTGGCGCCGATCTCCTCCCGAATCTCACGGGCATACACTTGGTTAATGCGATATTGCAGGCCGTCCCACTCCCCGTGTACACAGAGATGGAACCACAGCGCCTGTGCCGACAGCGGTAGCATTTTGAACGCCACGCTGTCCTCGATCGGTACGTCCATTCCCATTCCTCCTTTAGCTACTCTCGTTTATATAACACCACCGTTAAATACCAATACCCGTTATACGGGTTCAGACACATCTCCGCAGGCTTTTCATAACCGCAGAACCGATACCCGGGGTATTTCTTCTCCCAATACTCCGCATCGTCTGCACGATTCAGTATCATCTTCTGCAGGCCGCGGTGGGTGATCTTGCCATCCTTTGGCTTTCCTTTGGTGGGTTTGATTAGATTTTTACTGTATGCAAACCGTTTGCCGCCGAATCCCAGATCCTTTGATATGTACTTGGCTGCCGCTTCATACCCAAATCGATCGGGATTGTACCGATCGGCATTGACGCGGACTCCGGCCGGCCACATATCCTCGGCCAGATCACGGGGCATCCGTGTCATAAACATGTGCACGTGCCAGTTAATCTCACCGGCTCTCTTGCCGGTCTTACGCACCGTCATTTCTGTCGAGTATAGGTATTTCATCTCCGGCAAATCGTTTTTGCGGCGCCAATATTTTACGCGGTTCGTATAATTCGTGATCAGCCGATGCAGCTCCTCCCACGTGCTTGGCAGATGTTCATCGTCAAAAGTGAAATGCATAAGCAGATCGCCTTTTTCAAAATTGGCGTTGACCAACAGCAGCAACTTTTTCACCGCTTGATCGTGGTTATATTTCTCCTGCTCCTTGGTGGAGCGCTTTTCTTTTGGTGCCCGCTCCGGCACCCGACGGCCGTCATTCCATACAGGAAACCAACTCACCTCTCGTCGCTTGCCTGCATATACGCTTTGCTCTCTCACCAGCGCCAATGTTCCATCCTCCTTTTCCTTGACTTCTTACTATCCATTACGAGGCCGCAACAGGGGGTGGAAAACCCCCTGTTTTTGCGGCTTTCTTCGGTTTTCAAAGGTGCCAAAATTTCGGGTTGATTTTTACCCGAAATTTTGCTATAATTTTGATGTTGGGGATCCTCCCCAGCCTTTCTGTTTTTGACCCGTCGGAACCGCTCATTCCGACGGGTCTTTTTTTACTTTCTGATTCCAGCAGGCGGTGCAAGTCACTTTGACTTTCTCGCTGCTGGCGGCAGGATCTGCATTGAAGATACACTTATTGCCCATTTCATCTTCATCTGGACCGCCTGGATACGTATCTCCCGGACACCCTTGGCACCCGCCGATAAACCGATCCCCGCATTTCTCCGGATGATCCCGCTTCAACATTTCCCGATAGGTCATTTCCTCACCTCCCGCCTACACGCCGCCTTAACCGCGAGTTTTGCGGCGTCGCCGCAAAATCTCGACGGACTTTGCCGCTGGCAAAGTCCACCCGCCGCCATGGCAGTCAACTGCAAAAGGGCACAACCGACCCCCAGCCACATGGCCCACGCCGCGCCGCTATCCTCCATCGCCAGCACGGCGATCAGCTCGGCGGGGATGGTCACCGCCAGCACGGCGGCACAAATACGCTCACAAAGGAATTTCTTCATATTCCGTTACCTCCTGTTTCCTTACGGGGCGGGGCGGCATCGCCGCACGCCGCTCTTGGGCGTCCATAATATCGTAGGTGGCCAGCAACCACCGCGCACGGGGCGGCGGCGGACAGATCTCTGCATACTTGACCACCATCGCACGGTCAAAGTCGCGGCGCACCCGCAGGCTCTGTGGGCTGTCGGGGCGTTGTCCCCGCGCCAACATCCACGCGCCCCACTCTTGCCGCATCAGCGGATGCTTCAGATCCGCCAGATAGGTGGCGGTGTCATCCGCCCAGATGCCGGTTACCGTCTGCACGTCAGTCATCCCGCCATCTCCCTCCTATGTAATGCCGTGGAAAAATCGTCCCGTATGATCGGGTCGTACCCTCTCCCTTGGCGGGGCGTGTCCATCCCGTAGCCGTACCGCTCGATCTCCCATGGCAGATACCCCAGATGGGCCATCAGCTGATCCTTGCGCACCAGCCATCCGCCCATCACTTTGACTCCGGGCAGACGGCCGGTCTGTATGGCCTTGCGCACGGCATCGTAACTGCGCCCCAGCACCACCGCCACGGCGGCGGGGTCCATCATCACCGGCACGTCCATCCAGTCGGTGTGAAAATGCACCTTGCGCACACCTACATTCGCTCCCATTCCCATTCCTCCTTTCGTTAATGGTAGTAATCCTCTACAATCCAAAGGGTAATCCCAATAATGGTTGGATCGCTCTTGGCATCCTCTACTTTTTCTTTCACCTCTTGTACGGTTGCTTTAAAGTGCTCTTTGGACGCCACAATTGCCTTTACGGTATGTGCACACCACGAAAACGAAAAACCGTTCGGCAACTGCAACAACGGTTCACCATACAAACACAAACCATTTACCATTTCAAAAATCAGCCTGTGACGCTTAACAATAATTTTGCTATCCGGATTACGTCTTTTGTAAGCCTGTACCATCCGTTCTGCTGATGCGGCAGTTTGACATACTCTTTTTACAGGCTTTCTTAATCCGGAATACGATATTTCGATCCGATAGTGCTCTATTTGCATACCCTCTCCTCCTTTTTGGCTTTTTCTATCTTTTTTGATTTATTTGTTGCGTTTTCGTTACAAGTGTGTTAACATTAGATACATCCCAAAAAGAAAGGGGGCGTGATTTTTGACCATGATGTTTAAATTTGTAAGCATTCTTCTGGACAAGATTCTGTCACTTCCCCATAGCCACGGAAAAGATCGCCATTCTTTTTGAATAGTTTTGGGATGCGCGGAGCTCGCAAACTCAGTCTTATAGGTAAAACACTGGCATAACAGTGGCTTGTGATATCTTCACCATAGATATCAACCCAAGAACCTATAGCCCCGTGGTTGCTCCAAAAACGCCCAGCGTTATGCAGCTGGGTTGTTTTTTGGATGAATAGTGTCTTTTAGGACACTTTTTCGGTAAAAAAAATACCGACAGGAGTAGCAAGATCCAAAAGCCACACCAGCTTTTGGATTTCCGACTGCGTAAACTCGGATGTTCCGTTACATTTACGATAAAACGTAACGCGAGCCATACCGATTTTCTCGCAGACTTGCTCCACTGTCAGACCATTCTTTTTGATCTCGTATAACAATTTGTACTTATCCATTTCCTCGTCTCCTTCCACAAGTGTCGTTTAGGACACTTTTACCATACCACACACATCTCATATTTGTCAATAGCAAAAATGTCTTTTTGGAAACTTTTTTTGCGGTTTTGAAAATAAATGTTGCAAATACGACACAAATATGGTATGTTAACCTTGACAATAGGAGGCTTTATTATGGAACTTAACGAAAAAATCCGCCATCTACGATTACAAAAAGGTATGACTCTTGAGGAAGTTGGCAACCGAGTAGGTGTTGGCAAGAGTACCGTTCGCAAATGGGAAAGCGGCGATATTGCCAATATGCGCCGAGACAAAATTGCCAAGTTAGCAACTGCCCTTGGCACCTCTCCCGCTTACCTTATGGGTTGGAGCGACACCGACATAAAAGAAAAGTCCCCCGTCATTGACGAGGGACTGATGGCGGCCAACACCGTCCGCATTGCCGGGCGGGATGGCTCGTATGTGGAAAAGCGGCTCTCGGACGATCAGGTGGATCTGCTCCGTCGGATGATCGACCAACTGCCGGATTATACCGATTAAGGGTTAATAATCTGATTTTTCTTTATGTATTCTTTAAACTGGCGGTACACCACCCGCTCCAGCGGGGAGGTGAGAAACCGCCTGCGCGCATACAGCGTCTGCATCCGCGCCATACGATATTCTGCCGCTTGACGGCTGATGTGGCATAGCCGCTGAATATCGGCGGCAGTCTTCACCCCACAGCCCCACAGCACGCAGGCGGGGGCCAGCAGCCGCGCCGCGAACACGTTGGCTGCCTGCTCGATGGGACTGTCGGTTGCTTGCGGCTCTCGGTTAACCAGTGGATATTGCCCCACGTGCCCCAGTAGAATATGCCCCAGCTCATGGGCAGTGGTGAAACGCTGCCGCGTTGGCAGCATCTCCCGTCGTACCAGGATGATAGGCTGACCGTCTATGATCAGACTGCATCCGTCGTTGTCGTCGGTGGGGTCGTACAGCTTTACCGCAACACCCAGCCAGCGGCATACCTCGGTCGTGCTCACCGGCAGTTCCCGGATGTGGAGATCCCGCAGGATCCTCCACGCCATATCCCGCGAATACTGATAATCTTTGTAGTTCATTGTCGAACACCTCCTCCCATCATTGTACCGCCTGCCACAAGCCAATGGGAGTGGTAATATTTTCCAATGCCAAAACAGAATTTAAAAATAAAGGAGTTGTAATTATGAGCAGTTACCTTCCGCCAGATCGTTTTGTCGATCGCACTCAAACCAGCACCGAGCAACCGACTACATCTAATTGCCCCTTTTTCAACAGCTTACCTGCTAATCCCAGTATAGATCAAATTGATAAAGCGCTTATTGCAGCAGTAATAACTGCGCAGCAAAATGCTATGCCGAAATTCAAGCGCACCATTTTATCCTCTTTCATTAAAAGTTCAGTTGTTTCTGACGAAAGCGCTATAGAAATCGGATACATTCAACACACGAGTAACATCATATGGGCGTTGGAAGATCTATTTGAAGGCAACACCACAATTAAAGAACGTTTGGAAAGTATTTTTGATAAACCTGAAATGGCTCACTTAGATCACGAGACCCTTGATAAGGGTTTTTACCATATGGGCTTTATTTACGCTATGTTCTGGTATGCAATAACCGGCACTGTAGCAAATCCCAGCACCTGCGTATCTCTTAACCATTTACACGCTGAAGAAATTGAAAAAACATTGCACGAGTTGGACGATGAACTATCCGGCAATTCCGGACAGTCGAAACCCGCTCCCGCTTCTAAAAAGTCCTCCAGTTTGCCATACTGGATTTTGATTCTGGCGATAGGATTCATTATTGGCCTCATCATTCACGCCAACAGTTAACCACAAAAACCATCCCCCTAAGGAGGTGACCCTATGCCTCGCGCCAAATACAAAAAGCGATCCGACGGCCGCTATCAGACCAAAGTGTATATCGGCATCGAGGACGGCAAGCCCAAATATAAATACATCTATGCCACCACCGTGGCCGAGCTGGAGCGCAAGGCGGAGGAGGTCAAATACTCCCTGCACAAGGGCGGGGATATCCTCTCCGGTGACCTGCCTTTTTCCACGTGGGCACAGCGATTCCTGCGCTTAAAAGCAAATAAGGTGGTGCCGGCGCACTTTGCCGGCATACGCGGGCGGATTGAGTTTTGGTGTTCCGTCGTCGGCGATATCCCTATCTCTAAGATCACCCGCTCCGATCTGCAGATACATTTGGATGCCGTGGCTCTCCGTTCCCCCGGCACAGGCAAGCCGGCGGCAAAAAAGACACTCATTGATTATCGGCGCGCCGCGGCCGGCGTGTTCGATCTGGCGATCACCGATCGGGCGCTGAACTACAACCCTGCGGACAAACTGGAGATCGATCGCAACGCCGAAAAAAAGACCCGCCGCGCCCTGTCGGATGCAGAGCAGCGGTGGATCTTGGATACACCCCATCGGGCGCAGACTGCCGCTATGATTATGATGCTGGCAGGCTTGCGCCGCGGGGAGCTGATTCCCCTGCAGGTGCGTGACGTAGATTTAGAGTGTGGCACGCTATCGGTTTACCGCTCGGTCAGTATGGTGGGCGGTCACCCTGTCATTAAGGATGGCGGGAAAACCAAATCCGCCGAGCGTGTTATCAATATGCCCCGCGCCCTGATCGACTATCTGCGACCCATCCTTATCGATCGTTCTCCCTTTGATTTGGTCTGTACTGATACCCACGGGCGGTTGCTGTCGGACTCTGCATGGAAAAAGATGTGGGAATCCTACCTGCGGGAACTGAATTTGAAATATGGCAAATTCACGCAGCCCCCCACCTCCAAATTTGACCCGCGTGGTGTCCCCTTCGTGATCCCCCGCATCACCCCGCATATGCTGCGCCACACCTGCGCCACCAACATGGTGCTGGCTGGTATGGACGCCATCACGGTAAAGGCGCAGATGGGTCACAAGGATATCCAGACCACACTGAACATCTACACCCACGTTACCGCCGAGCATCAGCAATCGCAGGTGAACAAGTTGGACGCCTTCCTGGCTGCCCGCTCCATCGGCTAACGTGCATTTTTTAAAAAGCATGCACGTTAGCGCCCTATTTTTTTCTAAATAAATGAACAAAACCACCGGGGAAGATCCCGCGGTGGTTTTGTTTTGGATTATGCTTTTCTGACGCCAAAAACATTTGACACCCATTTTGACACCCATACATAGCGGCTTATAGCGGCTTTTATCCTGTTATTTGGGAAATCCCCCAACGCAAAAAAGAAAAAGAAAAAGCCGACAGCTCCTAGAAAACACTGGGGTTGTCGGCTTTTTACTGTTGGTGACCCGTCGGGGACTCGAACCCCGGGCCCTTTGATTAAAAGTCAAATGCTCTACCGGCTGAGCTAACGGGTCATTTGCAATTTTATGCTTTCCCATTATAGCCAAGACCCCGCTAAAAGTCAAGCACCATTTATAGAATTTCCACCGAAATACGGAAAATTCATATTTTATCCCTTTACCTTTTGCTTCTCTTTTGCTACAATAGGGGTAGAATGCCGCACTGCGGCACATTTAAGGAGTGTATAACGATGAAAACCGTAGCCGATTACATCCGCACCATCCCCGACTTTCCCGAAAAGGGCATCATGTTCCGCGATATCACCACTGTGATGCAATCCGCCGAGGGCCTGCGTCTGGCCGTGGACGAGATGCAGAAAAAGCTGGAGGGTCTGGATTTTGACGTGATCGCCGGCGCCGAGAGCCGTGGCTTTATCTTCGGCGTGCCGCTGGCCTATAATCTGAACAAGCCTTTTGTCCCCATCCGTAAGGCGGGCAAGCTGCCCTGCGCCACCATCAGCAAGAGCTATGCGCTGGAATACGGCACCGCCACCATTGAGATGCACAAGGACGCCATCCTGCCCGGGCAGAAGGTGGTGCTGGTGGATGACCTTATCGCCACCGGCGGCACCATCCGCGCCGCCGCCGATCTGGTGGAGGAGCTGGGCGGCGAGGTGGTCAAGATCCTGTTCCTGCTGGAATTGAAGGGTCTCAACGGCCGCGAGACGCTGTCCAAGTACGACGTGGAGTCCGTGGTGGCCTACGATGGAAAATAAGCCCGCGATCCCCCTGCACATCGACGACCTCGACGAGGAAAATCTGGTGCAATTCCGCTCCTTTGCCAAGCTGATGGCCTACTACCGCTGTGCCATGATGGAGGTCGAGACCAAATTCAACGTGCTGAATCAGGAATTCTCCCTGCGGTACGACCGCAACCCCATCAGTAGCATCCGTACCCGTCTGAAAACCCCCATCAGCATCCGTGAAAAGCTGGAGCGGAAGGGGCTGCCCATCACGGTGGAGAGCGTTGAGCAGCAGCTCAACGACGTAGCGGGGGTGCGGGTGGTCTGCTCCTTCCCCGAGGACGTGCAGACCTTAGCCAAGGCCCTGCTGAGCCAGGACGACGTGACCCTGATCGAGAAAAAGGACTATATCCTCAACCCCAAGTCCAACGGCTATCGCAGCCTGCACCTGATCGTGGCGGTACCCATCTTTCTCGCCCACGAAAAGCGCACCATGCGGGTGGAGATCCAGCTGCGCACCATCGCCATGGACTTCTGGGCCAGCCTGGAGCACCAGCTGCGGTACAAAAAGGACGTGGACTTTACCGAGGAGATGGCGAAGGAATTAAAATTCTGTGCCGAATTATCCGCCGAGCTGGACCGCCGTATGGATGCCCTGCGGGATCAGGTGCAGGAGGAACAAGAATAACCTACAATAAATATCCCCCCGCATAGCGGGGGGTATTTCATTTTCGGGCATAGCCCTAATACTACTGGCTGCGCACAAGTGCGCTATTGGTTGGCCTGCCAGCCACGCATTGATTACTTACTACCCGTAAACGGGTTCCGTGGGTCAAACAGGCTCAGCTGGTCACTCTCTGCATCCTTCTTCGATTGTTCTGCTGTGTACTCTTTAATTG
>JAZQFG010000006.1:0-3453 GCA_045539375.1 Acutalibacteraceae bacterium | reverse complement strand
GCGATAGATTTTGCTACACTCGGTTTTTCTGCGATAATCAGCTTCATTCGATATCCTCCGTTTCATCGGCTGTATCCGTATCGGTGTCGGTATCTTCCTCGATCAGATATTCTTCATCCTCCAGGTCAAAGTCGTCGATCTCGGACGGTACTTTTGTTGTTTTGCCTTTCTTCTTTACCACAAGGAAATAGAAGGCCGCACCGCCTCCGCCTGCCAGGATCACAAGCACAAGGACGATCATACCGGCATTGCCGCCCTTCTTATCGTCTGCCGGAGGCTCGGGATCGGTCGGTTCCGTAGGCTCCTGGGGCTTGGGCTCCACACCTGCACACTCGGTCATATTCGCCATACAGAGCGCACAATCCGTTTTAATGGCACCCGCCGCGCATTTATCGGAACAGGAACAGACGACGGGCTCCGTTTCGGTCTCGCCGTCCTCCGTAAGTGCCATAAGATCGGCTTCATCCACCTGGTTCAAGAAATGTACGGTATATTCGCCCTCGTCGTCACGGTCGATAATGAGATAGAACACGTTGCCGTTTTTGGTCTGTACCGTGATGAACTGCTTGCCGCTTTCCTCGCTGCTGCCGATATCGTCAATGAGGGTCATATTTCCGTCAGGCGTGAGGGCGTTACTGTTGCCGCCCGTTTCTCCCATATCTCCAAACATACCGCCGAACATATCAAGCAGCCCCGCCAGCATATCGAAGTCAAGGGAGAAGGAGGGTGTTTCGGTATCCTCTCCGCTATCACAAGTGGACTTATCCGTTATGGCGAGATAATCGGAATGAACATATCCGATACGTTCAGGTAAAAGCACCATGATCCATTCGCCGTCTGTACCGATCACGTCCACGGTCTCGCCGTTCTCAAGCTGGGTAAAGGCCCTGTTATCAAGACCGGCTCCCGTTCTCACGTTCAATCGGGCTCCGTTTGTGGTGACAGTTCCAACCTGTCCGGGTGACCTTTCTTCCTCCGAAACATCACCCATGCCGCCGATGAAGGATAGAACAGTATCCATAATGGCGTCAAGGTCGATCCCCTCCAAAAGAGAAAGATATTCCTCCGGTATCTGAAACTCGATATCCGCCGTTCCCTCGGTGGGCTCGGTATCCTCGATAATGGGCGGTTCCTCGTATTCTGCGCCGCCGTCACTTGCGAAGGCGGTCATAGAAAAAGCGGTGGTACACATCACCACCGCCAAAAGACAGGCCAAAAGTCGAAACATTCCTTTACGCTTCATCGTTCATATCCTCCGTTTCCTCGGGCTCGGCTCCGCTGTCCGCCGCCATCATATCCTCGGGCAGCGTAATGAGGCCGCTTGCGTATGCCTTCAGGAAGGCGGTGAGCTCCTTGTTATCCATCTTCACGGCCTTAACCATACGGACGATCTCCAGGTTTTCTTCCTCTGCAAGCTGCGCCTCCAGGGAACGCTGCTTTTTCTGCAGCTCCGCGATCTTTTCTTTCGTTTTCGCAATATCATTGCGGATTTTATCAACAGTTGCCATAGATTAAATATCTCCTTTCAAAAATCGGTCTTTCCAAGAATAGTTACGTCCCAGACCCTTGACCGTTTTGAGATTAGGCCGGGCGTTATCCTCCAGGGCGATAGCACGACGGAACAGGTCCGGGTGCTGCTCCCGAAGGTCGATGATTTCCTCCGCCCGCATACTCGGGCAGAAAAAACAGGAGGATTTACCGGGCTGCGGCAAGCCTGCCGCCTCGATCTCCCGGATACAATCCTCCCGGTTCCATCCCCATTCCATCAGGGGATACCACTTGCTGTATTTGGGGTCTGCCAGGTCCCGCAGAAGGACCTTATCACTTCGGTATTGCTCGCCTGCGTCATAGCCGATGAACT
Organism: Acutalibacteraceae bacterium; assembly: GCA_045539375.1. GTDB lineage: Bacteria > Bacillota > Clostridia > Oscillospirales > Acutalibacteraceae > UBA5905. The sequence goes on along the minus strand of JAZQFG010000006.1, from coordinate 1,592 downwards.
TTACCACCTTTTTTCCGCTGTTCCACACCTCACGGCAAGGAGGATAGTTGTTGCAAAACTTCTCCTGCGGACCGATCTTGTGTTTTAAGGAACAGCGTTTGAAACCATAGGCGATTGACGGGAGCGTTCCGCTTTGCAGACATTCATCCTCCAGCGTCAGCCGCCGTCCGTCCTTCGTGGTCTTATATACCCGCGTGATCTTCGGCATACCGTGACTTTCAAGCCATCTATCCATAACGTCAAGATAGGCGTATGTGTGCGGGTGCTCGCCGCCCGTATCCGCAAAGAGGATCAGGTCCACGGGGATACGGTGCTTTTGCAGCCCCACAAGTAAGGCGGTGCTGTTCGCGCCGCCACCATAGGAAACGATATTAAATCAAGCTCACCTCCGATCAATCAAAAGGCGGTCTGCCGAATGCGTAAAAGTGCGACTGCCAATAGCTCGTATTGATATCGGCATACTGGATCGGGTCCCCGCAATGCAGCATTTTTCCACCGCCTACATAGATACCCACGTGGGAAACGCCCGGCGTATCGTAAGTACCTGTAAAAAAGATCAGATCGCCCGGTCTTGCATTTGCGGACGATACGGGAGTGGAAATGTTGTATAGCCCCTGGGCTCCCAGCCTGCCCGTGTTGCAGGCGCCGCTTTCCGTCAGCGCCCAGGATACAAAGCCGGAACAGTCAAAGGAAGTGTTAGGATTGCTGCCGCCCCACACATAGGGATACCCGATGTATTTCTCCGCCTCCGTGATGAACGCCGCAAAGGTTTCATCCTCCAGGGCAGAAGCGGGGATATCGTAGGTCTGCGGTGGGTTCGTGTACTTCTCCACATAGGAGGACGACGGGAACAAATCCTCACGATTCCCCAGAGTTGACATATAGGCCGCATACAGGGACAGGGTTTCTTCGCCCATAATATACACCGGCACGTGGGAGAGATTGAAATTTTCCAGCTTCACATTGCAGATGTAATAGGTGTATGGCACCTGGACCTCATACTCGTATTCCTCGGTTGTGGTCTCGCCGGTCTCTGGGTCCGTTACCGTTCTGGTTCCTGTCCGTGTTTCCGTCCGATACCTTGTTTCGGTCTCCACCGTTTCGGTAAGGATATACTGCTTTTCAAACAGCATAGCAAGATCAGCCGTTATCTGTTCAGAGTTAAAAGTACCCTCATGCAGCGCTGACAGAATGGAGATCAGCACATAGGGATCATGCTCGATATCGTCCAGATCATAACGGTATTCATCGTATCCGGGATTTAGTAACTCGTAATTGTCAAGTTTATATTGAAGCTCCGCCTCCATAGAGAGATAGGCATTTTCCGCCGCATAGATATCCGTATCCTCCGAGAGATAGGAGGACGAGAACACGGTGCCCGCGCCGCTGCCTAACATCATCGTACAGGAGGATATCCCGCCGATCAGAAGGAACACCACCGCCGCGATCGCCACAACTATGAGAATGACCTTCCAATTACTTTTCACAAAGACCGCCGCCCGCTTTGCCGCCTCCTTCGCGCGGATCGCCGCGCTCTTTGCGGTCTGGGCTGCTTTCTTTGTGTTCTGTCCGGTCTTGCGTACCTCCTTCGC
>JAZQFG010000005.1:0-16207 GCA_045539375.1 Acutalibacteraceae bacterium | reverse complement strand
TCCGTCTATGGCCCTCCGTCTATGGCCTTCCCACGGTGCCGCCTCCAAAGTCTTCCTCATCATCCCTGTACAAGTATAAACGTTTGAACCAAAGTCGGATCGTAGCCATGTCGTTCTGTGAGCCAAGGAGTTGTTATCAGGTCTTGTCTTCCTAAGACCGCTTGGCCTCCGACTTTCCGTCTATGGCCCTCCGTCTATGGCCTTCAAACGTTGGCGCTTGTAAACTCTTCGTGATCATCCGTCTACAACTATAAACGTTTGAACCATGTAAACCGTTTGAAAGAACTAACGTTTATGGCCTTAAACGTTTGAATATGTGAAAGTAAAAAGTCGGACGATAGCCGCCCGACTTAAAAGAAAAATATGGTGTATACTAATTAGATATATTAAATACTAACGCTCAACCCGTAAAACTGACTTGTCATTTTCAAATAACCGTCTATACTTACTTCTTCCGCATAGTGCCGAAAATTCCATTTTGAAATTGCTTGCGTGTGAATCCCCCTTTTCTTCGTTCGTCTCTGAATCAGAATAACATGGGAATAAATCTTTGTCACCATAAACGGCAATAACTCCGGAATATCTCCCTCATATTCAATAGCCAGAACACATTGAGGGAGAAGGAACACTCCGCCTAAAACGGGCTTAGTCTTTTCTACATGAAAATAACGACTTCTATTTTCCGTGTACTTTTCAAAATTTGCAATTCCATGGTCTGTTTTATTCATGTTCATAATCTCCTTTCAGAATGTCCTGTCCATAAAATTGTCAATGTCAATAAAGCAATCCGCTTCCGTTATCATTTTCTTAGTTTGTATAGCGTTCCGCATAAACCGACAAATTCCCGGATAATTTAGCGCTATTTCCTGCGCCGTTATTCTGTGCCGCCTGGCCTTCATTGATTTAGGCCGTTCAATGAGTACAGTATCTCCCAGGCGAACAGAAAGATTAAGGTCGGAAATATAGAAACTGTATTCCCCACGGAAGCGCTTTAATTCTTTCGCCCTGTCCAGGTTATACCCATTCCATTCAAGCGGGTATTCCGTTTCTTCCCACTCCCCGCCCGTGATCATGCGGGCCTGTTTGTTTTGGTTTACATTGTAGTGTTTTGAAGCACTATCGTCAATCTTGACTTCGGGAGTCCAATAAACGCATACCCTTAGCCCGTTTTCTTCGGAAAAGAGTGTAACCTTTCCCCGCCTTACCCGGCCTACATCAATGTGATAATAGTCAAATATCGGTGACTTTTGCTTGACGGTATTCGCAAGACAAAATACTTTTACGTTATCCCGAAGCCTGATAATTGTAGAAAGGTTATTTAAGTACCCTTCTAAAAACAAATCATCCTTCAGCCGTTTTTTACGCTCCAAGAACTCTTCAAAAATAACCGTTTGCACCTGGTCATAGTTATTACCTTTATAGGATAACCACTGTGAAAGCGATAGCGCGCTTCCGATCTTTTCCCGGACGTTCCGCCCTTCTTCAACGCTTTTTGCGTCAATAGATGCACCCAGAACGGACAATTCCTTTTCATGGTCTGTGCGTTCTTCAAAATATGGTTTTATCGTTGCCATATAGGAACGAACACGCCCCTGTCTTACATCCTCGTCAATCGTCCGCATGACGGCAAACTGCGCGCCCGTCTCCAACCATTGATCAACGCAGTATTGTAAAATCCCGTAGGATTTACCGAACGAACGCATACCGAAGATTAAATATACATCCGCGTCCAGGGCAAGCAAGGCCGGATAATCCACGACCTGCATTTCCTGCCCGGTAGCCGCGTTTTTTACGGTCAGGGGTTTTATTTTCAACGTGTCAATCTTCATCTTTCACCACCTCGCACAGAAAATAAATACCGTCTGGTGTATTTATGGGAGTTTCAGAAACTTGTAAAATCTTGTAGTATTGTAATCCGCCACCGGGTATTAAAAGAAATTCTGTATTCAAGTTTAATTCAAAGTTCGTTGTTATTGCTGTTTTCATCATAATTTCACCTTATATAAATTCCTCTTTTCTTTGATGATATCCAGATCAATGTCAAAACTTTCTTTTTCCGGCCTTGCCAGATGATACCGCCCCGACTTCGTCAAGTATAAATCGCTGTTCCGTTCTTCCCACTCTTCAAGCGTGATTCCGTCACGTTCGGAAAGTAGAATTTCGAACGAATCGGAAACAGACAAACGGTATGTTGTGTTCTCAATCCAGCACCCGCCACCGTCGTGCCATTTATTGTCTGGGTTATCTACATACCGGGAAACTGTCCGCCCGGAAACGTCCGGCCCGAAGATTGTACCGGGTATGAAGTCTGACCAGTCGGAAATTACGGAAACAGCTTTTTTTGAAAGTCCGGCAACCGTCATTTTGTATTTTCCTGTGTGGTCTTTCACTAAATACTTTTTAGCCCCCCAGGTACAAAAACCCAGATAAGCCCCGTCCGCCGTCTCATGATCAAAAATCCCAAGGTCAGGGAAGTCATTTTCATATCCCAGCATTTTCAAGCGCCCTTGCCTTACACCTTTCGCCCATTCATTGTATTTTGCAATACTAGGCAAGCACTTTTTCATGTCAACAACTTTGGCCGAATCTGTGTCACAGTACACAACCCGCTTGTCGTTCGGAATAATGATATCATGCCATAGGTGGAAACGCGTCCAGTTAGGAACAAATATTCCCACCTGGTAAGGCAAGAACGAATTATAGCTGTTGTAATACGCGTTCAGCTGTTCGTTTATCGCGTCTTTGTCCGCATAGTCCAGAAAAACGCGTTTCCATTCTGTATCATTTAGTTCTATCGCGTCATGTAAAAGCGCCGTTACCATCATTCCATAAAACGAATTGACGCGGTTTTTTGCCTTCATATAGTTATCTTCTTCACCGTCCACCCCTTTCAAATTCTGTTTACGTTCGTAGTATTTTAACATGCAGTGTAAAAGCGCGTCCGGTAAGTATCCAGTTTTGGCCCACATGAACCGTTTTACCTTTACCTGTCTGACCGTGTACGTTTCCATGATAAGTTGAAAGTCAAGGTTAGATAATACAGCGTTTATTTGTGTAGCACTCTGAACCCGGCCGTTGTCTAAAACCACATCGTCAACAATTCGCCTGTTTCCGTGTTCATCTTCCACCCAGCGCCGTGTGTCACATTTTGACGCGGATAAAAAGGTATTTGCCGTTTTGGAAACTACTTTTCCGCCCGGATTAGTAAAGGTAAATTCACCGATAAAACAAAGATCGGAATATGGCCGAAGAATAAAGGATATGTCTTTCCATGACACCTTTTCCGGCTTTACCCAGTGCCAACCGCCCGAAGGATACTTATGAACAAGCATGGCGAACGGGTAAGCACTGCCAAAGTCAAAAGAATCTACACCCGGAACGGGTTTTCCCACATATAAATAGTTCGCGTGCGTGTAGCCCCCGGAAAACGCGTCTTTCGATAGTAGATATTGTTCCGCGTTCATCCTCATCCGCTTAAACCACTTTCTATTCTCCGGGTTTTTCCGCATTTCCTTTCTACACTCCACGCGAAGAAAAGCTGTATTCGTAAGCGGAAAATCCCAAAAATTCATTCCCTCCTGATTTTCCAGTTGTCGGATTTTCTTTATCATGATTTCAACATCCCGCCGACAATAGCTTTCTTCTTCCGCTGTCAGGTTTTCCCCTGGGTAGCGTTCTTTCTGATAATCCATTTCCAGTTTTTCAAGTCCCACATCTTTAGCACATAATGCAAGACTTTTGTTTGTCAGATAGTAAGAGCATCGAAATTCAAGTAGATCGTCAAGCGTAAATTTTAACATCTTGTGCGTATCTGTCGCGAACACTTCGGAAATTTCATGTTCGCCCAGGTTTCGAATTATCGCTTCCGTCTCGTAACTTAAGTTGTGGACAAAACAGATAGACGGTTTACCCTCGCATAAGTCCAGAAGTCCGGCAAGGCAAGCGGGCCAGCTGTTCCAGGTATAATAAATCGGTTCTTCTCCCGGCGCGTCCTGAATCATCGCTTGCCAGTGCCACGTTATAAGGTTATCCCTGTCGAAATCATCTTTGAAATGTGTCGTTTCGATGTCAAAACAAATAAGCCGATGAGAATATGTTTTCCTTTTCTTCGGCATGGTTTACACCTACCTTTTCTTTTTTGTATACCTTTTTTTCTCACTTCCTTTCTGTTGTACCTTCTTCTTTTCCTGACGGTTTACGGTGATATTCTCGTTTTCCTGGTCTCCGAAGTCCTGAACATCATCATCCCCTATTGTGATAAAGTCGCGTTGTTCGTCAAAATCCAAATTTGAAAAGTAGTCACTGGATGAGGTTTCCTTGTTGATGATATCATCTATCACAGCGTCAATATCTTTCTGTGATAAATCGGCCATGTTGTAGGCCATGGCCAATTGTTCGTCAGAATCGTAACCTGCGCCTTTTTCCGCGGATTGAATCCGGCCTAAAATGCTCATCGCTCTTTGATATTTTTCTTTATCCATATCACCTAAGCCGGGGTGATTTTTCTTGAACGTATCCATTCTTTTGTTTTCCATCTCACGGATACCCTTGACAGTTGACGTTTTGGCGTTTAAGATATCAAGAGCCTGTTGTGCTTGAAGGGCAAGCGCTTTTTTGCTCTTGCCCTTTACTTTCGTGTTAAAGTCTCCGTATCTGTCCAGTATATAGGACTTCTTCCCGTACTGCGTACCCCCAGGGGAAAACGCTTTCCCAAGTGCTTTGATTCTGCTTTGGGCGCGTTTTCCCAGTGTGTGAATGATATCCTTTAATTCCTTTACGGATAAAAAGTCAATTGGCGGTAACTCAGAAGCCATCAGTTAACCTCTTTTTCTTCCCTGCCCTCATTGTGATACATCGGCATGACAATCCCAACCAGGCGCGTAATATTCCCGAAAGCATAGATATAACCAGGGTTACCCCTTCCCGGCTTTTTGCACACCTGCAAATCTTCCCACTTCGACAGGTAGGAAAACGCTTCTTCCCGGAAATAAACCTTCTCACCGTTCTGACCTTCAAAATAGTGATACTGAACGCCATTCATCTTGCAGACAAATTTTGTATCAGTCAAGCGGTGGTCTAAAGCTTCATTCTCTTGGGTAAACATCCGGCCACAATCAACCGGCGTTACCTGGTTACACTTCTTCAGGCACTTTTCCAGGTCAAGCAGAAATTCCCCGTCCGGTACTAAAATCAGATAGCACCCGTCTACAATAATCGCTTTCTGGCCTTCGTAGACTCCAATTTTGATTCTGTTCTTCTCAAACCCTTTCAAGGCTACGTTAAACAATTTATTATATTCCATAATTTACCCCCATTGTTCGGCCATTGCCCTTGCAATTCCCCAAAACGTTTTACTTCTGATTTTCGCCGTTTCCGTGGTCTTTAGGATGGAGGATATCAAGAACATTTTCCCTGATATGATACTCAGGATGAGAGCCGGAACATGAGATAACATCACAGCTATAAGCTTCATGTCCACGCTCTCGAAATGCTATACAGACTCTTTGCGATTCTTCGCAAGCAACTAATACGTTCATGTTAAATAACCTCCCGATAGATAAAGCCGGATACCTTAGTCACGGCTTACACCGCTCCAATAGATATCCGGCCTACGTTGTTAGTTTTCAGTGTTCATATGTCATTCTTCGTTGTCCGTCTTCTGAAGTCCGTTTGCTCTTTCCTGGTTAACAGTGGTACAAAGAACCTCTATGTAATTGTTGCCCTTCTTCGTCTTCCGCTCTCTGAATCCAATGGCAAAGGTTCCGCGGGGTTCATCGCCCAGGACGTCAAGCAGTTCGTCAATCTGCTTGATAACGTTTTCGGACTTCGTGATAGCATTCCCCAGATAACCTTCTCCGTTTCTTAACGTGATTTCGTACAATTCCTTCTGCCCGTCCTCGCTCTTGATATGCAGGTATCCGACAAACTCGTAATACCCGTCAAGTTCCCGGCAAAGACCGATAGTTTCGGCTTTCTCTGCTACTACGCTTTCCAGTTTCGTAGGATAATGCTTTCTGTCAACAACCATTTGATTCCACCTTTCCGCTCTTCGTCTGATTTGAGCATGATCAATTCTCACGGCTTACGCCGCTCCTTATTTTAGAGTAGTTATCTACTCTCAACGCTTCCCGGCCCGTCACAGGGCCGGAAAGCACGGACAATAGACAATTACCACTTTCTGATCATTTCCAGGACTTCCGCGTCTTTCAATGCGATAAACTCAACCAGTTCCCCAAGAGTGATATTTTCTTCAAGCGCTTTTCCTAAAATTTCAGAATAGCCGATGGACAGTCCCACAAGATGGGATAAATCATAAAAATCATATTCCTTCAATGCATCGATACCCGTTTTCATTCTTCCGTTCTCCTCTCTTTGTCACGCCTTCGGCGCTCCTTATACTAAATAGATTTTTACCAGGGGAAGTAATTCCCACTTCCCCGCCACCGCTTTCCGCTCCCACGTGAAGCGGTCAACTTCTTCCATTCCGGAAATATCGGTTGCCGGTGTTCCGTCTCTTTTGTAAATCGAAAAGACTGTGTTTTCCTTCAGAAATATGTTTACCACGTCCGTTATCGTCATATTTACCTCTCTTTATACCTCTCTTTATACCCAGTATGTTACAATGCTGTAATTGCTGTTGTAGTGATCAAAAATCATATAACCCTCACCGAATTTACCTTTGTATTCCGCAATATACCGTTCACCCGCCGGTGTGTAACATTTGCACATTGCGCTGTGATGGGCGGCCCAGTGTGTCCTTATAACTTCTTCTTCGTTTTCTCTCATAATGCGGGCAGTTGTATTCTTCGGATAAATGTAGATTTCAGTTGGCACTTCTCTGCCTGTTCTTCCTTTGATCGTGTAATAGCTTTTCATTTTCTTTCTCCTTTTCGCTTTCTGTATGGCCTTCGGGCCTTCTCACGGCTTGCGCCGCTACTTACCTTCCTCTTTACATTTTCTATTATACTCAGATACCAGGAAAAAGCAAGTTAGACTTTATCCCCTATTTTATCCCCAAAATAAACAAAAGCCGTCAGACTTTATTTATTGTCTGACAGCTTTTGTTTTAGGAGGCTCAAATTATTCAACTTACGCTATTATCATAGCATATAATACAATTTTGTCAATAAAATTTTTTTCAGTTTTCCCCGTCGAGAATCAGGACGAAAATACATACCATGACAATCAAAAGGAACGTGATACCCAGGATAAAGCCATCCATGTTATTATCCTTCCTAGGCGTTCTGTGCATGGAAACATACAACGACAACACCATTGTAGACAATAAAGAAAAGCTCATTTCCGACCACGGCCAGCTTGCAGTCTGTGCTGTCCGCCGTCATAAATAACCGCACGTCCTGCCTGATCGAGTTCGCACGCTGCACCGTATAACCCCCGTTCTGGTCAAAGGTCACGGAGTAGAGCGCCGAGAGCGCCGTCGCGCTCCATGCTTCGGGCTGAAACAGGATGTAAGAGGTCTGAAACGTGATCAAGTTGTTGGCGTAGGGATATGCAGCGAGGCCCGTAAAGTGGAAATAGCTCTCTTCCTGCGCGGCAAGGCCCTTTCGATAAAGCATGTCGATCCCCGACGCCGTGATCTTTCCCATCACTTCGGAGACGACCTGGGCCTCGTTCGCAAGCGTGGTCGGCGTGGTCAGGTTGGCCCGGAGCATCAGGGGCAGCACCGCCTCCGTGAAATTCTGGCCGGCCTTGCCTATGGTCAACTGTTTTCTCGGCTTGCTGTGATCCGGCGGGAGAAGCGAGGGATGAAAGTCGTCCGTCCTCGTCCAGATGCCCGCACATGTGCCGGATGCGTGGCCGGCCCTTGCGTCGGCGTAGGCACATAGCCAGTTATACCACGCATCGCCGAGGGCGTCAAAATTCGTACTATCGACAATTTGCAGCGGCAGCCGGATGTCAAGGCGGTCGAGCTGGTCCTGAATCGCATCAATGTTGTTTTCGTTTGCGGTCACTCTCTGAGTGAGGGCAGACAGATCGTTTCCGAGCTGTGTCACCCTGTTGCCAAGGTTGTTAACCGTCTGATTGAGCGTAGTATAGTTGTTTTCCAGCGTAGTGATCCGCTGTGTATGGTTGTTGATTGTGTTCCCCTGATTGGTCACGGTCTGACGGAGTTCGGAAATGTCCCCCATCTCTTGTATGGTCTGATTGATCTGTGTGATATCCTGATCCACACCGGCGCGCCACTGTTCAAGGCCGGATTTCCATGCGTCAATCAGGTCTTTCCAGTCCTGCATTTCATCGCAGCACTGTTCGAGCGCGTCGATTCGGCCGTCGAGCTCCTCTATAGCCTGAGCGAGATCGGCAAGCGCGCTTTCGACCTGCGCTTTCCACGTGGCGAAGTCCTTTTTGAATTGCTCATAATCCTGTATCAGGTCATAGAGCTTTTTCCAGAGCATGGCCACTTTTTGTAGCAGCGTGAGGCTATCATCGAAAAGCAAGGGCTGCGTGAACATATTGTTAAATCCTGAGAAGGGCCAGAAATGCCAGTGATACCACGGCCAACCGAGATCATGATACTTTTTTTCCTTATCGTCTGCCATAATATAAACCTCTCTTTCTTCCTATTATAATTCGTAGAGACCCATGAAAAGCGGGTCAAGCTCTTTAATAATCTGTGACTCCACATCAAAAGCGAGCTGTGAGAGCTTCAAGGCAAGTGTCTGGCCGGCCTCGCGGCGCCCCTGATGATTACGGAGAAAATGCAATGTGGTGTCTGTGTCAATCACTCTGTTGTCCGTGATAGTATGTCTAAAATCTGTTGTCCTGTCGTCTGTCCCCTGTGCGCTTGTCTCGTCCTCATGCTCATTGTCGATAATCTGGCCATGTGTAAGCCATTGATTGATCCATGTATCATCTTGACCAAAACCGAGGTTGTTGATGTTTTGTTGCGGTGTGTCAGAATCTCGCGTGATGGTGTGATACGTCCCGTCTGTCGTCACATGGCTGGTTGTGTCGTCGTCTACCGTCTCCGTGCTTGTTTTCGCGTTCGTGTCGTCATCTGTCGTGTCGAGGGTTCCTTCCTGGGTATGCTCGATCGTGTAGTCGTGATCCTTCAGAGGATCATAATCGAGCCCGTCCCGGCTGCGTAAGAGGACGTTCATCCGGGGCATGATCTCCCACATTTTACTTTTCAAGGCAAAGTAAAATTGCTCTTCCGTCTCCTGTCCGATCTCGTACATCATAAAGTGATCAATGATGAGAGTATTGAGCGGATCACGGTATGCCTCGTCAAAAATCGGATAGTCGGCGAGCGGATGGATATATCCCTCGTGATTTTCAAAAAATCCGTTTTTGAGGAGATCGCAGACGTGGATTGTATACTTTGCGCCGACGGCATAAAAACCGCCGTTTGTCATGATATTACTGTTCATCCGCTCCCCCTTTCTCACCTTCTCCGGCCGTGCCGGATGTCCCCCGGTTGTCGATGTTCTCCATTTGCAGATCACGCATGGAAAACAAGACGTCACAGTTATATTCGACTTTTGCGTCTATGCCGTAAATCAGGCGTATCTGCTCACAAAAATATTGCCTTTGGTCCAGATAGATATTTTTGCTGAGCGAGTTTGACGTGAAATCAATGTTCAGCTCGTCGCTGATGAGCTGCGCCTTTTTCTCAATGCTTTTCGCCGAAACTCCGAGCTCGTTGAAAAAGTCGTTAAGGATATCATGCTTTAACATTTCCAACTTGTCTGCAACATAGTTCGCCGGTTGCAAAAAGCGATAAGCGAAAATCCCCTCTTTCTCATTTCCGAGAATATTTTCCCGGCCATAGACAACCGGCTTATAGCCGGCGACCTGCTCAAACATATTCGCGTATGTTAGTTCTTGTCCAGGCGGCGAGGATATAACCGCCGGCGTGTTCTGGCCAATCAGGTTAACGTGTGTGCTCATGTCGGCCTGAGTGAGTAACACCGCATATCTTGCGCACACCGTAGCCAGAGACCGTCTGGTCGGCGTCGGAAAGCAAATTGCTGTGTCTTCCCGCGATCCGCTGAAGGTGTCCGTCATGGTCTGGATTGTGTAGTACCGGCTCCCGCCGTACCACGTGACAGCGTCCGACGGGATAGCGGCGCCGATAATCGGCAAATAGCCTTTTTCACGGTCAAAGCGGTTGTTTTCCGGGTCTGCCTTGCCAAAGGCTGCGGTCTGTCCCCGGAATAAAATTTCATTAAGATAGCGGTAAATCTCATTTCCGATGAGCTCCTCAAAGGGAAAACCGGACCACTTAAAAAGAGTCAAGCATATATCATGCAGCCGCTGATACCACTCGGCATAGACAAGTTCGTTTTGTAGCTGTGTTTTCTTGTTCGTGAAGGATTTTTTCATAATGCGCTCCTTCCTTATTAGTAGTGATTGTCAAGGGCCTTTGAGAAGTCCTTATAGCTCGCGGTGTCATTGAACACAAAAATCCCGGAATTGAATCTCTGTATAATTTGCATCAGATAACGTTGTGGCACTTTTCGGCCTTCTATGGCTGCTTCGACGGTCTGGTAGTATTTCCAATAAGGCAGAGTCTTAAACGCAATCGGTACAATTTCCCCGCCCATCATATAGCCGTAGGTCCCGAACATTTTCGATATTCTCACACAGTCTTGCGAGGATGGCCCGTAAACGTCGGCCATGAAAAGCGGAGCGGTTTGATTATAAGCAACCATAGAGCCGGTTGCGCCGCCTATTGCGATCCCGCCGGCATTAACTGCCCTCTGTGTGTCAAGCGCGTTCTGATACTCTCCCGTAAACGCTCCAGTCATTTCCCTCGCCGCATCAAGCGTTTGCCCCAACAACCCCTTTCGGAGCCAACTCATTTTATCTGTCCAGATAGCACCAACGTCGAAAGCTGTTGATGATATATTTGTAATCGTGTTTAGAATGGCCTGTTTGAAAACCGTGCTATCTACACCGTAGGCGAGTAGAGGCACCCTGTCCCATGACTGAGACTGACAGATAAAATTGTCCATCACGTCGCCGACGCCGGTCACCTTCATAGAAAAATAGCCGTTATATGACGGGTTAACGTCTACGCGAATCGTGATAGGTGATTCAGTTGTCGCTTTGGCTGCGAGATACTCGAACGGTATTTCGCGAGTGTTACCCGCTGCATTTAAGATAAGGCGCCGAAATTGTGGAGATACTAAAAGTTTGCGCCATTTATGGCCGGTTGTCAATAATGTTGTCGGTACATCAAAGGTAAAATTAACCTCGTTTATAACATCAGCGTCAATCTGTGTATGCCCGCCGCCGGTTAAGGTTGTGGGCACATGATAACCGCCGATAATAGCGTTAGCCATACCATTTTGCAGGAAAGAGGCCAATATCGCGTTACCGACGTTAGTATCTACTACGGATGTGTTAGGCTGTAAAACGTTCCCAACATTTGAATAATGCGGTTTCATGCGGCTCGCCCATGTGATCAAACGTCCTACGCCGCTTTGCTGTGCCAGCTCTAACATGCCGGCCCAATAATCCTGCATAGCTGTGTCAATCGGGATATCGGTTGCTTTTATACTGGTCATGATATAAATGCAGAGTTCATTTTCCGACCAGTGGCCGCCCCCCTCTTGATTGACCTGCGGGCGCTGTTTGCACTCGATAGGCTCCGCTGTATAAAAGCCCTCTGGGGAGTTATCATTCGACGGATGACAACGAACCATAGGCGAATCATGAAAAACATACTGTCCTGCAAAATTAAGCCATGGATCAATTGCCAGATGCACTAGAGTCATAGCATCGTTGACATAATCGCACTGTGTGATAAAGGCAAAATTATATTTTCCATTATTCAGGAAAACACAATAATTGTATTGTTCGACTTCGTTGATATTTCCGTTTGCACGGAAAACAAAATCGTTGGAGCGCTGCCAGTAACAGTCTGTGTATACCTTTGACGGATAACTGGATACTATGGCCAGGGCTTCACCCGGCGAATCTGCCGCAATAACATATTTATTTGAAATGTCGAACGGCGTTGCGTATAATGTTACGGTTGTGTTTGGGGTCATATGGTCGCTCTCTTTCTATGGATAAAAGGGCGGGCCGTTAAGACCTGCCCTTTTGTTTTATAATACTATACTAATTGAACGGTTGTACAATAATACCCCACTCGCCGATAGAATCATTGTAAACTAACGCTACGCCGCCTATCTCATAGTATTCTGTGCGCAATGACGCATATTGAGCGGTGATAGCTCCCTCACCTGTGGTATATGCCACAGGGTAGAAAACACGGTAATTATTATCGGCGCTATCTCTAAGCAAAAGAATCTGTGGATAATCTACAAAATTACCTATTTTATCTTTAACATCGTTGTAGTTTATAAAACTATAACTGGTATTATCGTTCTGACTATCCGCTAATATTTCAATTACCGTTATTTCTGACTTTTCAAAGCGTTTCCCTATGCGATAAAAGCCTCTCTGGATATCTTCCCAGTTCTGGTTCTCTCCGGGTTTTGGGGTTGTGTCGGTGGGGTTGTAGTAGGGGTTGATATATGTTTTATACATAATTATCTCCTAAAAATTCGCTATCTCCGCAATATGACCATCATCCGTAATATACCAATTACCAATCATACCAATTATGTTAACATCCGCAGTTATTTCCGGTGCGGGCGAATATGTTACACCAGAAATGTAAACGCGGGCGTTAGACACTTGTGGTGTATCATAAATTGTAACTGATAGTAACGGCTCATATATAGAGGAATCGGGGTCATCCTTCCCTGTAAAATGTAATATGGTATAATAATTATTAACATTTGTTTTCACAGTTTCAATGTCAATATCTTCATAAACAAATTTATTTGATTCGCCTTCGACAGCATCTTGTCTATATAAGATAGAATTACCGCCCCCGTTCTTCATCGCGGTCAGTTCCGCCGCCGTTACGCTGACTTCGTCCGCTGTTCCCTTGCCGAGCGTAAGGCCGCCGGACGTTTCAAGCTCTGTGGGGTTTTTGATCTCTTCCAGTTCCGCCGCGGTGACGCTGGTTTCGTCCTCTGTACCCTTGCCGAGGGTCAGGCCTTCCGAGGTTTCAAGCTGTGTTGAGCCGATGCGGGAAAAGCCCTTCTGGATGCTTTCCCAGTTTTCATTATCGCCGGGCTTCTTCCCGTCATCGTTGGGATTGTAGTATTTATTCGCGTACTGGGTGTAAAGATTTTCTGTCATGGTTTAACCTCTCTTTCTTTACGGCTACCCACGCCAATAATGGCGTGGGCTACTTCACGGCCTTTCGGCCGCTCAAGGTTCAAGCAGGGCCACCGCGTTTGCACAGACGTTAATGCCGTAGGTCTGAAAAACGGTAAGATAGTGGTTGCGGTAAAGTCCGGCGCTGTTGAAGAAGTCGGACGCCTGGGTGAGGTTGTCGCGATATTCGTAAGCTTTTCTATCCGTTACAATAGCAATAATCTTGTCATTGCTTACGGTTTCGCCCGCATCGGTGGTGTAGGAAAAACTATCAACCGGAATAACCCTGCTTCTAAAGTCAGCTTCACTCAGGTTAAAAGCCGCGGCCAGGCTCTCCACCTGGGCATTGACAAGCGCGCTTGTGCGGATAAAAACCATAATATCATTGTTTTCCACCCAGGTGATAGCCGGGGTTGTGTCCTCAATGCCCTGGGCCGCCGCGTAGGCCAGCCAGTTGTTAAACTCACTGGACGGGAAGGTGAAATTATAGGTCAGGGCGCGAACGGTCTTAAGAAGCAGTGTAGCGCTTCCCTCCGCGTCGGCGGTTTCGTTATAGCCGGTTATCGTCTGGGTTCTGATGATATTTTCATTTACACCGTCAACGAACAGAGTCTTGACAAGGGTCTGTTCCTTGATCGCGTTGCCGGAGTACAGGGAGCGGATAGCGCCGGTGATAAAATCGTCAAGCTGTTCCCACTGGGTAAACGCGCCACGAAGAAGCGGCTCGGGAATGGTGAGCCAAAACTGATCTTCACGGTTTCGTCTGTAATACTGCGTCTTCACGTCCGGGCGCTTACGGTTCAGCAGAGTATCACCCAATTCAATACTATACTTCCGTGCGACAGCCGGGTTGATATAGTTTGCTTCATAATCCATACCAAGCGGAAAACCTTCTTTTCTGAGCATGGAAAACTTGTTTTCATACATCTTGCTTTCTACCGTCTGGAAAACAAGCTTGTTTACCACGTAATCCAGAAACTCATTCATGTACGGGGTATACTTGACAATGGGCGCAAACGCGCGCGCGAAATCGGAATCAACCGTTGCTTCCGGGACGTTTCCGATATACTGATCACTTGCCTGGGCGCGTGCATCGTTAAAGACCTTCACCGCACGGGCCGCTTTGGTATTGTTTTTTGCTACTGCCATGTTATTAACCTCTCTTTTCTCACGGCTTACGCCGCTCCGTATCTTGTTGGTCACGCCTTCGGCTTAGATATCCTTATAGGCTGTTATGTTATCTTCCAGGACTTCTTCGGCGGTTCTCTCTTCACCGTCGTCGGCCTTCTCTTCCTGTTCCTTGCCGGGGTCTTGCGTATTCATGATCTGCTTTTCAATCTTGCTGTAAAGGGTCATGTTTGCCGCTTTCAGCCGTTCGTTTTCTTCGGTCAGGTGGGCGATATTTCCGTTTGCCGTGTCCAGTTCGTTGATTGCTTCCGCCGCACGGGTCATAATGTTTGTACGGACTACGTTATAGCCGTCAAGCGTTGTTGCGTCTTCCGCATCAAGAATCTGTTTGATGTCTTCCAGGGTGTACACTGTTTAGTTCTCCTTTCTTATATTCTATAATTGTCTTATATTCTATAATTGTCTTATCACAGATATAGGGCGGCTTGCATATTTCCCAGTAAGGGCAATCGCGACACATGGGAAACATTTCATCTATATTATACATGTTTACCCTTTAACTCTTAGCGCCCTTATAGTCAACATCTTTTAGCTGTCCGCTATGTTCCCAGCCACGTTCCGATATTTTGGTTAAGATACAGCTTTCGCCCTCTTTAGCAAATTCAAGCGCATAACCGTAACCGATGTCAAGCCCGACGTGCCGCCCTTTTCCGTTCCATGTGGTATAAAGTAAGCTTCCCTCTTTGCCCTTTTCCGGCGTGGTCTTGTTTTTTGTTTCGGTATAATAGCCGGTTGAATAGTTTTCCTGGCCAGTGCAAGCATTGATAAACCCGGAACAGTCAAGGCCGATCTTGCCAAGACTCCATCTTTTCAGTTCTTCGAGCTTTGTAGGGCTGTACTTTGCAAAATACGCGGGTTCACAAGCGCAAAGTGCGTCAAGCGTTGCGCGAGTTAAGACCTGGCCTTTTGCACCGTACCAATAGGCGTACTTGTCGCGGTTTCGCATGATTTCCAATGCGTTTTTAATTACTTCATAATATGTCTTCATCTTTTATCACCCTCCGCACGTTGTATTGTGTAGGTTAACGCGGCTAGGCTTTTCTGTACTTCCGTAATCGCATCAGCCATTTTGTCAAGCTGTGCGTTCTGTTTGTCCGTCAGGGCTACAATCTGGGCGTTCATCTGGCTTATCGTCTCGCTGTTCTTGTCTCCGAGATATTTAATATACCAGGCCGCCAATAGTGCTATAACAATAGGGAAGCCTACAGCACTAACCGCTTGCATGATTGCGGATACATCCATTTAGGTTTTCTCTCCTTCCTTACTTATTCCTACTTTCTACGGAAAGCGTGGACGAAAACAAGGTTTTACATTCCACGCTTTGCAAGGACCGCTTGCCCTGGTACGCTCTTCACGTCGGTTATCCAGGCCTATTTATAATTTAGCGTATTGTTTATGATTTGTCAACATTTATTGTTATAAACCTTCTACTTTTTTCCCCCCATATTCAAACGTTTAGTGCCATAGACGAAGGGCTTGCCCCGGTCCGATCGAACGTTAGTTCTTTCAAACGGTTTACATGGTTCAAACGTTTATAGTTGTAGACGGATGATCACGAAGAGTTTACAAGCGCCAACGTTTGAAGGCCATAGACGGAGGGCCATAGACGGAGGGCCGAATGTTGGGAGTCGTAAACGTTTGACCGGTGCGACGGAGCGAGGCCGAAGGCCGGCGACTACTTTTATAGTTGGGTTTGGCGCGTCGTGGGCCGGGCGTCGGTTTAGAAATACTAAACTTTGGGTTTACCAACTCGGGCGGCGCGGTTTAGTATTGCTAAACAAAAAGTTTAGGAATACTGTACTTGCTATGTAACTTT
>JAZQFG010000004.1:0-83676 GCA_045539375.1 Acutalibacteraceae bacterium | reverse complement strand
CGACTTACAATGGCGCTAAAGGCGTGCCCGCCAGCGCAATGCATCCGCAACTGACCTCCAACAGCCCCGCCATAGCGGCGGCGATGCCGTCGGCGGGCAGTCTGGTCAGCACCGATACCCCGCGGGGAATTCCCATCCCCTCCGTAAGGGATAGAACCATCGCTGCGGCCGTCACAAAGCCGCACATGGTCAGCAGTGCGCGGCAGGTATCCGCCACCGTGGTGGCAAAGCGGCGTGGCGGTTCCAACGGCAGGGCAGGAGCCTCTTGCGTGCGCCGTTGCCCCCGCCCCAGTAGGATGCCGATCCCTATGGCCGCCACAACGTGGGCAATATACAATAGCCAGCCCGCCTGCGTACTGCCCATCAGCCCGTTCCCTACGGTACCCACGATAAACCCCGGTCCGCCGCATAGACAAAAGGCGGTCATCCGCTGCATCTCAGGGCGGGTGATTTGCCCCAGCCGATACAGGCGGGATACCGCCACCATGCCGGCGGGATAGCCTCCCACCAGGCCCAGCAGGATGGCGGGGGCGCAGCATCCGGGCAGTCCGAATACCCGCCGTGCGATGGCTTGCGTCACCCGTCCGGGGCGGCGGCAGAGGGGGGATTCGGTCAGCATCCCCGCCAACAGCATAAAAGGGTACAGCGTGGGGACGATCACTCCGCCGCACACCGCCAATCCGCGGTTAATGCCGTTCTGCACGGCGGCGGGATAGCGTAGCAGCAGTAGTATAGCAGCCACGGCGGCGGCCGCCACCAAACCGTTTTGCAGACTGCGCTTATGTAAAATACGGATCATCACGGTCATTTCCCCTTTCAGGGTAATATATGAGCTGAATCGGCGGGGTATGTTCGAGGAACAAAGCGCATACATTGGATGTGGATAGGGGGCAGGTATATGGCACGAAAAGAGAAGACCGGCGGCTTTTTTATGGAGATTGAGGGACGGGAACGGGTGGTTCTGTCCGGCTGCCGCGGAATCGCGGCCTACGCAGAAGATCACGTTACCCTGCGCACCCCCTTTGGGGCGGTGACCGTGTATGGGCAGGAGCTGGAGATGGGCTGCATGACGGTGGATGGCGCCACCGTCATGGGCGGTATTCAGCGCATTGAGCTTCAGCAGGGGTGACGGCCATGGTATCACAGATGTTACGATGGATTCCGGGCTGGGTACGGGTGGAGACAGAGGGAGGCTATCCCGAGCGGCTGCTGAACGAACTGACCGCCGCACAGATACCGGTATGGCATATTCATCGGCAGGCAGAGCACACCCGTTTTTCCTGCTTGGCGGGGGATTATCGGCGCATACGGCCCTTGGCTCGCCGTGCCTGTCTGCGGATGCGGATGCGGCAAAAGCACGGGTTTCCTTTCTGGCGGCACCGCTATCGCCATCGGCGGGGGCTGTTGGTTGGGCTGGTGCTGTACGGTGTGGTTTTGGCCCTGTTGGCCCCCCGTATTTGGGTCATTGAGGTGGAGGGCAATTCCACTACCCCCACGGCGGCGATTCTGGCAGAGGCGGAAAAGTACGGGGTGCGGCTGGGCGCACGGATGGATCAACTGGATATCAAGGGGATGCAGTTGGGCGGACCGGATGCTCTGCCCGGCTTAGCCTTTCTTACGGTCAATCCCAGTTATAGCGTGGCCCGTATTCAGGTGACCGAGCGGGAGCCCACCCCGCAGATCATCGATCTGTCACGTCCCTCTGATTTGGTGGCGAGCTGTGACGGACGGATCTTGCGGGTGGAGGCGCGCAGTGGCAAGCCCCTGGTGATGGCGGGGGAGGCGGTGACCGCCGGCACGGTGCTGATCACGGGACGGGTAGAGACCGATCTGGGAGAAAAATTATACCGTTCCTATGGCGAGGTATGGGCGGAAACCTACCGCCGTATTACCGTATCGGTGCCGTTGCTGCAGACCCGCCTTGTCCCAACGGGAAAGAGGGTCTGTAGACCCACCGTCGCCTTTCTTTGCTGGGATTTCCCGCTGTACAGTAAAACAACTTTACAGGGAAAATGGAGTCATTTTCAGACCTCCCATCCTCTGGTGGTGGCAGATACCGCCCTGCCTTTGGGGCTGACCTGCGATTATTACCAGTCTATGACCGAGCAGAGGGTGGCCCGCACCAAGGAGCAGGCCCGTTTGCTGGCAGAAGAGCAGCTATCTGCGCAGGAGCAGGAGCTGTTTTTGCCCGCCGCCTACGAGCGGCTCACCACCGTCGGAAAACTGCAGGAGGGGCAATATGTTTTGACCGCTACCTATCGGTGTCAAGAGAATATTGCCGTAGAGGTTTTTCTGGATTAGAGCCGTCCTTGCGGATATCCGTGTAGTACCTGAGAAAAATACCGTTACTTTTTATGCAGTTTGTCAAATGACAAATCGGTTTTTTCGGTATATAATGGTACTAATTTGGGAAGATAGGAAGTCTTATATGGTAGATCACATTATTGAAGTAGAACGGATGGAACAGGCCGTATCCTTGTTTGGCAGTTATGACAGCAATACCCGTCTGGTGGAGCAGGCCTACGGGGTCAATATTCTCATTCGGGATACCGAGATCAAGATCAGCGGCGAGCAGCCGGGGGTGATGATGGCGGCAAAGGCAGTGAACGGCCTGTTGCATCTCATTGAGCGGGGCGAGCAGCTGACCGAGCAGAACGTGCGGTACGTGATGACCCTGGTGAACGAGGGGGCAGAGGACACCGTCCGTCAGCTGGGCGGCGATACTCTCTGCGCCACGGTGAAGGGCAAGCCTATTAAGCCGAAGACCCTGGGACAAAAAGCCTATGTTAAGGCCATTGAGAAGAACACTGTCACCTTGGGCGTGGGCCCTGCCGGTACCGGCAAAACCTATTTGGCGGTGGCGATGGCGGTGCGGGCGTATAAGGCGAAGGAGATCGACCGTATCATCCTGACCCGTCCCGCCGTAGAGGCGGGTGAAAAACTGGGCTTTCTGCCCGGCGACCTGCAGAGCAAGGTGGATCCCTATCTTCGCCCTCTGTACGATGCCTTATTTGATATGCTGGGCGCCGAGACCACCCATCGCTACCTAGAGCGGGGGGATATTGAGATCGCACCTTTGGCCTATATGCGCGGTCGCACCTTGGATGATAGCTTTATCATTCTGGATGAGGCGCAGAACACCACCCCTGAGCAGATGAAGATGTTCCTCACCCGCTTGGGCTTTAATTCCAAGATGGTGGTCACCGGCGACGTGACCCAGATCGACCTGCCGGATGGCAAAATGAGCGGTCTGAAGCAGGTGATGCGTATTCTGCAGGATGTGGAGGATATCGCCATTTGTAAATTCCATCAGGCAGACGTAGTGCGCCACCAGCTGGTACAGCGCATCATCGCGGCCTATGAGAGGTTTGACCAATCCCGGGCTGAGGCAGCCCGCGCCCACAAGAAAGAGGAGAAAAGGAGCAAAAGCAATGGATAAGATCAAAGTCAACATTGAAAATAAGCAAAAGGCCGTTAAAATTCCCACCGGCGTACGGATGCTGATCCGCCGTTGCTGTCATGCTGTGCTGGAATTGGAGCAGTTTGAGGGCTCTGCCGAGGTAGACGTATCCTTGGTGGATAATGCGTCTATCCACGCCATCAATCTGGAACAGCGGAATATTGACGCTCCCACCGACGTCCTGTCCTTCCCTTTGGGTGAGGATGGGGTATACGATTGCAATCCCGCCACCGGTGCCTATATGCTGGGGGACATTGTGATTTCTCTGGAGCGGGCGAGGGCGCAGGCGGAGGAATACGGTCACACCCTGCAGCGTGAGGTGGGGTATCTCACCGTCCATTCCATGCTGCATCTGCTGGGCTACGATCACGTGGAGGGTGGATTAGAGGCGGTCCGTATGCGTGAGAAGGAGGAGGCCGTGATGCTGTCGGTGGGTCTGCCCCGCGGCAGCAGCTACGTGCTGGAGAACGAGGAATAATACCGCTACCCTGCTTTGGTTTGGATCAAGGCAGGGTAGCTTTGTGATAAGAGAGGGAATTGTATGGATACTGTATCGGCATTTATTGCTATTGTAGGTCGCCCCAACGTGGGGAAATCCTCCCTGCTGAACGCGTTGGTGGGGAAAAAGGTGGCGATCGTTTCGGACAAGCCCCAGACCACCCGCACCCGCATTATGGGTGTGGTGACCAAGGGGCAGACCCAGCTGGTGTTTTTGGACACCCCCGGCAACCACAAGCCCCGCACCCGTTTGGGCGATTTTATGGTGCGCTCCATCGGCGAGGCGGTGTCCGGTGTGGACGTAGGTCTGCTGGTCACCGAGCCCCGCGCCGCCATCCGTGAGGAGGAGCAGGCACTGCTGACCCAGCTGAAACAGAAAAAACTGCCGGTGATCTTAGCGATCAATAAGATCGATACCATCACCGATAAGGCGCAGCTGCTCGCCTATATCGATGCGTGGACCAAGCAGATGGACTTTGCCGCCATTGTTCCGGTGTCCGCCGTCACCGGCGATGGGCTGGAGAATCTGCTGGAGGAGCTGAATCGGTTCACCTTTGAGAGCCCCCATTTCTTTCCGGCGGATGCCTCCAGCGATCAGACCGAGCAAGCCATCGCCTCTGAGGTCATCCGTGAAAAGATGCTGCAGCTGCTCCGTCAGGAGATCCCCCACGGTATCGCTGTGGATATTGAACGCTGGGGCGAGCGGGAGACCGAAAAGGGCACCATTCTGGACATCGACGCCTATATTTACTGCGAGCGGGACAGCCACAAGGGTATGATCATCGGCAAAAAAGGCGTGATGCTGAAGGAGATCGCCTCCCGTGCCCGTGCCGAGCTGGAGGAATTGTTCGGTTCTAAGGTAAATCTTCAGTGCTGGGTCAAGGTCAAGGAGGATTGGCGCAACCGTCAGGGCTTCCTCAGCGGTCTGGGCTATAAGTTAGATTAATTGTAAAAATTACCGCCTGCCTTTCCGCGTTTCGGTGGGATACTAATCCCACGAAAGGGAGGAATGCAGGATGGACAAGGATACGTTATGGCATACGTTTGCCCACAGCGGACGGGTGGAGGATTATCTGCGGTATCGGGGGATTGACCTGACCCAGCCTGCCACCAACCGCATACAAGAGGAGGTGTCCTATGGCGACCGCCCCAAAACAGCATCTGATGACCGACGGTCTGATTCTGCGGGAGTATGATACTCTTTCGGAGGCGGATCGCTTTGTGGCCATCTTAACCTGGGATCGGGGCATCATCCGTGCCTCGGCCAAGGGCGCTAAGCGGGCAAAAAGCCGCTTCGGCTCGGCGACCCAACAGCTTTGCTACGCCCGACTGAGTCTGATTCCCGGTCGGGATAAATACATAATCGAAGACGCTCAGCCGCTGGAGGTGTTTTTCTCCCTGCGGCAGGATGTGGAGCGGCTGGCACTGGCCCAGTATTTCTGCGAGCTGGCGCTGCACCTGTGTCCCACCGATATGCCGGCGCCCCAGCACCTGCGGCTGCTGCTCAGCGGCCTTCATTATTTAGCCACGGGGGAGAAGGATCCCCTGCAGGTTAAGGCGGTGGTGGAGGGACGTCTTTTGTCGCTGGAGGGCTATACCCCCGATCTGATGGGGTGCACTGTCTGCGGCGCGCCCGATGCGCCTCTGTGGTTTTCTCCCACGGCGGGCACGCTGTCCTGTGCCGCCCATGGCGGCGCGGCGGATGCCTGCGAGGTGTCTGCCGTGGTGCTGGCGGCGCTGCGCCACGTTTTCTACGGCGATTTTGAGCGGTGCTTCGCCTTTGTCTTGGCGGGGGCGGATAGCGCCGCATTGGCTACGCTGATGGAGCGCTTTTTGCTGGCACAGCAGCAGCGGCATTATACTACTCTGGATTTTTATCACACTCTTCGTACGGAAGGAATATAACACGTTATGAATCGTGATTTACACACGCTGGAACTGGATAAGATACTGGATCTGCTGGCAGGGGAGACCTGCTGCAGTGCGGCGGCAGAGATGGCGCGCGCTTTGCGTCCCGTCACCGAGCCGGCCTTGGTGCAGCGCCTGCTGAGTGAGACCGACGATGCCTGCCGTCTGATCGGCGGCTTCGGCAGTCCCTCCTTTGGTCAGCTGACCGATGTCAGCAACCCTCTGCGCCGTGCGGAGGCGGGGGCTTGTCTGTCCTTGGGCGAGTTGCTGCGCATTGCCGAGACACTGCGCATTATCCGCTCTATCAGTCAGTGGCGCTCCCATTGCGAAGGGGTTACCACCTGTCTGGATGACCGCTTTGCGATGCTCACCCCGAACAAATACATAGAGGAAAAGATCTCCTCCGTGGTGCTGAATGAGGAAGAGGTGGCGGATAACGCCTCGCCTACCTTGGCGGATATCCGCCGTAAGATGCGGGCCGCATCGGCTAAGGTGCGGGATCAGCTGGATAAGCTGGTGCGCTCCGCCGCCTATCAAAAGGCACTGCAGGAGGCCATTGTCACCATCCGCGGCGGGCGCTTTGTGGTGCCGGTCAAGGCGGAGCACCGTGGCGAGGTACCCGGTCTGGTGCACGATACCTCCGCCTCCGGCGCTACGGTGTTTGTAGAGCCGATGGGCGTGGTGGAGGCTAATAACGAGATCAAGGTGCTCAAATCCAAAGAGGAGGCGGAGATCGAGCGGATCCTCTTCGCCCTGTCTGCCGAGGTGGGTGCTTTTGCCACCGCCATTATTGCGGATTATCGGGTGCTGCTGGAGCTGAACGTGATTTTTGCAAAAGCGCACCTAGCCTATAAAATGAAAGCCATAAAGCCCACCCTCACTTCCGATGGACACACCCGTCTGCATAAGGCACGGCATCCTCTGATAGACCCCAAAAAGGTGGTGCCCATCGACGTGGAGCTGGGCGGCGCGTTTGATACCCTGGTGGTCACCGGCCCTAATACCGGCGGTAAGACGGTGACCCTGAAGACGCTGGGTCTGCTGACCGTGATGACCCAGTGCGGTCTGCTGATCCCGGTAGGGGATAACAGCCAGATTTCCGTCTTTGAGCGGGTGCTGGTGGATATCGGTGACGAGCAATCCATTGAGCAGTCCTTGTCCACCTTCTCTGCTCATATGACCAATGTCATCCGCATTTTAGAGGAGGCGGGCGAGGGCAGCCTGGTGCTGCTGGACGAGCTGGGCGCCGGCACCGATCCGGTGGAGGGCGCCGCACTGGCGGTGGCCATTCTGGAGCGCCTGCGTGCTCAGGGCGCCCGTATCGGCGCCACCACCCACTATGCAGAGTTGAAAGCCTATGCCATCCATACCCTCGGTGTGGAGAATGCCAGCTGCGAGTTTGACGTGGCCTCTCTGCGTCCTACCTACCGTTTGCTGATCGGTGTGCCGGGGCGCTCCAATGCCTTTGCCATCACGGAGCGGCTGGGTATGGATGGGGATTTGGTCAACCACGCCCGCACCCTGGTTTCCGGTGACGATCAGCGTCTGGAAGAGGTGGTCAGCCGTCTGGATGCCCGCCGTCAGGAGCTGGAGCAGGAGATTGCCGGTGCCGAGAGTGCCCGCCGTCGGGCGGAGCACGCCGCCCGCCAGAGCGAGGAAAAGCTGGAGGATATCCACACCCGACGGGAAAAGGAGATCGAGCGTGCCCGTGCTGAGGCACAGCGCATCGTGGAAAAGGCCCGTGCCGAGGCACAGCGGCTGATGGATGAGCTGGACGACCTGCGAAAGCAGAAGGAGGCGGCAGATTTTGCTGATCGCACCCGTGCCGCCAAGAGTCAGTTGAAATCCCGCCTGCGGCAGATGGAGGATGCCATCGATCCGGTGATGGCGCGGGAAAATGAGGAATACGTATTGCCCCGCCCTGTGGTGGCCGGTGATACGGTACAGCTGGTGGATATGGGGCTTAAGGCGGTGGTGCTGAAGGCCGCCGACGATAAGGATATGGTAGAGGTGCAGGCCGGTGCCATCCGCACCCGCACCCCGGTATCGAATCTGCGCCTGTTTGAGTCTAAGCGAGCGGAGAAAAAGGGGCGCACCGTCCCGGTATCCGGCGCTAAGTCGGTGGGGCTGACCTCCCGTATGGAGCGGTCGGTGCATACCGATCTGGATCTGCGTGGGCAGACGGTGGAGGAGGCTCTGTTGGAGGTGGACCGTTTTCTGGATAACGCCATCCTGTGCGGTCTGGAGCGGGTCACCGTGATCCATGGCAAGGGTACAGGCGCTCTACGCAGCGCCGTCCACGCCCATTTGAAGGGCCATAAGCAGGTCAAGGGCTTCCGCCTCGGCGTTTACGGCGAGGGCGAAACCGGCGTTACGGTGGTGGAACTGAAATAATCAAGAAAAGCCGACAGCGTTATGCTGTCGGCTTTTTTCTGTCGTTGGCTTCCACAAACCAGCGGTCTTCGTCTAAGAAAAGATAGGTCTGCTTTCCCCGCACACGGATGGTATACCGCAGACCGCACCCGCCCGCCTTGGTAGCGGCGGCACGGCGGATATCCATCACCCGATCCACGGGATAGAGGGTGCCATCCTCCCAGCGGATCTGGCGGGGCATCACCTGCCCCTCGGGGGTGAACACCGCCGCTACCTCCACGTACACTTTGCGGCTCATTGGGTGCCCCCGATCTCATCCGTCTTGCCGGAGAAGCCGGTGGGGTGGACGGTATGGGTTTCGTACAGGCTGTCGCCGGTCAGATCGGGGTCCTCCAGCAGGATGGCGCGGCGGATGCATTTATCACCGAATCGCTCCCGCAGGCTGTCCACCGCCCGATCCAGCTGCTCTCGCTTTTCCCGCCCCACGCTGTCGGTCATATCCATTTGGCAGGGCACGTCCTCCGGCTCCAGCCCGCTGACCCCGATGGTGATGCTACGCAGGGGACGTTGCCAGCGATAGCTGTCCTTAAACAGAGCATAGGCGGCGGCCTCAATATCTCCGGTGGCTTGGATGTAGTGATCCAGCGTCACCCGATGACTGCGGGTATGTAGCTGATTATCCCGCAATTGAAGCTCTACCGTGCGTCCGGTCAGGTGCTTCTCCCGCAGGCGCCGTCCTACGCTTTCCGCCAGCACCATCAGCACCCGTTGCACGTCGCGGTCGTCGGTCAGATCCCGCGGGGTGGTCATACCGTTGCTCACGGATTGCACACCGGCGGCCTCCTCGGTGGGGATCACCGGCTGGCTGTCCCGCCCGTTGGCGATGGCGTGCAGGGCAGGCCCCCATTTTCCCAACAGGGATTGGAGCAGCGCAGGGTCGGCCTTTGCCACATCACCGATGGTGTAGATGAACCGCTCCTCCAGCTTTTTGCGGGTGGAGCGTCCCACGTAGATCAGTTCCCCCGCCGGCAGGGGCCATACCAGCTCCCGATAGTTCTCCCGTGAGAATACCGTCACAGCGTCCGGCTTTTTATAGTCACTGCCCAGCTTGGCAAAGGTTTTATTAAAGCTGACACCGATGCTCACCGTGATCCCCAGCTCTTCCTTAATGCGGCAACGGATCTCGTGGGCGATATCCACCGCATCCCGTCGGCTGTCGGTCACGTCCATCCACGCCTCATCCAACCCAAAGGGCTCCACCAGGGGGGTGTACTCCCGCAGGATGCTCCGCACCATACCGGAGAATTTGGTATACATCGGAAAGCGGGGCGGTACCGTCACCAAATCGGGGCATTTACGCCGTGCCGACCACAGGGTCTCGCCGGTGGCGATGCCGTAGCGGGCGGCGATCTCGTTCTTGGTTAGTACGATGCCGTGGCGGGAGGCCTCGTTGCCGCCCACCACCACCGGCTTGTCGCGCAGGGTGGGATCCAGACAGCACTCCACCGAGGCATAAAACTTGTTGCAATCCACGTGCAGGATCTGCCGATCCATCCCGCTCACCTCCAAAAAAGAACATTTGTTCTGTACCGAGTATACCACACCTTTCTGCGGCTGTCAATGGAAATTTATTCTTTACAAATGGTTTACAAAATCCAAAAAAACTATTTACAAAATTCCTTTTCGGTGTGGTATACTTGCGGTGGAAAAAAGGAGGCGATAGGATGGGTGTGCAGACGATCTTTCAGCGCTATGAGATCAAATATCGGGTCACCCGGGCACAGCAGCAGCGCATCATACAGGCGATTGCACCGTATATGCAGGCGGATCGCTACGGGCTTCATACCATTCGCAACGTGTACTTTGATACACCGGATCATCGGCTGATCCGTCGCTCGCTGGAGAAGCCGCTCTATAAAGAAAAATTGCGGGTGCGTAGCTACGTTACCGCTACGGCAGAAACGCCGGTCTTTGTAGAGCTGAAGAAAAAGTACAAGGGCATCGTGTATAAGCGGCGCATCGTTCTGCCGGAGGCGGATGCCATGGCATTTCTCTGTGAGCACCGCGCCGTGGGGGAGACCCAGATATTGCGGGAGATCGCCTATTGTCTGGAGTATTATCGGGATCTGCGTCCGGCGATGTACTTAGCCTATGATCGGCAGGCCTTTTACGGGCGGGATGATCCGGATTTACGGCTGACCTTTGATACCAATATCCGTTGGCGGCAGGATCGCCTGCGGCTGACTGAAGAGCCGGACGGACGGCTGCTGGTGCCGGAGGATACCGTGATGATGGAGATTAAGACCACCACGGCGCTTCCCTTGTGGCTGACGGCTCTGCTGAATGAGGAAAAAATATATAAATCCTCCTTTTCCAAATACGGAACAGCGTATTTGGAAACGGTGAAAGAAAAACGAGAGGGGCTTACGTATGTTGGATAAGGTGTTTCAGGGTGTTTTTGACGGGGGCTTGATTTCCGCCGTGTCGGTGGATAAGTTCTTGCTGTGCGTGGGTGTGGCGCTGGTGCTGGGTATTCTGCTGGCGTTGGTGTACGCCTATCGCAGCCAGTACACCCGTAGCTTTTTGGTCACGTTGGCCTTATTGCCGGCGGTAGTGTGCGTGGTGATTATGATGGTCAACGGCAATATCGGTGCCGGTGTAGCGGTGGCGGGTGCGTTCAGCCTGGTTCGTTTCCGTTCGGCGCCCGGTACAGCGCGGGAGATCTGTGCGATCTTCATTGCCATGGCCGCCGGCTTGGTGGCGGGTATGGGCTATTTGGGCTATGCCGCCTTGTTTGTGATCATTCTGGGTATTGTATGGCTGCTGTACGAGCGGCTGGGCTTTGGCAATCGTTCCGTCACCCTGGAGCGGGTGCTGCGTATCACCGTGCCGGAGGATCTGGAATACACTACCGCGTTTACCGATCTACTGGAGCAGTATACCTCTACCGCACAGCTGATGCGGGTCAAGACCACCAATCTGGGCAGCCTGTTTAAGCTGACCTATCGCATCCGTCTGAAATCAGCAGAGGCAGAAAAGGCGCTGATCGACGCTATCCGTTGCCGCAACGGCAATCTGGAGGTATCGGTGGGTCTGCAGGAGGGAAACAGTGGTGAATTGTAAGAGATGGCTCGCCCTGCTGACGGCGGTCCTGCTTTTGGCGGGGCTGTTGTGCGGCTGTGGCGAAGAGAAACCGGATTCCCCGGACTATAAAGAAAATGCCGGTCAGACGCCGGAGGACATCTCAATGGTATCCGGTGTGGATAAGACAGCCCAGTTCACCGATCGGGACAATGAGACCTCCTACGGTGCCGATGCTGTCAAGGTGACATTGCGGGATAATGGCAGTACAGCAGGAACCGGTGTCTCTGTAAAGGGGAACGTCATTACCATCCAAAAGGCCGGCACTTACGTGCTTTCCGGCAGTCTATCCAATGGCCGCGTCCTGATTGATGCAGGGGAGACCGATAAGGTTCAGCTGGTGCTGGATGGGGTGTCGATCACCTGCGCCGCTTACGGAGCGCTCTACGTCCGTCAGGCGGATAAGGTGTTTATCACCCTCGCTGAGGGGAGCGAAAACACCCTTACGTCCACTGCGGCCTCTACCGAGGGCGTGGAGGACAATATTGACGGTGTGTTTTATGCAAAGGATGACGTTACCTTTAACGGTAGCGGTAAGCTGACCGTCACCGGCCCTAACCACGGCATTGTGGTAAAGGCCAGTCTGGTTGTCACCGGCGGCACCTATACCATAACGGCACAGGGCGGTCACGCCGTGCAGGCGAAAAAGGATATCCGCATCTCCGACGGTGTGTTCACCCTCACCGCTGAGAAGGACGGCATCCACGCCGAAAATGCCGATGACACCGCCGATGGCTACGTGTATATTGCCGGCGGCACCTATACGGTCACCGCCGATGGGGACGGCTTTTCCGCCGCGACGCTGGTGCAGGTATCCGGCGGTAGCGGCACTTTGACCTGTGGCGGCGGCGCCGCCAACGGAGAAATCCATACCGAGAGCTTCGGCGGCGGTAAGGGAGGTCGTGATTGGATGGATTACGGCAACGAAGATACCGCCACCGAGGACACCAGCGCCAAGGGAATGAAGGGCGGTACAGGTCTGTTGCTGGAGGCCGGTACTTGGACAATGGATACGGCGGACGACGGCCTGCATTCCAATGCGGATTTGTCGGTTTCCGGCGGTACTCTGACCATTTCCACCGGTGATGACGGCATCCACGCCGACGGTGTGACGGTGATTCAGGATGGTACCATTACCATCACCAAGAGTTATGAGGGCATTGAGGGCAATGCCATTGAGATTGTCGGCGGTGTTATGAATGTGACCGCCTCTGACGACGGCTTGAATGCTGCCGGTGGCAATGACCAGAGCGGTTTCGGCGGTATGCGCCCCGATCAGTTTAGTGAAACCGGCAGCAACAGCTATATCCGTATTTCCGGCGGCAAGCTGACGGTGGATGCTTCCGGCGACGGCATTGACGCTAACCATACGCTGTACATCGAGGGGGGCGAGACCTATGTGTCCGGCCCCACCAACGGCGGCAACGGCGCTCTGGACTATGGCGTGGCGGCGCAGGTCACCGGCGGTATTTTCGTGGCGGTGGGGGCGCAGGGTATGGCGCAGGGCTTTACCTCGGCTGAGGGGCAGGGTGCTGCACTGCTGAACGTCGGCGGCAATGCCTCCGGAGAACTGGTGGTGAAGGATAGCGATGGTAAGATTCTGCTCCAATGGACACCCGCCAAGTCCTATGCGTCGGTGGCGCTGACCTGTCCCGGCCTGACCAAGGGGGAGAGCTACACCATCACCGTTGCGGGCAACAGTCAGACCTTTGAGCTGACCGATTGGTTGTACGGCTCTTCCGGCGGCATGGGCGGCCCCGGCGGTATGGGTGGTGGCATGGGCGGTCCCGGTGGGATGGGCAAGCCCGGACGCTGGTAATGTAAAAAAAGCAGGGTATGCGTGGTGCATACCCTGCTTTTTTACGTATGAGTTATTCTTCAATGGCGAACAGAACGTTATCCAGATCGGATAATTCCTCTAAACAGGTTTGCTGTTCGGCCTGATCCAGCCGCATCTCGATGGTCATACCCACCGCATTGACCAGACCGCTTTTGGGGGCGGAGATCTCCGGCTTTTTGGCGGAGGGGTATTTTTTCTGGATGATATCCATGGTGGGGGTCAGCTGGTTGGCGTCCTTCAGCTCCATATACACCCGCAGCTGCTTTCGCTTGCCGCTCTCCAGACGGGTCAGCAGGGAGGCGGTCACAATGGTGATGATGGTGGTGACGATGGCGCCCAAATAGAAGCCGTAGCCCAGAGCAATGCCGATGGTGGCAGTGCACCACACGCCGGCAGCGGTGGTCAGACCGGTGATCACAGCCTGATTACGGATGAGGATGGTACCGGCGCCCAGAAAACCGATGCCGGAGATGACCTGTGCGGCGATACGGGTTACGTTCTCATTGGGGTTGACGTACTGGAGAATGTAGATGCCCACCAGTGCGGTCATACAGGAGCCAAGACATACCAATACGTGGGTACGCATACCGGCGGCCCGTCCGTGGTGTCCGCGTTCCATACCGATCAGGCCGCCCATCAGCAAGGCCAGCAGCAACCGCAGCGTAATAGAAATATCGTTCAGCTCGGTGATGGTGTGAATGAATTGGGTCATAGTGCTTCTCCTTTCCCGACGAGAAAGGGCGGAATGAACATCACCGCTTCTCGTCTGTGTAATACTGTATTCCGTTGGTTTCGCTATTAGTATATCGAAAAGTCGCGATTCTGTCAACTCGCCTGCGTGTTTCTCCGTTTTTCCCGATTGTCCGTCATATTCTTCCGTTGTGCCGCATATGGTGTACAGAACACGTGAATGAGGTGATGGTGAGTATGAAAGGTGTTGTGGAAGAACGGGCCGTGGAATTGGGGGAGTACATTCTGCAGAACAATGCCACCGTACGTGCGGCGGCAAAACGGTTTCATATCAGTAAATCAACGGTACATAAAGACGTAGCGGAGCGCCTACAGACGGTCAATCCCCAGTTGTACGGTCAGGTACGGCACGTGCTGGAGGTGAATAAGGCCCAGCGCCACATCCGTGGTGGGCAGGCCACCCGCCGCAAATACAAGGGCGGAAAATAAAAAGCAGCCTGTACACCATGGGTGTGCAGGCTGCTTTTTTATAGCTCTTTTTTAATTTTATCCAGTGCCCCTTTTTCCAGACGGCTGACCTGCGCCTGGGAGATGCCGATCTCACCGGATACCTCCACTTGGGTCATCCCCTTCAAAAAGCGGAGATGGAGGATTTTCTTCTCTCGCGGGGAGAGGGCGGCGATGGCATCCTTGAGAGCAATTTCCTCCAGCCAGTTGCGGTCGTCGTTGTGGTCACCCACCTGATCCAGCACCGATATGGTGTCCCCGCCGTCGTTGTAGACGGGCTCGTACAGGCTTACGGGGTCTACGATGGCCTCCAGCGCCATCACGACCTCTTCTCGGGGCAGATCCAGGTGGGCGGCAATCTCCTCGATGGTGGGCTCACGGTTCTTTTCGATCAGTAGCTGCTCCTTGGCTTGCATGGCGCGATAGGCGATGTCCCGCATGGAGCGGCTGATGCGGATGGCGTTGTTATCCCGCAGATAGCGGCGTATTTCACCAATGATCATGGGCACCGCATAGGTGGAAAAGCGCACGTTTTGAGATAGATCGAAATTGTCAATGGACTTGATCAGCCCGATGCATCCCACCTGAAACAGATCGTCGGGGTTTTCCCCCCGTCCCGCAAATCGTTGCACTACGCTGAGCACCAGCCGCAGATTCCCCTGCACCAGTGCCTCCCGCGCCCGCCGATTACCTTGTTGCATCTCTTTAAGCAGGCGGATTTTGTCCGCCTCGGTAAGCACTTTCAGCGTGGCGGTATTGACCCCACAGATCTCTACTTTATTGTACATGCGCATCCCATCCTTTCTCATACTGTGAGTATGGTCGGGATGGGGGAGAAACATACGAATAAAAACAAAAAAGCCCTCGGCGGATGCCGAAGGCTTGTTTGTTACGTTTTAGGGGATCACACCGCGCGGGTGACCTTTCCGGAACGCAGGCAGCGGGTGCAGGCGTACACACGCTTGGGGGAACCGTCAACGATCGCCTTTACGCGGCGGATGTTGGGCTTCCAGCTACGGTTGGACCGTCTGTGAGAGTGAGACACACGGATACCGAAGGTAACACTCTTGCCGCAGTAATCACACTTTGCCATTGTTCTGCACCTCCTTCTGTTACGTCGGCCACAGGACCGAATCAAGCATAGTTTACGCAGGGACAGAAAATCCCCGCAAAGCAACGGGAATAGTTTAGCAGATATTACAAAAAAAATCAAGTCTTTTTTGTAAGGTTTCCAAAAATATTTTTTCAAGGAAAGAATGTTTGCAGTTTGTTTACGGAAATACTTGTATTTTTTTGGATTGTTTGATAAAATAAACTAAATATAGTTATATTGGTGTAATCTGCACTTTGTAACGGAGGCTCAAAAATGCTCTTATATTTTATCAACAATCGGGACTCCCTCGAGATTGAGGGGATTCTGTATATGCTGTTCGCCTATGCAGTGATTCTGTTTTTGGTATTGCCCGTGCACGAGTTTGCCCACGGCTACGTGGCCTATCTGTGCGGTGACGAGACCGCTAAGTGGCACGGCCGTCTGTCCCTGAACCCTTTGCGGCATCTGGATCTGTGGGGCACTCTGATGATCCTGACGGTGGGCATCGGTTATGCCAAGCCGGTGCCGGTCAACACCCGCAATCTCCGTAATTATAAGCGGGATACCATTTTGGTTTCGCTGGCGGGCCCTCTTTCCAACTTTTTGATGGCGATCCTCTATGCCGGCATTTTCCGTGTCTGCTCTGTTTTTGTAGAGGATACCTACGTGCTGTTCTGGCTTTGGGTGGTACTGATTCAGATCATCGCCTCGGTGAATATTTCGCTGATGGTGTTTAATCTGTTGCCGATCCCGCCGTTGGACGGCAGTCGCCTGTGGAGTTCGCTGCTCCCCGGCCGCTGGGCTTTTAAGCTGGAGCAATACAGCCGCTATATCACCATCGGTTTGTTTGCGGCACTGTGGCTGGGTCTGTTGGATCTGCCCTTGGATCTGCTGCATGGCGGTGTGGGGCGGCTGATCGGCCTGATATTGGGCGAGCCGGATCTGTTCAATGTTTATGCCATGTTTGGATGATGTGAAATTACGCATACAGGAGCGTTTAAATGGAAACCATATCCTATAAGCTGCCGGATTTTGAAGGGCCTTTGGATCTGCTTCTCTTTCTGGTACAGAAGAATAAACTGAATATTTACGATATTCCCATCGCCCAGGTGCTGGAGCAGTATCTGGCGGCGATTCAGCAGATGAAGGATTATAATATGGACGTGGCCAGCGAGTTTCTGGAGATGGCGGCCCGTTTGGTGCATATTAAGTCGGTGATGCTGCTGCCCCGCTATGAGGATGAGACCGAGGAGCTGAAGCGGGAACTGACCGGTCAGCTGATTGAGTACCAGCTCTGCCAGCAGATGGCGCGCCGCTTGGCAGTGGATTATATCGGTGGCGACCTGTTCATCCGAGAGGGGGAAGAGGTAGAGCCGGATATGACCTACCACCGTGTGCATAAGCCGGAGGAGATGCTGGATGCCTATTTGTCCGCCGCCGGCCGTGGCAAGCGGCGCCTGCCGCCTCCTGCACAGGCCTTCCACGGCATCGTGGCACGTAAGATCGTGCCGGTATCCACCAAGATCACCTATGTCCTGCGGAAATTATACAGCCGTGGCAAGGTGTCCTATCAGTCCCTGTTTAAGCGGGCGGAGAGCAAGTCCGATCTGGTGGCGACTTTTTTGGCTCTGCTGGAGCTGATTAAATCCAAGCGCATCCGCGTGGATGGCGAGGGTGCCGACCAGCAGGTGCAGATGCGCCCGCCGGATCAGTGGGATAATACCGTGCCGGAGGAGTTTGACGATCAACCCGACGGACAGACGGAGGAACAGACAGATGGAAATTAAACAGTATCAGGCCGCAATTGAGGCCATTATATTCGCCAGCGGCGAGCCGGTGCCGGTATCTCGGTTGGCTTTGGCGCTGGAATTGGACGAGGATACCACCCGCCGCATTGCCGAGGATTGGGCACAGGATGTGAACACCCGTGGCGGCGGCATCACCGCCCTGAAATTGGACGATGCCTATCAGCTGTGCAGCGGCAAGGCCTATGCCGGCTACGTGCGTAAGGCGATGGACATCCGCCGCAATACCCCCTTGTCCCAGGCGGCTATGGAGGTGTTGGCTATCATCGCCTACAACCAGCCGGTGACCCGCCCCTTTGTGGAGCAGGTGCGCGGTGTGGATTGCAGCGCGGTCATTCAGGGCCTGCAGCAGAAGGGCTTGATTGAGGAAAAGGGTCGTATGGACCTGCCCGGTAGACCGCTTCTTTACGGCACGTCGGCCAATTTCCTGCGGTGCTTCGGCATCTCTTCTCTGGATCAGTTGCCGCCTCTGCCGCAGAAAGAGGATAACACCATGCGGGAGACTACGCTGGATGAGGTGCTGCTGGAGCAGCAGCCCATTACCGACGGGGTGTTCGGACCGGATGAAGAGTCTGAGCTTCCCGCTGAGATGGAGGAATAAGCCGTGTGGGCAGTATATATTCTGCTCGCCCTGCTGGCGCTGGTGCTGGTGGTGATGCTGATTCCCGTTACCGGTCGTATCACCTATGACGGTACTTTGACCGCCCGCATACGGGTGCTGGGCGTACCTGTTGTGCTATACCCCCGTCCCCAAGCCCCCGCATCCCCCGCCGTTAAAAAGAAGCGCCGCCCTAAGGAGGACAAGCCCTCTAAATGGCAGGAGCTGACCGATTTGTTGCGGCAGGATGACGTGGAGGGCACTCTGCGATTCATCGGCGACGTGGCTCGTCTGGCCGGTCGCACGGTGGGACGGGTGCTGCGGTCGATCACGGTAACCCACCTGCAGCTGCAGATGCTGATCGCCACCGATGATCCGGCGGATACCGCACAGCGGTATGGGCAGGTGTGCGGTATTTTGTATCCGGCACTGGAATTGATCGGACAGCAGGTACGTATCCGCCGCCGTCAATTGCGGGTGGAGCCCAATTTCCTGTTGGAGCAGAGCAGTGCCCGTTTTGATATCCGCTTGCGGATATCGGTGTGGCGGCTGACCGGTGCGGCCTTGGCCCTTTTGTGGGGCTTCTTGATGATACGAGAGCAAAGTAATCCCCAAATGACGAAGGAGGTTTCTTAATATGGCAAACAATGTTGAAGGCTTGATGGGCGTCTCTGTGGAGAAGATCCGCGATCTGGTGGACGCCAATACCGTGGTGGGCACTCCCATTCAGATGGGGGATGGCATTACCCTGATTCCCGTTTCTAAGATTTCTTACGGTTTCGCTTCCGGCGGCTCCGATCTACCCACGCAAAAGGCGGGGGATCTGTTCGGCGGCGGTGCCGGTGCGGGGATTCATATTACCCCCGTGGCCTTTCTGACTGTAAAGAACGGCGAGATCAATTTGCTACCGGTGGTGTCTAAGCCGGATAGCATGGATCGGTTGCTGTCTATGATTCCGGATGCGGTGGATAAGATCTCCAAGCGCAAGAAAGAGGACAGCGCGCCCATTGACGCCACGGTGGAATAAATGCGTATGGATGACCGCTCATCCGCATAGATTGTAACAATCTATATTGGGTGGGTGGTCATTTTGCGGATACGGATAGGGATGGCGGTATGGCTGTGTGTGGCTTTGCTATGGAGCGGGTTGCCGGTATCTGCCGCCGCACCGCGGATTTCCTCTCGGTCGGCGGTGGTGTATGAGCCGGAGAGTGGGCTTGTTCTGTACGAACAGGAGGGGGACACCCCTCGCCCGATGGCCAGCACGACCAAGCTGATGACCGCCCTGCTGGCGGCGGAGCGGCTGGAGCCTGAAGCTACCGTATCGGTGCCGGCAGCGGCCCTCCCGGTGGAGGGTAGTCAGCTCGGCCTGAAGGCGGGGGAGAACATCACCGTACGGGATCTGCTGGCGGGACTTTTGCTGGCCTCCGGCAACGATGCCGCCAATGCGTTGGCATTGCTGATCTCCGAAAGCCTGCCCGCCTTTGCGGTGCTGATGAATCAGCGTGCCGCCGCACTGGGGATGACCCACAGCACCTTTGTTACCCCCTCCGGCTTGGATGAGGGAGAGCATGGTGCCTCTGCCAGGGATATGGCGCTGTTGGGTGCTGCCGTGCTGGAGCAACCCCTGCTGGCACAGCTTTGCGCTGCAAAAACTGCCACCGTGACCATAGGCGAGCGTAGGATCACTCTCAGCAATCATAATAAATTGCTGAAACTAATGGATGATTGCATTGGTCTGAAAACCGGATTTACCAAAAAATCCGGTCGCTGTCTGGTATCCGCCGTGGAGCGGAATGGCATCACTTTGGTTGTGGCAACATTGAATGGCGGCGACTATTGGAATGACCATATCGCACTGTATGAATATGGCTTTTCTCGTGTAAAGCGGGTGGCCTTGACAGATGAAATTCCCGCTGATTGTGGGGTTTGCGGCGGCACGGCAGCCCAAGTAAGGGTGTCAGCCTCTCTGCCCGCCGATGTGGTTACAGAGGTGGGGGAGAGCCTGCGTACGCAGGTGGAAATGCCCCGCTTTGTATGGGCGCCGGTGACGGAAGGGGATCCTTTGGGCACCGTTACGGTGTATGCAGACGAGCGGTTGGTGCTCACCGTCCCGCTGACCGCCGCCGAAGGGGTGGCGGCCCGCCCTCTGCCCGATGGCTGGCAGCGTCTATGGCGGAGATACGGACAATTATTACGGATTTTATTGAGTTAGGATAGGAGAAGAACAACAATGGCAATGGTACGACTGCAAAAGGTGCTGTCTGAGCGGGGCGTGGCCTCCCGCCGCAAGGCGGAGGAGCTGATCGCCGCCGGACACGTAAAGGTCAACGGCCGTCCCGCACAATTGGGGGACAAGGTGGATGACCGCAAGGACGTCATCCACGTGCGGGGTAAAAAAATGGGCGCCGCCCCTCAGACGGTATACATCGCCTTGCATAAGCCCCGTGGGTATATCACCACGATGCAGGATGAACGTGGCCGCAAGTGTGTAGAGGAGCTGGTGCGCAGTGTTGGTGTGCCGGTGTATCCTGTGGGTCGTTTGGATAAGGATTCCGAGGGTCTGCTGCTGATGACCAATGACGGCGATTTTTCCAATGCCATTATGCATCCCGCCCATCATATTCCGAAGTTTTATCGGGTTACCCTCCGCAGCCCGATGTCGGAGGAGCAGAAGCTGAAGTTTGAGGAGGGTATCCTGCTGGATGGACGTATGACCGCTCCTGCACAGGTGAGCATCGTGTCCAGCACCGCCGATCGGTGCGTGGTGGAGATCACCCTGTATGAGGGACGCAACCGCCAGATCCGTCGTATGTGCGAGGCGCTGGGGCTGGAGGTCATCCGTCTGCGCCGCAATGCGGTGGGCAAGGTGAAGCTGGGTATGCTGCCGGTGGGCAACTGGCGGTATCTCACCCCGGATGAGGTGCGCAATCTGGTGCTGGCCACCGGCGTGACGAAGAAGATTGCCGCGGGTTATATCAAGAATGGAAAGGAGCCGGACCGTGATTACCATAATGCCCGCCGATAAGGCGTTTTTAGATGGCATCGCCGCCCCGGCGGGTACGGATGCCATGGTGCTGCGGGATAGTGACGGCACCGTGTTTGGCTATGCTCTGTTCACAGTAGCGGGGGATCGCGTGGAGATCCTCGCCGTGCAGACCGAAGAGCCGTTGATGACCGAGGGCTTGATCCGTGCGGTGATCAATACCGGCGATTGCCGTGGTGCTGTCAGCGCCATCTGCCGTGTGGAGGCGCTGATTCCGGTACTGAAACGATTGGAATTTACGCCGGTGGAGGGCGTTTATACCGTTTCTGTTCAGCAGTTCCTTTACGGCGAATGCAAATGCAAATAAATCAAAAATAATAGCAAAAAAATGGCAAAAGTACTTGCCATTTTTTTTGCGATATCGTATAATATTTTCAAATTGGGAAATATGGCCTTTTCCGTCGAGAAGGGCCCTGTCAGAAAGGATGGATTCGCTATGAAAAAATTCCACATTACTGTAAACGGCACCGCTTATGAGGTGGATGTTGAGGAGATCGGCGCCGCCGCTCCTGCCGCCGCTCCCGCTGCTGCGCCTGCCGCCCCCGTGGCTGCTCCCGTTGCCGCTCCTGCCGGCGGCACCGTCATTGCTTGCCCCATGCCCGGTACTATTATTGATATTAAGGTGGCTGTCGGCGACGCCGTTGCCGAGGGTCAGATTTTGGTGGTGTTCGAGGCCATGAAGATGGAGAATGAGATCGTGGCTCCCTGCGCCGGCACGGTTGCCTCCATCAACGTGATGAAGGGTGACAGCGTGGATTCCGGTGCTGTGCTGCTGTCCCTCAACTGATTCTTGCGAGGTGATAACGATGGCGAAACCCATTAAGATTACCGAGGTCGTACTGCGCGATGCTCATCAGTCTCTGTTGGCCACCCGTATGACCATGGACGAGATGCGTCCGATTCTGGCCGAGATGGATAAGATTCCGTACTTCTCCGTCGAGTGCTGGGGCGGCGCTACCTTTGATTCCTGCATCCGTTTCCTGAATGAGGATCCCTGGGATCGTCTGCGCATTATGCGGCAGGAGATGCCCCATCAGAAGCTGCAGATGCTGTTCCGCGGCCAGAATATGCTGGGTTATCGTCCCTATGCGGACGACGTGGTGGAGTATTTCGTGCAGAAGTCTGTGGCCAACGGCATTGACGTCATCCGTATTTTTGATGCCCTCAATGACGCGCGCAACCTGCAGACCGCCATTAAGGCCGCCAATAAGGAAAAGGCTCACGTGCAGGGCTGTATCAGCTACACCCTGAGCCCTGTGCATAACAACGAGTATTATGCCGCTTATGCCAAGACCTTAGAGGAGATGGGCGCTCACTCCATCTGTATCAAGGATATGGCGGGTCTGCTGACTCCCTATGCTTGCTATGATCTGGTCTCCCGACTGAAAGAGACGGTTTCCATCCCCGTTGACATTCACAGCCATTATACGGCGGGTCTGGCTTCCATGTCCATTATGAAGGGCATTGAGGCGGGCGCCGATATCGTGGATACGGCGATGAGCCCCCTGTCGGTGGGTACCTCCCATATGCCTACCGAGAGCTTAGTGGCCGCCCTGCAGGGCACCGAGTACGACACCGGTCTGGATCTGAACCAGCTGAACGTGGTGCGTACCCACTTTGCCAAACTGCGTGAGAAGTACATTGGCTCCGGCCAGATCAGCCATAAATCGCTGGGCGTGGACGCCAACACCCTGCTGTATCAGGTGCCCGGCGGTATGTTCTCCAATATGCTGGGTCAGCTGAAAGAGGCCGGCAAGGAGGATAAGCTGGACGAGGTACTGGCGGAGATCCCCCGTGTGCGTGAGGACTCCGGCTATCCGCCTCTGGTTACCCCCACCAGCCAGATCGTGGGCACCCAGGCGGTGTTCAACGTCATTATGGGCGAGCGGTATAAGATGGTGACCAAGGAGTTCCGTGGTATGATCCACGGCGACTACGGAAAGACGCCGGCGCCCATCGACCCCGCATTTTCCAAGAAGATTCTGGGCGATGACCAGCCCATCACCTGCCGTTTTGCGGATACGTTGGCTCCCGAGCTGGATAAGCTGAAGGAGGAGGCCGCCCCCTATGTAAAGCAGGAAGAGGACGTGCTGACCTATGCGATGTTCCCGCAGGTGGCGCCCAAGTTCTTTGCTAATCGGGATAAAGCGGAGGATACCTCTGCTCCCTATACTCCCGAGGTGGTCGTCACTCCGGTGAACTAAACCAAAATCCAAAACACCGTCTGTCATCCGACAGACGGTGTTTTTCCTTTTATGATGCGGGTGACGAATCGTATCTTGCCAATGTAAGGGGGTATGGTATAATAAATCCGACCATATTCCCGTCAGAAAGAGGGTTGATGATGGAATTTAACGAGAAATTGCAGGAATTGCGCAAGCGGCGGGGGCTCACTCAAGAGGAACTGGCGCAGGCGCTTTATGTGTCCCGCACGGCGATTTCCAAATGGGAGTCAGGCAGAGGATACCCTAATATTGATTCTCTGAAGGCGATTGCCGTTTTCTTTTCGGTTACGGTGGACGAACTGTTGTCGGGGGATGAACTGCTGACCCTGGCACAGCAGGAAACCCGACAGAAGCAGATCGGACTACGTCACTCCGTCTACGGATTACTGGATTTGAGCGTAGCGATGTGCTGCTTTTTGCCCTTATTCCGTCAAATAGTAGAGGGAGAGGTGCAGGCGGTTTCGCTATTGGCGCTCACTGCATTGCAACCTTGGCTGCGGTGGGTGTACGGGGTATCGGTTGCGGTGATGGTGTTGATTGGTTTGTCCCTTTTGGTACTGCCTCCTGCTGACCGTTGGATTGGTCGGCGCCGCACCACTTCCTTGTTGGGCAATGGAGCGGTGGCACTTCTGTTTACGCTGGGGATGCAGCCCTATGCCGCCGTGTTTCTATTTTTGCTGTTGGGCATCAAGGTGTTGCTGTGGCACAAGGGACGATGATATGGAGCGTGTCCCATATGTGACGTGCCGTTTCTTGCGGATCGGCTGTTCCTCTCATACACTGTAGGTATCATCTGTTGGGAGGAATCGTTATGAAACAGTTACACAATGTCAAATTATGGATTGCCCTTGGCTTTTTAATGGCTTTCGCTTTATGGACAGCGGCGCTTTGTCTGGTGGATGTCCGCCCGATTGGCCCCCAAGGCACCTTGGTGGGTATGGCGACGATCAACGATATGTTTCATCGCTTGACAGGGGTATGTATGCCTATCTATACCATTACCGATTGGCTGGGACTGATTCCGGTTGCCGTTTGCTTTGTGTTTGCCCTAATGGGGTTAGTGCAATGGATACGGCGCGGGCATATAGCAAAGGTGGATTTCAGCTTGCTGGCACTGGGTGTGTTTTACTTGGTGATGCTGGCGGTCTACCTGCTGTTTGAAACGGTGGTAATCAACTATCGCCCTGTGTTGATTCAAGGTCGCTTAGAGGTATCCTATCCTTCTTCTACTACCTTGCTGACGTTATGCGTGATGCCCACTACCATGTTCCAGTTGCGCCATCGTGTCCGTCGCCCGATGATTCGCCGGTGCATAATGGTGGTCATCCTGCTGTTTATGGTATTTATGGTAGGGGGACGCTTGTTGGCGGGGGTGCATTGGCTTACCGATATCGTGGGCGGCGGGTTGCTGGCTGCCGGTTTGGTGACGTTATACGATGCTCTTTGCCAATGGCAAAGAGCATTATCCAAAACACCGTCTGTCGGATGACAGACGGTGTTTTTTGCATCCTATTGACAAAATTCATACTTCGTGATACGATGTATTGCGTGAGGGGAGGTATTGTATGGATATTCAACTAAAGCGCGGCTTGCTGGACGTATGTGTTTTGGCCGCCATTCAAGAGGAAGAATCCTACGGCTACAAAATCATCAAGGACGTTAAGCCGTATGTCACTCTGTCTGAGTCCACTTTATACACGATCCTAAAACGCTTGGAATTGTGTGGTATGCTGACGGTGCGCACCGCGGAGCACGGCGGCAGACTACGTAAATATTACCGCATTACGGATGCCGGATTACGGCGCATTGCGGATTTTAAGGACGAATGGAAGGAAATCCTGTCCATCTACCAATTTGTTACCAAAGGGGAGGATCGCTATGACAAAACGTGATTTTTTGCTTCGGCTGCAGGAAAGGCTAACAGGCTTACCGCAGGCTGAGGTAGAAGAACGCTTAAATTTTTACAGTGAAATGATTGAGGATGGTATAGAGGAGGGCGTGACGGAAGAAGGGGCTGTGGCCACCATTGGCACTCCGGATGAGGTGGCACAGCAGATTTTAACCGATATTCCCTTGACGAAGCTGATCAAGGAATCGGTCAGACCCAAGCGGCGCTTGACGACGGTGGAGATCGTCCTGCTGGT
Source organism: Acutalibacteraceae bacterium (assembly GCA_045539375.1). Lineage (GTDB taxonomy): Bacteria > Bacillota > Clostridia > Oscillospirales > Acutalibacteraceae > UBA5905. The sequence continues at coordinate 58,348 of JAZQFG010000004.1, read as the reverse complement.
GTTGGGCTTTCCCGTGTGGCTTCCTCTGCTGATTGCCGCGGGGGCGATTGTATTCTCCGTATTTGTTTCGCTGTGGTCTATTATCGTGTCCTTATGGGCGGTGTTGGTTTCGATGGTCGCCTGCGCCCTCGGCGTCCTTGTGGGCGGCGTCTTGTTTGCCGTATACGGCAACGGTTGGATAGGCTGTGCCGTGATCGGTGCCGCACTGGTTTGCGCGGGTCTGTCGGTATTTCTGTTTTTTGGATGCCACGTGGCTACCAAAGGCATCGTCCGGCTGACCAACAAGATAGCACTGGGTATCAAGCACTGTTTTGTAAGAAAAGGGGAGGCGTAATTATGGGCAAAAATCGGATCTGGATCATCATAGCAACGGCTTTCCTGGTCATTGGGAGTTTTATGTTCGTCGTCGCAATGGCGAATATGAATTGGGATTTCACCGGCCTATCCACAGTAGCGTATGAAACCAATCAACACGCTATCACCGCCACCTATACGAACATACGGATCTCTACCGATACTCCAGACGTGGTTTTTGTCCCCTCGGAGGACGGCACCACCACGGTGATATGCTATGAGCAAGAGAATCTCAAACACACCGTATCGGTGCAGGACGGAACGTTATCTGTGAAAGTGATGGATACCCGCCCTTGGTATGAGCATATCGGCATCTTTATGGATACACCGAAAATCACCGTCTGCCTGCCCGCTGACGAGTATGGTGCATTGACGATGGAGGGTAGTACAGGCGATGTGAAAATCCCCGATGATTATACGTTTTCTAATATAGATATTGCCGTCAGCACCGGCAGTGTGACGAGCCGTGCCGATGCAAAGGAGAATATCAACATCCGTGCGACCACGGGCAGCATCTGTGTGGAGGACGTATCTGCCGCTTCGCTGAAGTTGTCGGTGTCTACGGGGCGGATTGCGGTTGCCGACGTTACCTGCGTGGGGGAGATCTCCGCCCACGTATCCACGGGCAAGACGGAGTTTACCGAAGTGCGGTGTAAAAACGTGGTTTCAGAGGGCGATACGGGCGATGTTTCGCTGAAAAACGTGGTGGCTACCGAAGCATTTTCGATTCTGCGTACCACAGGAGACGTGCACTTGGATGGGTGCGATGCTGCTCGGCTGTCTATCACAACGGATACGGGGGATGTGAGCGGCAGCCTGCTCACCGGCAAGGTGTTTATCGCCAAAACCGATACCGGTCGGGTAAAGGTTCCTGCATCCACCACCGGCGGCACGTGTGAAATCATCACCGATACAGGCGATATTACGATAACCGTTTCATAAGAAAACACCCTATGGCCGCTTGGGCCATAGGGTGTTTTCTTTATTGCTGTATTGTTTCGTAGAGATCTGCGATGCTTTCCACCGCCCAGGTGGGCTTGATCTCGCTCTGCGCCCATACCTCACGGGTGGTCTCACCGCTGAATACCAGCACGGTATCGATCCCTGCATTGACTCCGCAGGCCACGTCGGTGTAGATGCGATCCCCGATCATCACGGTATCCTCCGGCTTCACACCGCATTGCGCCATTGCCAACTGTGCCATTGCCGGCTCCGGCTTGCCGATGAAGTAGGGGCGCCGTCCGGTGGCGCGCCACAGCATCTCGCACACGCTACCGCAGTCCGGTACGTATCCATAGGCGGTGGGACACACCCAATCGGGGTTGGTGGCCAGATAGGTTACACCCCGTCCCAGCAGGATACAGGCATCTTCTAATTTCTGAAAGGTCAGCTCGCTGTCATTTCCCATCAGCAGACAATCTACATCATCCTCCAGCCGATCGGTAACGGGAAAGCCCGCCTCCGCTAATTCCTGACGGAAGGCGGCGGTGCCGGCGGCATAGATCTTTTTGCCGTGATAATGCTCCCGTAGATAGACACAGGTGGCCATTGTGGAGGTGAAAAAGTCCTCCTCGGTGGCGGGGATACCAAGCCGCGCCAGCTTTTCAATGTATACTTTGACGCTTTTGGAGGAGTTGTTGGTCAAAAACAGATACCGTCCTCCGTTTTCTTTCACTGCGGCAAGGAAAGGGATGGTGGCAGGAAACAGATCGTCGTCCAGATACAACGTCCCGTCCATATCCAGCAGAAACAGTTTTTTCTTTTTCAGGCGTTTCATCGTGTCGCCTCCTCTGAGTCCAGTATAACACATCTGTACCGTCGGTGCAAGAAAAAACGCCATCCTGCGAGATGGCGTTTTCGTTATAAGAAGAATAGCTTGGCCGCCACGGTCATAATCAGCAGGAATCCCACGTTCAGGGCGGTAAACATCCAGAAATACTGTTTGCTGTGACCCGGGTATAGCACCCGAAACTCGCTGAAGGTGATCAAACTGGCCAGCGAGGCGATCAGCGTGCCGGTACCGCCGATATTCACACCCAGTAGCAGGGCGGGATAGTCCGTGGTAAAGCGAGACAGCAGGATGGCAGTGGGTACGTTGCTGATGACCTGACAGGACAGAGCAGACACCAGTAGGGTGTCCTGTGCCAATAGTTGAGAAAGCAGGTTGTTGACCGCATCCAGACGGGCCAGATTACCGGCAAACACAAAGAAGAAAAAGAAGGTGCCCAATAGTCCGTAGTCGACCATCAGTAGCGCTTCGCGGTCGCTCCACAGCAAAACGGCCGTGATCAGCACCAGGCCAACAAAATAGGGGAGTACACGGAATACGATGAGCAGTGACAGAGCGAACAGCACTAAATACAGTATCGTTCGTTTTATGTTCAGTTGCTCGTTGAAACTATCTTCAATCGTCAGAGGTGTGGCCTTAATAGGCAGACAGCACAGTAATAATAAAGCGATAGCCAGTAGGAAGGGGGCCAGCATAATGCGGCAGAATTCCCCCGTAGGGATGTTAAAGAAAGAATACAGATATAGATTCTGCGGATTCCCAAAGGGGGTTAGCATACCGCCTAAGTTAGCAGAGATGTTTTGCAGAATGAACAGATAGGCCATGTATTTTTCTTGGCGGGTTACTGATAGAGCAAAATAGCCTAAGGGGAGAAAGGTGATCAGTGCCATATCGTTTGCGATGAGCATAGACCCTAAAAAGGTGATAGCAATCAGTAGAAGGAATAAACTCCGTAAATTACCGGAGAGCTTGACCAATCGTCGCGCCACAATGGTAAAAAACTTAATGTTGCGCAGGGCGCACACCACTGCCAGCGTCATAAACAGACAGGCCAGTGTCTTCCAATCAAAGTAGCCTAGATATTCCGCGTCCGGTGGTACCAAAAAGCAGGTCACACCTGCCGCCAACGCCGCAATACAGAAAACAATATTCTTTTTTAGCCAGCGTGTAGCTGCCACGAAAATTCCTCCTCATAGGAAACGTTGTTACTGAAAATCGACACCGTTTGCCATCATACACCGATTTGCGACAAAGTGCAAGGGGAAATTTTAAGTGTGTATAAAGAAAATTCGTTTTCCGTTTTGCGGTGCTCAAAATGCGGATTGCTTCGCTTATGCTTGCCGCATTTCGACCGTTGCACCAACCTCTGCTCGCTGTATCCGCCACTGGCGGCGCTCGCAGGCGTTGCCCATGCCTTCGGCGCTTAAGTTCGATTTCGCAACTAATTCAAAAAGAATAAGACCACCCCATCTGGGGTGGTCTTGTTTGATGTTAGGGGAGAGACTCTGAACTCTGGTTTTGCGTCAAATTAGTGCTTGTCGCAGTAACTACACGCAAAACCTTGTGCATTCCTAACGGAATGCGAGAGTTCGTCGTATCAGCCAATCCAAAAAGAAAAAAGGATGCCTTACAAGGCATCCTTTTTTCTTGGCGGAGTAGGAGAGACTCTGAACTCTGGTTTTGCGTCAAATTAGTGCTTGTCGCAGTAACTACACACAAAACCTTGTGCATTCCTGACGGAATGCGAGAGTTTGTCGTATCAGCCAATTCAAAAAGAATAAGACCACCCCATTTGGGGTGGTCTTATTCTTGGCGGAGTAGGAGAGACTCGAACTCTCGCGCCGGTTACCCGACCTACGCCCTTAGCAGGGGCGCCTCGTCACCAACTTGAGTACTACTCCGTATGTCGCAAAATCGGGTGTGGTGAGCAGCCGATCTAAGCCGATAAAGTTGTCAAAAAGAAGTGGCGAACAAGAAGGACATCCGAGAGGATGTCCTTCTTGTCTGGCGGAGAGGAAGGGATTCGAACCCTTGGCTCTTTCGAGTCACCGGTTTTCAAGACCGGCTCCTTAAACCGCTCGGACACCTCTCCGTACAGTCAACGCACATTATTTTAGCATTGACATGAGGGTTTGTCAAGTCAAAAGCGACAATTAAAATCTCGAATTTGAAATTTCTTAAAAAAGTTGTCGTTTCCACCTTGACAAGCGGGTGTAAATTCATTATAATGGTCTAGCGCTCAAGAGAGCGCCATCTTGACCGGGAGAAGTCGCGTAGCTGGTCGAGCGCGCACGATTGGAAATCGTGTAACCGTTAAAAGCGGTTCGAGGGTTCGAATCCCTCCTTCTCCGCCAAACACAGAAGGCATCACCGTAAGGTGGTGCCTTCTGTGTTTTATGGAGTGGGAGCCGTGAGAAGCCTCTTTATTTTGAGTGAAAGCGAAAAATAACAGGAGGTCGGCGCAACCGAACTCCGGGGTTCAGAATTCCTCCTTTTCCACCATAGGGTAGAGCGACAAATCCGAACCCGCCTTAAAGCGGCGGATTTTGGCGCTTTTCACCCCATTTGTTCTCGAAAGGCGACAGCCTTTCATCGCCCAATAGAATAAAAATCACACAAAATCTGCTCGCTTTCAGGTCGCAGATTTTAAAAAGAAGGGATTTTTGTTCTATCGAGGCACAAAACACAGCGAATACTGTATGTATTCGCGCGTATTTTAACGATGATAGAGCGAAAATCCCTCTTTCTAAAACGGAGTTCGGATTTATCGCTCTACCCTAATTGGGAGATGGGCAAAAGCCCATCTCCCAATTATTATGTTCAGTCGGCGACTGATCTCCAAACGGTAAATCCTTAACCACTTTATTGTTGTTTACTTTGCGAAGGTTGTATGCTATACTTTCAGCTGTGAGGTGATACAAGTGACACACACAATGAAACTTCATCCCGGGCCTTTTACGATGATTCGTAGTGGACAAAAAACTATTGAACTCCGTCTGTACGATGAAAAACGCCGTGCTATCCATGTAGGGGATACGCTGATTTTTTCTCATTCTAATGCGCCCGAACAAACGATTTCCGCATTGGTTACTGCTCTGCATATTTTTCCTGATTTCGCGGCGCTGTATGATTCTTTGCCGCTGGATCAGTGCGGTTACTTGCCGGAAGAACTATCTTCTGCAGACCCCTCGGACATGAATGCGTATTATTCCGAGGAACAGCAAATGAGGTGGGGTGTGGTTGGCATTGAAATACAGCAGATAGGGGAGTGAAAAATGAAACGATTTTTAGTTATAATACTATCCTGCTTGATGCTCTTGGTGTTGGTCCCCGGCAGTGCAGTAAGCGCCGCCGAGAAAGAAACGATTCTTATTGCCGGATCGGATTTTCAAGTGAGCGGTAATGATACCGCTAAGGTGGAAAAATTGATCGATGCGCTGACAATTTTTGGTGTCAACAAAGTAGAATGTGCCTTCTTTGTAGGCGATTACACGATAGAGGCGGTGGGTTCCAATCAAAGCCAGTACGGCATATACAAGCTGAGAGAAACGTTCACGGAGCTGACCGGTGGGCGGATGCTGTTTGTGCAGGGCAACCACGACCTTGAAACCAGCACCGGCTTGGCACAGGCGGGTAATAACGATCCCTCTAATCAAGCCTACGGCGTTTTCGTTATCAATGAGGACCAATATCGGGAATGGGGCAATAACCGTGCCGAAACGGAAGTGGCCGTCAATCATTTGCGCAGTTATTTGGACGAAAAGTATAGACAAGGCTATAAAAAACCGATTTTTGTTCTGTGCCACGTGCCCCTACATCGTACTAATCGTAAGGGGCCAAGGGATGGCGATCTGATCTTTGACGCTCTCAATGAATATGGAGAAAAGGGCCTTAATATCCTGTTCCTGTATGGACATAATCATTCCGGTGGTTATGATGATTTTATGGGTGGAGCCGCTGTATACTTTAAGAAAGGCGATTCTCTGGATGTGTGTTGTGACAGCAATCAAAAAACGTACAAGACCTGCACTCTGCATTTTACCTATATGAATGCCGGCTATATGGGGTATTATTCCACCAGTGAGAGCACTACGGACAATGCTTTGACCATCAGCGTGTTCCGCATTCAGGCGGACAATTCCGTGATTATTACCCGTTATGACAGGCAGGGCGTTCACGATTTAAAATCCAAAGGCGTTTGGTGTTCGGAGTATAGTCAGGACAAGGGAGGCCTTGTTCCCAATACGCTGGAATATGCCTCCTCTCGCCGGGTGACTGCCACAGACGATGTGGCGGTGGACACCCCGATATCGCCGCCTACAACGACGATCGCCACACAGACCACAGGCACGGAAAAAGCCCCTGATGCGGATACGGAAACACCGACAGAAGCCCCCACGACAGGTATTGCCTGGTGGGTGTGGGTATGTTTTGGCGGGTTTATTCTTTTGTTGATTGGCGCCGTGGTTACCGTGGCCATCGCCACCAACAGAAAACCCTAAGAAAAAGCCCCTGTATGGAACAGGGGCTTTTTTCTCTTGCCAATTGTTTGTTTTTTTGCTATACTACGTAGGAACAGTATCCCAAGGAGGGAAGAGGAATGAAATTATCTGTGGTGATCCCCTGCTATAACGAGGAGAAAAATGTGGCTCCTTTGCAGCAGGCATGTATCGATGCCTTTGCCGATGCGGTGGAATCCTATGAATTGATCTTTGTTAACGATGGTAGTCGTGACCACACATGGCAGGCATTGAAAGCTCTGCAACACAAGGGATTGTGCCCTGTAAAGCTCATCAACTTGTCACGCAATTTTGGCAAGGAGGCGGCGATGTACGCCGGCTTGCAAAAGGCTTGCGGTGAATACGTTACCTTGCTGGATGCCGATCTGCAGCAGAGCCCGGATATTGTGGTGCAGATGGTACGCTTTTTGGACGAGAACCCCGATTACGACAGCGTGGCCGCTTATCAGGAAAATCGCATCGAGGGCAAATTCACTTCGTGGTGTAAAAAGATGTTCTATCGTTTGATGGATAAGGTATGCGATATCAGCCTCCACGAGGGAGCCAGCGATTTTCGCACCTTCCGCCGCAAGGTGGCGGAATCTATCCTAGATGTAAAAGAGTGTTATCGTTTCTCTAAGGGTATTTTCTCTTGGGTGGGTTTCAACACTCATTTCATTCCCTACGTAGCGCAGCAGCGTCAATATGGAGTATCCACCTGGTCCTTCTGGAAATTGGTTAAATATGCCATCAACGGCATCATATCCTACACCACGTTTCCTCTGAAGATTGCTACCATTGCCGGTGTTTTGATGTCCTTTCTCTCCCTGATCTATATGATCGTGGTGGTAGTACAGAAACTGGCTTTCGGCATTGATATTCCCGGTTATCCGACAATTATTGTGTTGATCCTGCTTATCGGTGGTCTGCAAATGATTACTTTGGGAATCATCGGCGAGTACATTGCTCGTATCTACATTCAGGGCAAGCATCGTCCTCTCTACGTGGAGAAGGAATATCTGTCCTACGATACGAATGAATAATTTCTAAAAAAGCACCGCTGCGGCGGTGCTTTTTTCACTCTTTTCCCGGGAAATGGGAGGAGGAACGGGCTGTGAACAGTCTACATATACGCTTTAGCGGCGTCGGATATTGACCATTAGCGTCGAACATGATAGAATATCCCCGAAATGAGGTGAGGATATGCAGGACCTGCGCTGTGAGGATTGCGATTATTACGATTATGATGAAGAAACGGATACCTACGCGTGTATGATGAATTTGGATATGGACGAATACGAGCGATTTTTATTGTCTGGGAAATCCCGCTGTCCTTATTATCGCGTGCGGGACGATTATCGTATTGTACGGCGACAAAATTAAAAACGGTGACCCGCATGGGTCACCGTTTTTTACTATGATCAATCCTCGGCGGCAGAGGCCTTTCCTAAGGTGCCGTTTGCCAGCGCCTGGAGATAGGCATTGATAAAACCGTCGATTTCGCCATCCATCACAGCCTGGATATTACCGCTTTCGAAGCCGGTGCGGGTATCCTTAGCCAGAGTGTAGGGCATAAACACATAGCTGCGGATCTGGCTGCCCCAAGCGATTTGTGCCTGATTGCCCTTGATGTCGTCCAGCTTATCCAGATGCTCACGCTCTTTGATCTCAATGAGTTTGGATTTCAGCATATTCATTGCCTTATCACGGTTCTGAAACTGGCTACGCTCATTCTGGCAGGCCACTACGATACCGGTGGGAATGTGGGTCAGACGAACAGCAGACGAGGTCTTGTTGATGTGCTGACCGCCGGCGCCGGAGGAACGGAATACATCCATCTTAATATCCTCGGGACGAATTTCCACCTCGGTATCCTCGTCAATTTCGGGGATGACCTCCAACGCAGAGAAAGAGGTGTGCCGGCGACCGGAGGAATCAAAGGGAGAGATACGCACCAAACGATGAACGCCGGCCTCGCCCTTGAGGTAGCCGTAAGCATTTTCGCCAATGACCTCAATGGAGGCGCTCTTCAGTCCGGCATCATCGCCGTCCTGATAGTCCAGAATATTGTATTTGTAGCCGTGACGCTCTGCCCAGCGAGTATACATACGGTACAGCATCTCTGCCCAGTCCTGTGCCTCGGTGCCGCCGGTGCCGGCGTGGAAGGTGAGAATAGCGTTTTTGCTATCGTACTCGCCACCCAGCAGGGTGGCTAGGCGCTGACTCTCCATAGATTGCTCCACGTTGGCAACGCCCTGTTGGCATTCCTCCAGCAGATCCAGATCTTCCGCCTCGTCGGCCAGCTCGATTAGGGTCAGGGTATCTTGATAGTCGTTTTGCAGCTTTTCATAGGCTTCGATCTTGCCCTTGATGCCGGCGACCTTTTGGGTCACCTTCTGAGCAAACTCCATATTATCCCAGAATCCGGGGGCGGCGGCTTGTGCATCCAGCTCCTCCGCTTCACGGCGCAGCTGACTTAGACCGATGGAGCCGGCCAAATCCTCGATGCCGGGCAGTAGCCCCTCTAATTTCAGTCGCAGTTCTTCGTATTGCAGCATAGTCTTTTCTCCATTCGTAGGGATGGTTCCATATTTTTACACACTACATTATACTGGAATTATGGTCGGTTGTAAAGGGAAAATTCACTTTCCTTTTCACTCTATGAAAAATGCGCAACTCTTTACGGGTTTCTCTTGCACTTTTCAGCAGAATTTCGTATACTATAATGGACTAGATGCTACGAAAGGGGTCGATCGTATGACTTTGCCGATGACACAAACCCTATGTGCCCACACGGTGGGTGATTTACTTTATTATACGATCCCTTCCTTTGATCGTATTCCGTTTATCCGCCACGGCTTTTCCACTCGCTTGGGTGGGGTCAGCGAGGGGATTTTCTCTTCGATGAATCTGTCCTTTACCCGGGGGGACGATCCTGCGGCGGTACAGGAGAATTTTCGCCGCTTCTGTACCGCTATGGGGGTGGATCCCGAAAAGGTGGTTATCTCTGCCCAGACCCATACCGACCATGTGTACAACGCCACCGCCGCCGATTGTGGGCGGGGGATTACCCGGGAAAGAGGCTATACCGACGTGGATGGACTGATCACAGATGAGCCCGGCGTGGTGCTGTGTACTCAATATGCCGATTGTGTGCCGCTGTTTTTCGCTGACCCGGTGCGTCGGGTTGTGGCCACCTCCCACGCCGGATGGCGGGGGACAGCAGCAGGCATTGCCGCCGTTACGGTGGAGCGTATGGTGGCGGATTACGGCTGTCGGCGTGAGGACATTCTGGCGGGTATCGCTCCTTCCATCGGGCGATGCTGCTTTGAGGTAGACACACCGGTGTACGATGCTTTTACCAAGGTGCCGGTGTTTGACGATACCTGCTTTACCGCCGATGGCGGAGATAAGTACCATATTGACCTGTGGGAGGTCAACCGCCGCTATTTATTAGAGTCCGGTATATCGTCGGATCACATTACCGTGACCGATCTGTGTACCCGCTGTCATCCCGATGTGTTGTGGTCGCATCGGGCAACCGGAGGCCAGCGGGGCAGTTTAGCGGCCTTTATCGCCATCGCTGAGGATTAAATCTCATATTTCTGTTTCCAAAACGCATACTACCCTCGAGTGATTTTAAAGGAGAGAGTAGTATGACCTATAGCGAAATGGTGGGCTATCTGAAGCGTAAGCTGCGGGTGGATGCCAGTTTTGATTTAATGTACCGCGATATCAACGTGGGTCACCGTCATGGTGCCTTGTTTTTCGTCGATGGCTTAACCAAGGATGAAGTGCTGGAAAAAATGCTTCAGTTTTTGGCTAAGATTCCGCCGGAGGATTTGACCGACGTCACCGATGCCGCAGATTTTATTGCACGCTTTGTCACCTATATTGAGGTGGATCATACCGCCGACGGCGACCGGGTAGTCACGCAGGTGCTGTCCGGTGTCACAGCGATGGTGGTGGAGGGCATTGATCGGGTAATTCTCATTGACACTCGCACCTATCCCGTGCGTAGTGTGCAGGAGCCGGAGACCGATCGGGTGCTTCGGGGCAGTCGGGACGGCTTAGTGGAAACGCTGGTGTTTAATGCCGCACTCATCCGCCGTCGTCTGCGGGACCCTGCGCTGACGATGGAGGTGGTCCCCGTGGGACGGCTTTCCGCTACGGACGTATGCATCTGCTATATGAACGATCGGGTGGATAAACGCTATCTCAAAAAGGTGCAAGAACGACTGAAAAGCATCACTATTCCTGCGCTGACAATGGGTCAGGAGAGTTTAGCGGAATGTCTTTTGCGGGGACAGTGGTATAATCCGTTTCCCCGTATCCGTTATACCGAGCGTCCGGATGCCGCCGCCGCGGCCATTGCCGAAGGGCAAATCATTTTGCTGGTGGATAATTCCCCGGCGGCAATGGTGTTGCCTACCTCTATTTTTGATTTTTCTCAGGATACCAATGACTTTTATTTCCCACCCATTGTGGGCAGTTATTTGCGATTTGTCCGCGGCCTCATATTTGTGGCGACGCTGTTTCTTACCCCGATTTGGTATTGGTTGATGCAGAATCCCGAGCGCATCCCGCCGGCGTTGGAATTTATCCGTATTGACGAGATGGGTCCGATTCCCTTGATCGTTCAGCTCCTGCTGGTTGAGGTGCTGATCGATGCCATCAAACTGGCGGCGCTGAATACCCCCGCATCCTTGAGCAATGCTCTAAGCTTAGTGGGGGCGTTGATTTTCGGCGAGTTTGCGGTGCAGGCGGGGATCTTCTCCTCCGAATTGTTGGCCTATATGGCTTTTGTGGCGATTGCATCCTTCACCCAGCCCAGCCATGAGCTGACCTATGCATTTAAGTTGTTCCGCATTCTCTTCCTGCTGTGCACGTGGTTGTTACACGGCTGGGGCTTGCTGCTGGGGATGGGCATTATGCTACTGGCGCTGGTGACTACCCGTACAGCCCTCGGCGGCAGCTATCTGTATCCGGTTGTTCCTTTTAACGGTCGGGCATTGCTCCGTTTGCTGTTCCGTCAGCCCATTAGCCGCCATAATGCTGAGTAGGGACATGCACACCGCCCTTGTCCATCGCATAGGATGGGCTGATGACCTGTTAAAGGAGGGCGGCTATGAAAATCGGAGAGATGATTGCGGCGGTTATAGTATTGCTGTTGGCACTATATGGGTGCGCCGGATTGATCAGGCGAGCATGCCTGTGGCTGACCCGCTGTCCGGGGTGCGCCTTTTGTTGCCGCTTGGCGGTGCCTCGCCACGGCACAGCACTGGCCCCGTTGGTACGCTGCTTGCAGAGCCAAACCGTGTGGGAGGCCCCTGATGGGTGTAGGCATACGCTGCTGCTATTGCCGGATGAAATACAGGAAGAAGAACAAGAATTGGAAACGATATTACGGGAGGCACCATCGGTGCTTCTTGTGACTGCTGATCAGCTGTGCGATATGTTGCAGGTGCTGGTACAAGAAGAGTAAAGCAAAGGAGGCAAAACCGTGACCGAACGGGAACAGAGCATACAACAAGAACAACTCACCGGTACGGTGGAGCATATTGTTTTTTGCAATGATGATAACGGCTGGACGGTATTAGAGTTGGATACCGGAGACAGCATGGAGACGGTGGTGGGGGTTCTGCCCCGTGTGCAGGTGGGGGAGAGTCTCCGTCTGCAGGGGGCATGGACCGACCATCCTTCTTTCGGTCGGCAATTTAAGGCGACTGCCTGTGAAAGCACTCTGCCCACCGACGAGGCTGCCATTTTGCGTTATTTGGCCTCCGGCGCCGTTAAGGGCATTGGCCCTGCCACGGCCGCACGCATTGTGGATCGCTTTGGTGCAGATGCACTGCGGATATTGGAGGAGGATCCTCAGGAACTGGCAAAGATTAAAGGCATTACCTTAGCAAAAGCACGTGAAATGGGGCAGAGTTTCTGCGCCCAGTTCGGCCTGCGGGAGGTTGTTATGGCCTTTGCCGGCTATGGATTGACCGCGAACGAGGCTCTGCGGTGTTGGAAAAAGTTCGGTCCTTCTACTCTAACGCGGATTAAGGAAAATCCTTATCTTCTTTGCACGCCGGGTTTATACATTGGCTTTGAGCGAGCCGATGCGCTGTGCATGAGTATGAACGGAGACAAAATGGACCCCAATCGCTTAGAGGCGGGGGTTCAGTACGTACTGCGTCACAATTTAGGGAATGGGCATACCTGCCTGCCGCGGGATAAGGTAATTCCTACGGCGTCGACGCTGTTGGACGTACCTGCTGAGTCGGTGGAATCCGCCATTGAGCGTATGTTGAACGGTTTTCTGCTGCGGGAGGAGGAGTTGGACGGACGCTCTTTTCTGTTCCTGCCCCGTTTGCATGAGGCAGAATCCTTTATCGCGGTACGGATGCGGATGATGAGCAGTATCTGCAATGTGGCGGCGGAGGATATTCAACTACGTATTGATGCGATGGAGCGCAATTTTCATATCACGTATGAGGAACAACAGCGGCGGGCTATGGTGGAAGCCATTGCCACCGGCACGCTGATCCTTACCGGTGGTCCCGGTACGGGTAAAACCACCACTCTGCGTGGCATCATTACTTTGCTGGAAAGTATGGGGGAGACGGTCGCCATTGCCGCCCCCACAGGCCGTGCGGCGAAACGGATCTCTCAGCTGACCGGTCGAGAGGCCAAGACCCTGCATCGTCTGCTGGAGGTCAAATGGGATGATAGCGACAGCCCCGTGTTTGAGCGTAATGAGAAAAACCCGTTGGATGCGGATGCCATTGTGGTGGATGAGATGTCTATGGTGGACGTGCTGTTGTTTGAAAGCCTGTTACGTGCCACAAAGACCGGCTGCCGTTTGATTTTGGTAGGGGATACCGACCAGCTACCGGCGGTGGGTGCCGGCTGTGTACTGCAGGATCTTATTGCCAGCGATACCATTCCTGTAGTGGGATTGACTCAGGTGTTCCGCCAGGCGCTGGAGAGCCGCATCGTTTATAACGCCCATCGCATTGTCAGGGGAGAGGCAATGGAACTGGATAATAAAGGTGATTGCTTCTTTATGGCCCGTTCTTCTGCGTCGGAGGTGACCCAGACGGTGCTGGATCTGTGCTGTCAGCGGTTGCCTGCCGCCTATGGGTATACCCATCTGGATGGGATTCAGGTGCTTTGTGCCGGCAGAAAGGGAGAAATCGGTACCGTCGAGATCAACCGCCGCCTGCAGGCAGAACTCAATCCTCCCGATAAGAAAAAAGCCGAACTCACCATCGAGGGCGTTACGCTTCGCGTGGGGGATAAGGTGATGCATAACCGTAATAATTACGATATTCCGTGGATGCGGGATAATGGCGAAAACGGTAGTGGTATTTTCAACGGTGATATCGGTGTGCTGGAGGAGATTCGCCTACGAGAGGATATTCTCACCGTACGCTATGAGGATCGTGTAGCCACGTATACCCGTCAGGATGCACAGGATCTGGAATTGGCCTATGCCATCACGGTACATAAGAGTCAGGGCAGTGAATTTGACGCTGTGGTGATGCCGGTGTTTCGCAATACGCCGCACCTGTGTTACCGCAATCTGTTGTACACTGCGGTCACACGGGCAAAGTCGCTTTTGATTCTTGTGGGTAGTCGGGAAACTTTGCAGCGGATGATCAATAATGACCGCAAGACGTTGCGGTATACCGGTCTATGTGCCTTTTTGCAACGGATTGGGGAGATGATGCTATGAGCGCATTGTTGGACAGTCTGTTCACTGCCTTTTATCCCAATCATTGCTTTTTGTGTGACGAGGTGTTATTGCCGCATCAGCGGCTGTGCGAGGCTTGCCTTCGCAATGCTCCCTACGTGTTGCCGCCGGTATGTGAGCGCTGTGGTCGGGGCGTAGACGTTTGTATCTGCGGCGGCCATACCCACGCCTTTGAGCGTTGTGTCAGCCCTTTTTATCATAAAGGAGTGGCGCAGAGTGCGATTTTGGGATTGAAAGAACGATACGACGTTGTGGTGGCAGATAGCTTTGCTGCCGAGATGGCAGAGGTGGTGCGCCGCGAATACGGCGGTATACCGTTTCATATGGTTACTTCGGTACCGATGCACAAAAAAGACTTGCACGCGCGGGGCTTTGATCAAGCGGCAGGTCTGGCCAAAGCACTGGCAGGACGGTTGGATTTGCCTTATACTGCTGCTCTATCCAAATTAACCTATACCCAGCCGCAAAAGGAGTTAACTGCCATTCAAAGGCGGGGCAATTTGTTGGGCGTGTTCGACGTTGTGGAAGACGTATCCGAGTGTAATGTCTTGCTGGTGGATGACGTGATTACCACCGGCAGTACGTTGGATGAATGTGCAAAAATGCTGAAGATTTTCGGCGCATCGGAGGTTTATGCAGTGACTGCTGTGGCGGCAGGCTTGAAAATGGATGACCAATGATGTATAATAACGAAAACAGTCGTTAAAAGGAGCCTTTTCACTATGAATTTGGGCATTGATTTGGGGACCTCACGGATAATTATATACGATCCTGCCCGAGGTGTGGTACTGGATGAACCGGCAGTGATTGCTGTGGCTGCCAAGGATGGTCATGTAGTGGCTTTTGGCGAGGAAGCGGAAGCTATGCTGGGCCGTACGCCGGATACCATTATTGCCGCTCGTCCGGTGCAAAAGGGCGTCATCGCGGAATATGAGCTGGCGGAGAAGCTGCTGCGTTGCTGTTTGGCGCAGGTTTGCTCAAACCGTATTACCAAGCCCTGTGTGGCGGTGAGCGTCGCTGAGCAGGTTACAGAGGTGGAACAGCGGTCTTTTATCGAGGCGGTTATTTCCGCCGGTGCCCGTCGGGTTACCCTGGTACCAGAGACGGTGGCGGCGGCTATTGGTGCTGGTGTGGACGTGAGCCTGCCGCGTGGACAGATGTTGGTTAACATCGGTGGCGGAACGGTGGACGTATCGGTCCTCTCGCTGAAAGGAGAGGCAGTGTCCTCCACCATGCGGGTGGCAGGTACGGCTATGGATGAGGCGATCGTACGTTATATAAGAAACCAATACGGTTTAATTATCAGTGATTACATGGCGGAGCGGCTGAAAATAGCAGTTGGTTGCGCTTTGCCGCTGGAGACTGTGCTGACGGCAGAGGCGAAGGGTAGAGATAGTATGAGCGGTTTACCACGCTCGGTGACGGTTACTTCGGATGAGATCTGCGAGGCTGTTTGTGAGCCGGTGCGTGATTTGATTGATCGGATTGGGCAGGTGCTGGAGATAACACCTCCCGAGTTATCCGGCGACATTATCAATACCGGTGTTTGCCTTACCGGAGGTGTGGCACAGCTTCGCCGTCTGCCGGAATTATTGGAACAGGCCATTGGTATTCCGTGTCGGGTGGCGGAAAATCCGGCGCAGTGTGTTGCCATCGGCGCAGGCAAGGCGTTGCAGTATTCCTCTTCTTTTTCTAAGGTATACGATTTGGGCAGTTTCTCTTACCGTCTGTCCGATAACGTTACAAACTAAGCAACCGCGGTGCCAACGCACCGCGGTTTTTGCGGCTTTTTGTTGGTTTATTAGGCTGAGAAAACATCCGAATTTTTGTGTATTTTGCCCTTTGAAAATGAAATTTTTCTATGTTACAATAAAATTATGATAAAAAGGGGAGAGGAGTGACCAACAATGAGTCAGTCTATTCAAATTGGGTCGCACGTGTTGTATGGTAAAATGGGCGTGTGTCTGGTTCAGGAGCAAAAAGCCATTAAAATGGGTAGAGAGAGTAGCCTGTATTACGTGCTGTGCCCCATTAGTGACGGTCGCTCTTCCGTATTTGTCCCTTGCGATAATGAGGAGTTGGTTTCCCGTATGCGTCCTCTGTTAACTCAGGATGAGATTGACATTTTGTTGTCAGATGCGGATGAGCAAAAGCTTCAGTGGATGGATGATCGCAACGAGCGCTCTGCTTTGTATCGAACCGTCACCAACGGCGGCGACCGGAGTATGTTGATTCGCTTAATTTGTTGTTTGTTTCGCAAGAAACACGAGCGACAGGAGATAGGCAAGCGATTGTCCGCTATGGACGAAACCGCTCTACAGGAATGTATGCGGTTGATTGACGAAGAGTTCTCTATGGTGTTGAATATTCCCCGCAATGAAGTAGTGAATTATATTTTGGAGCGTTTGTAATGGATCGAAAAGAGTCGTTGTTTTTTTCAACGGCTCTTTTATTTTGGGTCTGTTCAAAATGAGATAGTTGTGGTATACTAAAGACATATCTATTAGGGAGGGAGAAAAATGAGTACAACCTGTTGCTTCACCGGTTATCGTCCTCACCGTTTTTCTTTTTCTCCCGACGGCCTGCGCCCTGAACAGATCCAGGCGGTATTGGGAGAACAGATTCGCCGTCTGTATGAAGAGGGTGTGCGCACCTTTATTTCCGGTATGAGTGCCGGTGTGGATTTGTGGGCAGCGATGGAGGTGCTGGCTTTGCAGAAGGAGCACCCAGATGTAAGACTGATTGCGGCGGTGCCCTTTGAGGGACAGGAGAGCCGGTGGTCTATTCCGTTGCAGCGTGAGTATCGCCGTGTTTTGGAAGGGTGTCAGCAAGTGGAGTACCTGTTTAACAATGCGGCTGCTGCTGAGGACCCGGCAGAATGCTACCGCCGGCGGAATCACTGGATGGTGGATCGGGCGGATACGGTGCTGGCGGTGTGCGAGATTGATGTGGCAGATAGCCGCACCGGTACGGCGGCTACCGTACGTTATGCCCGTAAGCTGCAAAAGAGAATTATATATATCCATCCCCGGACACTATCCGTCACCGAAGAAACGGTACAGCAGATTGAATTTCCATTATAACGGAGGTTATCATTATGGCATTACGTGATTTTCCTATTCCCGGTATTTTGTATTTCACCAGCGGCAATCCATTCAGCGGAAGCTATAAAGGGATGAGTTATCGTTTGGATCCCATCAAGAGCAAGGCGGAGGAGAATATCACTGCTCATATTGACGTTTGCGTGTGGACGGGGGAGAAATGCAGTGAACTCAGTGAGATGCGGGCAACGGCGGAGTTTCCTATGGATGTGGATGGCTTGGCAGCTGCGGAATCCTGGTTGCGGGAACAATACCGCGCATATGCGTTAGAGGAATAAGACGATCGACAAAAATCCTCTTGCAATTTACAAGCGGGTGTGGTATACTCTTTTTCGTTGTGCAGGGTTGGTATATCGGTATTACAGCGGCTTCCCAAGCCGTTAAGGCGGGTTCGACTCCCGTACCCTGCTCCAAAAGCAAAAAAAGGCAACCACCGTAGGGTGGTTGCCTTTTTTGTATACTTTTCGCTTTTCCTCCCATACTCAATGGGGAGGGATTGCTATGTTCAAAAAACAAAATGCTTGCATTCATTTATGCCTGTTTATTCTGGGCGGGTTGGCTTATAATCTCATAGAACTGCTATGGCGAGGGCGTACCCATCCCAGTATGTTTGTGGTGGGCGGATTATGCTTTGAACTGATGGGCACGATCCATACCCGATGCCGTGCGGCTATGCCGATCCGCTGTGGTCTCTGTGCGTTGGGGGTCACCGCGATGGAATTAATTAGCGGGTGTATTATCAACCGCTGGCTGAAATGGAACGTATGGGATTACAGTGATATGCGTTATAATCTGCTGGGACAAGTGTGTTTGCTGTATTCTTTGTTTTGGTTATTTCTCAGTGCATTGGCGTGTCCCGTGTACGTGTGGTGCCGCCGCTTGTTTCGACGGCTTTTATTTACTCGCAGAGGGGCAGAACTCTCTTAAAGGACACTGGGTACAGCGGGGCGAGCGGGCGGAGCAGACATCCCGTCCAAACAATACCAAGCGATGGCAGAAATTATTGCTTTCCTCTGGCGGAAGCAGTTTCCTCAGCTGCATCTCTACTTTGTAGGGATCTTTGCTGTCGGTCAGCCCCAGTCGTCCGGTGATGCGGATGCAATGAGTATCTGCTACCACAGCCGGTTTGCCGTAGATATCTCCGCAGACAAGGTTGGCAGTCTTTCGTCCGACACCGGGCAGCTTGGTCAATTCCTCTACCGTATCCGGGATGCTTCCACTATATACATCCCGTAGCATACGGCACATAGCCACAATATCCTTGGCCTTGGTTTTGTAAAGGCCGCAGGAGCGTATATATTCACCCACCTCTTCTGCGTCAGCTTCAGCAAAATCCTCTAATGTGGGAAAGCGAGCAAATAGTGCCGGGGTAACGAGATTGACACGGGCATCGGTGCATTGGGCAGAGAGCCGTGTGGCAATGAGTAATTGCAGTGGATTCTCAGCGGTAAGGGAGCATATGGCCTCGGGATATAGAATTTTCAGCCCATCGATAGCGGCGATAGCGCGTTGCTTTTTGGTCATTCCGGTACATCCTTTCTTTCGGCTCTGCGTAGTATGATACCATAGTCTGTACGCTCCTGTCAACGAATCATCCCGTCGGAAATTCTTGACACGGGCGTATTTTCTTTGTATGATAGAGAGGATATGTAGCGAAAGGAGGGATCCCCCGTGAATAAACCGTTGGCAGACCGTATCCGCCCCGCTACGTTGGACGAAGTGGTAGGTCAGCAGCATATCTTGGGCGAGGGCAAGGCTCTGCGCAGCATTATGGAGTCCGGGCGTATCCCGAACTTGATTTTCTACGGGCCCTCCGGGGTGGGAAAGACTACCGTTGCCCGTATTATTGCGGAGCAGACGGATATGCGGTTACATAAGTTGAACGGCACCACCGCATCCACGGCAGATATTAAAGCAGTGGTGGAGGAGATCAATACCTTCGCGGGAATGAACGGCATTCTGCTGTATCTGGACGAGATTCAGTATTTTAATAAGCGGCAGCAGCAAACGCTGTTGGAGTTTATTGAAAACGGGCAGATTACTCTGATTGCCTCCACGACGGAAAACCCCTATTTCTATGTATACAATGCCATTCTCAGCCGTTCCACCGTGTTTGAATTCAAGCAGGTGGATGCCGCCGATATTGAGCGTGCGGTGGAGCGTGGCTTCCGCTTTTTGCAGGAGGAGGGGGGCTCTCCCATCATCGTAGAGGATGGGGTGTGCGCTCATATTGCCCGATCCTGCGGCGGAGACGTGCGTAAATCTCTCAATGCTGTTGAATTGTGTGCGTTGGCAGGCTATACCGCCTCCGACGGTAGTATTCACGTATCATTGGATACGGCGCAGCAGTTGGCACAACGCAGTGCAATGCGGTACGACCGAGAAGGGGACGATCACTACGACATCGTCTCTGCATATCAGAAATCGATGCGCGGATCGGATCCGGATGCCGCTTTGCATTATCTTGCACGACTGCTTGAGGCGGGGGATCTGCCTTCCGCTTGCCGCCGTCTGTTGGTATGTGCAAACGAAGATGTGGGTCTGGCCTATCCTCAAATCATTCCTATCGTTAAAGCGGCGGTGGATACCGCTCTGCAGGTGGGTCTGCCGGAGGCACGGATTCCGCTGGCGAACGCTGTTGTGCTGGTGTGTCAGGCACCCAAATCGGATGCCGTTTACAAGGCAATCAATCAGGCGATGGCGGACGTACAGGCGGGTCGCAGCGGCGCTGTACCCCGCCAGCTTCAAAACAAGCATTACGATGGCGACGACGTGCAGAATAAGGGACAGTTTTATCGCTATCCCCATGAGTTTGCCGGGCATTGGGTGGATCAGCAATATCTGCCGGATGCGATCAAGGATGTAACGTATTATACCCCCGGCGATAATAAGACCGAACAGGCCTTTGCCGCTTATTGGAAAGATATCAAGAAATAACGAAAAGACCGCAGTCAGCCGACTGCGGTCTTGCTTTTTGCATTTCGAATGGTGAGTTCTTGCCAATCTGTTTTGGAAAAGCAACGGAACAGGGGCAATAAGAGACAGTAAATACCGCTAAACAGAATGCCACTACATATCACGTAGGCTACCCCCTGTAGCGGCAGAAAACGGCATAGGATGCCGGCCGGTACGGCGGCAAGCGCAGGGCGGATCACCCAACGTCCCCATCGCATTGTTGTGTGACTCACAGACAATAGGCGCGCTGTGCTGAGCAGGCAGGTCAGTAGGTTGCTCACCAGCATAACGAATAAAAATCCGGTCAATCCATAGCGAGGGAGAAGAAACCAAATCAGTAGAATCCTCACAACGGAATCGGCAACCCCGAACCATAGGGAGTGTACCTGCTGTCCCAGTCCTTTGAGCATGCCCGTGACAACACTATCCAGATACATCACAGGGGTCAATGGCCCTAAAATTTTGAGAAGAAGCCCCACTAATGCATCCTCGTACAAAAGTGTGCCCAATTCTTGTCCAAGCAGAGTGAACCATCCACCAGCCAGTATCGCGCCCAAGAGGGTGATCTGCATAGTTTTCTCCACTAATCTGGCTACCTGCCGACGTTGCCCCAAGGCGTGTGCATCCGATAATTCCGGAATCAACAGTCCGGACACCGTCATTAACAGGGCAGAGGGGAAGAAAACGAGTGGCAAGGCCATCCCCTTTACAGCTCCAAATTGCGCTAATGCCAAGGTGCTTGACTGTGTGTAGTGTGCCATACGGGCGGGGACCAGGATGTTTTCCACCGTGCGCAGTGCGGTGGATAAATACCGCCCTCCGGTCAATGGGAGCGCGATGTGCAGCAGCGGGCGTAAGAGTCCGTGTTCCGTTTTCATGGTGCCGCTCCGAGAGGAAAATAGGTTTTTGCGATCCTTGCGATGGGCGCACAAAAGATATACACACGCTATGGTTTCAGACAGAGCATCCCCGAGGATGATGATGACGCAGGCTTGTTCCAGACTATCGTCCCAAAGTGTGTGCAGTGCCACCAAAATACTGCTGATACGTATGGCCTGTTCGATAATTTGGGATAGACAAGGCGGCCACGCTTTCCGACGTGCCAAAAAATACCCTTTCAAGCTGCTGGACACACCAATGAAGGGGAGAGCGATGCCGCAAACGGCAATGGCAGCGATGGTGCGTTCGTCTCCGATCCACCGCCCAATCAGTGGCGCACCGCCGAAAAGCAGTAAGGCAGAGCCACCGCCAACCAACACACTGATGCGGTAGCATAGCCGCATCAGCCGATCGAGTCCTGCTCCGTCTCCCATGGCAATATGCTGGGACACTAATCGGGTCACGGCGGTGGTGAGTCCTCCTACCGCAAAGGTGGTGCCTAATATGTATACCGACAATACCAGCTGATACAGCCCCATTCCTTCTGCACCTATGCGGTGGGAGATAAGAATGCGGAAGAGAATTCCAAACAGCCGCAATAACAGGGAGCAGGCGGTCATCAGAGCGGTGTTTTTGAAGAAAGCTCGTTTATTCACTGTAATCCCCTTTGGTTATACAGAGCGGTGACGGCGTCCCACGTATTCTTGTCGGTGTTACCGGTGATCGGCAAAAAGGACACTTCTTGGATTCTTCGTACTGCCGCTTCTGTTTCGATGGTATATGTTTCCCCTGATGTTCCCAGCATCGTGTTTAGAAATATCACAGCATCTCCCTCGTCGCCCGGCTGAAGCAGGGGCGCTCGTAGTCCACGGATGGTTAAGGGGGGAGACTGCTGTTGCTCCACCTCTTGATACACCACATAAATAGCTTCCCAGGTTCTGCGATCGGCGGTGCCGGTTGGAAGCAATCCTTCTGCTTCTTGAAATTGTCGTACGCCGTTTATGGTATCTGCACCGAAAAAGCCGTCCATCGGCACGGACGTGGTGCCATACCGCGCCCGCTGAATGGCACGCAGATAGCTTTGCAGCTCCATTACATAGGGACGGGTATCTACGCTGATATCATTATCCCATAGGTTGCTCATTGGGAGACCGCCTCACTTTCATCAGGACCCAGTTCGGTCCCCGGATATTGTCCCAGACGCTGAGAGTTACCGGTGCGCAGATCGGAATAGAGGGTGGCAATGGCGTCCCAGGTAACGACACCCACGGTGCCCGTGACCGCTAACCCGAACTCCTGCTGAAATGCCTCAACCGCCTGCACTGTCTCCATACCGTAAACACCGGTAACGGCTGGTGCCGGAATGGTGGGGTAAACGGTAGCAATATAGGCGAGATATTCTTGTATAGTGGCCACGTCTTCTCCTTGAAAGCCAGACTGTAACACGCGCCCGGGGAATAATACGATGCCGCCGTCAATCAGTTCAGTAGAGGTGCGAATGCTTTCGTACACGTCGTCCATTTTTTGCCAGGTTTGTCGCCCGACAATACCGTCTTCGGCCAGCCCAAAGGTCTGCTGAAAGGCGCGCACTGCTGCATCGGTTTGCTGATCAAATTCACCGTTTACCGTAATGCGAGGAATGGTGGCATAATAGGTGGCGATGACTGCGAGGTAATACTGGATCACCCTCACGCTGTCTCCGGTATCTCCAAGAGCTAAAAGTCCCTCGTAGCGGCGGGGAAGCTCATCAATGCGGATCCCTTCGCTGTCCAATTCGCTGAGCCGTTTGACAGCGTTAAATAGATAGGTAATGCGATACCAAGTGGCATTGCCAATGACGCCATCTTCGGTCAGACGAAAGATGCGTTGAAATGCCCGCACCGCCGCTTCGGTATCTACTCCGAAATTACCGTCGGTGGGAGTAATTTTCGGAATGCCCGGATAGTTGGTGGAAATGCGGTTGAGACGGATTTGCATTTGCTGCACGTCGTTGCCGGAATCCCCCAGCCTTAGCGCCCGTCCGGGATAGGATGGTTGCCCCGTACGCACCGGTGCGTCGGTGACAATATCAATGTCATCTCCATAGAAGCGTGTCAGAATCTCATAGGGACCTAAACCCTCTTGTGCCAGCGGCACGGTGCCCCATTGGGATAATCCGTCACAGGTGGAGGTAGTACCGTTACAGTATTGGGTAAAATAGGGTTCTATACTGCCCTGACGCACCACGTAGGAGTTAAAAATCTCATCCACGATTTCGCTGATGGAATCGTAGATTTCCCGTCCGGGCACATAGGATTGATCGAATTGGGTGGAATTGGTGATGTCAAAATCATACCCTTGGCTGCGATACCATTCGGTGTAATACCGATTCAAAGCATAGGATATTTGCGCATAAATATTGGCACGCAGCGCCGCCTCCGGCCATGTAGGGTAAATTTCGCTGGAGGCTACGTTTTTGATATAGTCGGGAAAACTGACGTATACGTTTTCAGCCGGCGACGAGGGCGTACCCAAATGCACCACAATTGTACGGGGAATAAACGGTGTACCAACCATTCATTGACCTCCTTTCACAGATTGGCAGGACCGCCGGAAACGAAGTCCTGCATCGCATCCGGATCTGCTCCGGGGAGTAGCGGTAGCAGCGCTACCGGCTGGGTGACATAGTTGTTGCCGTAGATCGGCACGTTTTTGTGGATCACAGGGGTGAATCCAGGGGCGTTAATTTGGATATTGTAGGCCACGTACGGCTGAATGGTGCCCGGTTGCAGGGTCAATGTCGGATCTACCGAGGGGAGAGGGATGACGGGGGTGTATCCGTCCCGATTAGTTTCTGTATTGGCATAGACAATGTTTTCTCGTGTAACGACCACCCGCGCATCCGGTATAGGCTCCGCTTCATCTCCGGTAAAGGCAAAGATTCGCAAATATCCTACGAACGGACTCTCTGCAATGGGTGGTGCCGGTGGGCTTTCCGGTTCGGTCTGCGGCGGTGCATCTGCGATGACCATGGCGGAGCGATCACGCTCAAAATCCGGGGCAGGGTACAGGCTGTCCAGCCAGTTATCACTTTTTATCGGTGCACTCGGGGTTACACTGCGGTACATTTCCATCATTTGCTGCCGATAATACTCCGTTTGTTGCGGCGTGGGCGCTGCATTCTTTTGTTCCATCGGATAACCTCCTTTTTCGTCGTTAGCTGTAGGCGCAAAATATGACATTATTTTTGAAAATCTATTGACATTTGGGGGTAAAAACCCTATATTGTTATTTGTCATCTTTTATACAAAATGATGCATCTGAGCAAGACCGTTTTGCATCGGCCAAACAGCGCCGCAGTCATCTCTTTCGGAATGATTGTGAAAAACCCTTTGCGGGGGCGTTGCCACAGCCGGTGCGCTGCCGTATTCTGCGGCAGACCAATTACCGCAAAGGGGGATGCTAACTATGAGCAAAGAGAAGATTATTGAACTGAAAGACATTGCTGTGTCCTTCGATGGAGAGCCGGTGCTGAAGCACCTGGATCTGAGCATATCCGACGGCGAGTTTGTCACACTCCTCGGCCCTTCCGGCTGCGGAAAGACTACCACTCTGCGGATCATTGCCGGCTTCATCACCCCGGACAGCGGCGATGTCTTTTTTGACGGT
Organism: Acutalibacteraceae bacterium; assembly: GCA_045539375.1. Taxonomy (GTDB): domain Bacteria; phylum Bacillota; class Clostridia; order Oscillospirales; family Acutalibacteraceae; genus UBA5905. The sequence goes on along the minus strand of JAZQFG010000004.1, from coordinate 33,376 downwards.
AAACGGGTGAATGACCTGCCTGCTTACAAGCGGACGGTGAATACCATCTTCCAGCGCTACGCCCTGTTTCCGCATTTGAATGTATATGAGAATGTTGCCTTTGGTATGCGTGTGCAGAAGAAGAGCAACGATGAGATCAAAGAAACGGTGACCCGTATGCTGGATCTGGTCAACCTGAAGGGCTTTGAAAAACGGTCGGTGTCAAAGCTGTCCGGCGGTCAGCAGCAGCGTGTGGCTATTGCCCGCGCCTTGGCGAATAATCCTCGTGTGTTGCTGTTGGATGAGCCGTTGGCGGCTCTCGACCTTAAATTGCGCAAGGATATGCAGACCGAACTGAAGAATATCCAGAAGAGTTTGGGTATCAGCTTTATTTATGTCACCCACGATCAGGAAGAGGCGCTGTCTATGTCCGATACCGTGGTGGTGATGGACAACGGTGTGATTCAGCAGATCGGCACCCCTCAGGATATTTACAACGAGCCGGAAAATGCATTTGTAGCCGATTTTATCGGTGAGAGTAACATCTTGGATGGCGTGATGCTGGAGGATTATCTGGTTGAGTTCTTCGGACGTAAGTTCCGTTGTCTGGATGCCGGCTTTGAGCCGAACGAGCCTGTGGACGTGGTGATCCGTCCGGAGGATATCGATATTGTAGAGCCGGTCAAAGGACATCTGACCGGTTTGGTTACCAACGTTACTTTTAAGGGCGTGCACTATGATACCATCGTGGACTTCAAGGGCTTTAAGTGGCTGATTCAGACCACGGACTATTACTCCGAGGGCACGAATATCGGTATTGTTCTGAACCCCGAAGATATCCATATTATGAAGAAATCCGTCTATTCCGGTATGTTTGGCGATTACAGCTCCTATTCAGAGGAGTTTGATGAGCTGGGCGACGCCGAGGCCGCTGCCGAGGCAGAGGAGGCGGAGGAATGAAGAGTCGTGCCGTCGCCACGCCCTTTGCACTGTGGATGGGCATCTTTACCGTAGTACCCATGGCAATTGTGGTGTGGTTTGCCTTTACAGATGAGGCCGGTGCGTTCACACTGGCGAACATCGTCAAGATTTGGGAGTATGCCGGCACGTACGTGGATTCCATCTGGATGGGAGCTCTGGCTACCTTGATTTGTCTTGTGTTGGCATATCCGATCGCCCTGAGCATCTCGCGTAAGAGCGAGAATATGCAGCGCACGATGGTGATGATCGTGATGCTTCCCATGTGGATGAATTTTCTGCTGCGCACCTATGCATGGATGAGTCTGTTGGAAAACAACGGTCTTATCAATCAATTCCTGCGTTGGATCGGGGTGATCGGTCCCGATGCCGCTCTGTCGATGATCAATACTGACGGTGCCGTTGTTTTGGGTATGGTATATAACTTCCTGCCTTTTATGATCCTGCCGCTCTATTCTGTGATGGCAAAGATGGACAATCGTGTCATTGAGGCGGCTCAGGATCTGGGCTCCAACTGGTGGCAGGTGCTCCGCCGTGTGATTCTGCCGTTGAGTGCACCCGGCATCGTTTCGGGTGTTACGATGGTGTTTGTGCCGGCGGTGTCTACCTTCGTTATCTCCAAATTGTTGGGTGGCAGTATGCTGATGACCATTGGCGATGTCATTGAGACCATGTTCGTGGGCGATGGTTGTAACTACAACGTCGGCGCCGCGTTGTCCCTCATTTTGATGGTACTGATGCTGATCTGTATGTCCCTGATGAACCGTGTCGATAACGGCGAGGATGAGTTAGGGGGGATGATGACGTGAAGACTTTGTCCAGAATCTATAACGGCATCATCTTTACCTTCTTGTACGCTCCTATCGTGGTGCTGATTATCTTCTCTTTCAATGAGGGTAAGAGCCGTGTCCGCTGGGAGGGCTTTACCTTCAAGTGGTATGCAGAGCTGTTCCAGAACGAATTGATCATTGACTCTTTAATGCTGACTCTGCAGATTGCTGTGCTGGCGGCGCTGATTTCTACTATCATCGGCACGATGGCGGCGGTAGGTATTTATAGTATGAACGGGCGTCTGCGCACTGTTATGATGGGGGTCAACAACATCCCGATGGTCAACCCGGAGATTGTTACCGGTATTTCTATGATGCTGATGTTTGTGGCATTGGGCTCCTTTATTCCGGCGCTCAAGCCCGGCTTTCTGACGCTTCTGCTGGCGCATATCACCTTCTGTATTCCCTATGTGGTGCTACAGGTGATGCCGAAATTGCGGCAGATGAATAAGCATATGTATGAGGCGGCGCTGGACTTGGGTTGCCGCCCGCTGTCCGCCTTTTTCAAGGTGGTGATGCCAGAAATTATGCCCGGTGTGATTACCGGTGCTCTGATGGCGTTTACTATGTCTCTGGATGATTTCGTTATCAGTTATTTCAATAGCGGCTCTACCGCACAGAATCTGTCGGTTACTATCTACTCGATGACCAAAAAGCCGGTCACCCCCGAAATCAATGCTCTGTCGACCTTGATGTTTGGTGCGGTGCTGTTGCTACTGTTGGTGGTGAATATCCGTCAGGTTCGTGACTTGGACAAACAGAAGGAAAGGAGATAGGTCATTGAAAAAGTGTGCATATCTGCTGGCGACCTGTCTTTTCGTATGTCTGTTTGCAGGGACGCTGAGCGGATGCGGTGTGGCGGAGGATATCGTCACATTGAACGTCTATAACTGGGGCGAATACATCTCGGACGGTAGCGATGACCTGATGGATGTTAACGCCTGCTTTGAGGAAGAAACCGGCATTAAAGTCAACTATAAGACCTATGAGAGCAACGAGTCGATGTACACTCTATTAGAGAGCGGTGCCGCCGAATACGACGTGGTGATCCCCTCGGATTATATGATTGGCAAGATGATCCAAGAGGATATGCTGGCTAAACTGGATTTTAGTAACATCCCTAACTACCAGTATATTGACGAGGCGTACAAGGGATTAGAGTACGATCCCAACAATGAGTATTCCGTGCCGTATACTTGGGGTACGGTTGGTATTTTCTACAACAAAAAATATGTGGACGAAGCCGATCTTGCTCAGGGCTGGGATATTCTTTGGAACGAAAAGTACGCCGGTAAGATTTTTATGTTTGATAATGCCCGCGATTCCTTTGCCATTGCGCTGAAGAAATTGGGTTATTCCATGAACACCACCGACCCCGCTCAGTGGAAGGCGGCTTATGATGCCTTGGCGGTGCAAAAGCCGCTGGTGCAGGGCTATTTTATGGATCAGGTGTTCCAGAAAATGACCAATGAAGAGGGTTGGTTGGCGCCGTATTATTCCGGTGATGGCGCTATTATGATGTACGATGAGGTGGATGGCAACGAAAATATCGGTTTCTTTGTACCGCATCAGGGCACCAATCTTTTTGTGGATGCCATGTGCGTGATGAAGAACAGTAAGAACAAGGAGGCGGCGGAGAAATACATTAACTTTATGTGCCGCACCGACGTTGCGACTGCGAATGCAGAGTATATCTGCTATTCCACTCCTCACACCGAGGCTTTGGGTGAACTGAGTGAAGAGGTGTCCGGTGACCCGATGTTTTATCCCCCGCAAGAGGTGGTTGCCAACACAGAGGTGTACATCACTCTGCCGAAGGATACCATTCAGCTGCAGAAGGATCTGTGGATCAAGCTGAAATGTCTGCGGGATCGTCCGTCCTGGTGGCCCTTTCCTAATTGAATCGCTTTGAAACGCCGTGACGTTATCGTCGCGGCGTTTTTCTGTGTCATAAACCCCGTCCGCCGCACATAATCTGTACAAACGAAATAGGAGCGGAGGAACGGCGTATGGAAACGATTAACAGCTTATATAAAGATATGGCAAGCCGCACCGGCGGGGATATTTATTTGGGGGTAGTGGGACCGGTGCGTACCGGAAAATCTACCTTTATCAAGCGCTTTATGGACACGTTGGTGCTACCTCATATGAAGGATGACTCTCAACGGGAACGGGCTACGGACGAACTTCCGCAATCAGCGGCGGGGCGCACCATTATGACCACCGAGCCGAAATTTATTCCCGAGCAGGCAGCACAGGTAGCACTGGACGGCGTTACCAATATGCGGGTGCGACTGGTGGATTGCGTGGGGTATATTGTGCCCTCCGCTCTCGGTTACATCGAGGAGGATCAGCCGAGGATGGTGAAAACCCCTTGGTATGACGAGGAGATCCCCTTTAATATGGCGGCGGAGGAGGGCACCCGCCGTGTGATTGCCGATCATTCTACGGTAGGGTTGGTGGTCACTACAGATGGCTCCATTACAGATATTCCGCGGGAGGAGTATGCCGCCGCCGAAGAACGAGTGGTGCGTGAGCTGCAGGCATTGCACAAGCCTTTTACAGTGATGCTGAATGCGGTGGATCCGTATCGGACAGAAACGCGGATGCTGGCGGCACAGCTGCAAGAAAAATACGGTGTACCGGTGGTACCCGTCAACTGTCAAACCATGACCGAAAAGGATATTTTGCAGATCTTGGAAGCGATCTTGTCGCAGTTTCCGATCGTACAGGTGGGCTTGGTGTTGCCTCGCTGGTTAATGCGGTTGGACCGCACCCATCCGGTGCGGTGTGCGGTTTTAAACACACTCAAAGACGCTTGTACCGACGTGCAACGTGTAGGGCAAGTGGAGCAGATCGCTTATGCAGCGCGGAGCTGTGAGTATGTGGATAGCGCCACCGTGGAAGAGGTGGATTTGGGTACCGGTGCCGCTACGGTATCGGTGATGATTCATCCGGCGCTTTTCTATCAAATCTTAGGAGAAACTACCGGCATTTCCATTCCCGATGAGGGGGCACTGATGAGTTGTATGATGGAGATGGCTGAAATCTGTCGTCGGTATGAGAAAATCCGGGGGGCGTTGGAGCAGGTGGAGGCTACCGGCTATGGTATTGTAATGCCGGATATGGATGAGATGACCCTGGAGGAGCCTCAGATTATCCGTCAAAGTGGACGCTATGGTGTACGACTCAGTGCGGCGGCGCCTTCCATTCATATGATGAAGGCACAGATACACACCGAGGTCAGCCCCATTGTCGGTACCGAGAGGCAGAGCGAAGATCTGGTTAATTACCTGCTGGGTCAGTTCGAGGAGGATCCGAAGAAAATATGGGATTCCAATATTTTTGGCACCTCTTTGTACGGCTTGGTCAATGAGGGGTTGCACAATAAATTACTGCATATGCCTGAGGATGCTCGCCTAAAGCTGAAAGAAACAGTGGAGCGGATCATCAATGAGGGCTGTAACGGTCTGATCTGCATTATTGTGTGAGGATAGTCTATGGTAATTCATGATCGGGAAAGAGAAGAGCAGTGGACGGTCCAGCGCCAAGCACGGCAAAAGGCAAAGAAAAGTGACACGAACAAAGCTTCGCGTCCCATATCTGTGCTTGGAGTGCAGAGCCTGGCTTGCGGAGTGATCTTGCTTGTGGTATTGCTATTCCGTATAGCAGGTGGAAATGCCTATACCCAACTGCAACAGAGCTTTTCGGAGGCTATGGCGGGAAATGAGTTGATGGCGGTATTTATGCGTCTGTTGGATGAAGAACCGCTTGCTTCCTCCTCTTTGTCGGAAGAAGCTGTAAAGGACGAGAGCTTGACACCGTCTTCCTCCTTGGGACGCCTGCCTCCGGCAGGCGCCTTGGCGGTGGGAATCCCCGTGACACAGCCGGCCGTTTTGCCGCTCTCTAAGGGGCAGATTACGTCATCTTACGGGTATCGAAAAAGCCCGTTTAGTGCTGACGAGGAGTTTCATCGGGGCGTGGATATTGCTGCCCCGGTGGGCACTCCTTTGGCCGCCATTTTCAGCGGCGAAATAACCGCAGTGGGGGAGGACACCACTTTGGGTAAGTATATCGTTTTGACTTGCGGTCAAAAGCTGGAGATCCTATACGCTCACTGCAATACAATCTTGGCGCCAGAAGGATCTGTGGTACGGGCGGGAGAGCACATAGCTACTGTCGGCGCAACCGGTCAGGTAACCGGCAGTCACGTGCATATACAGGTAAGCTGTGCAGACACGGTCTATAATCCTGCGGATACCATTCCGTTAACGATGTATGTTTAGATTCTATTTGCGGGGAATTCGATGCCGTATCAGTTTGCTGTTCCCTGCGCTCCTGACGGCACTCTTGCTTTTACAGCCCGATGGCTTTGCTGTTACTTGCGTGCTGGCAGCGTTGTTGCACGAGGGAGGACATTTACTGGCAATGTTGCTACTGGGTGTTCCGCCGGAGGACTGTGAACTGGGAGCCTTCGGGCTGCGCATTCGGTTGAGAGGACAACTATCGGGTTACGGACGCAATCTACTGATTGCACTGGCAGGCCCTTTGATGAACGGGATTGCGGCAGGTGTTTTGTATTCAATGAACGCTTCTTATGCGGCGGCAGTGCATCTGCTGTTGGCGATGCTGAATCTGTTGCCTGCCGCCGCACTGGATGGTGGAGAGATGATACGCTGTGTTTTGGGTATGCTGGGCTGGGACTCCCTTTCCGTGCCGTTGCTAAAAATCACCACAATCCTAACGTTACTGTTACTGGCTTTAGGCGGAATATGGCAGTTCTTGCAAGAAAAGGAAAATCCAACCTTGCTGATTATTGGCGCCTATTTAGCAGTAGCAACATTTTTCTCGGAGAAAAACGAAAAAACCTCTTGACAAGAGCCGGGGGTGCTGGTATAATCACTGGGACGAATGAAGCAGAGCGTTGCCCGCTCTCACCCCCGGATCTTGTTCCAAAGGGTTGATATTAGCGATGTATCTACCATCTGCGGGTGGTGGGTTTCGGTTTGATGCGGGCAGCTTGGCTGTCCGCTTTTTTGTTGTTTTAGGAGGTGTTTCCCATAGCAAAAAAAGAGATGCAGATCAACGAGCAGATCCGTGATGATGAGATCCGTTTGATCGGTGCCGACGGCGCCCAGTTGGGTGTTATGTCTGCCCGTGACGCTCAGAAGTTGGCGGATGAGGCCGGCCTTGATCTGGTCAAGATCGCTCCCACCGCCACGCCGCCGGTTTGCCGCATTATGGACTACGGCAAATACCGCTTTGAGCAGGCGAAGAAGGAGAAAGAAGCCCGTAAGAATCAGCACGTGGTGGACATTAAAGAGGTCCGCTTGGGTCTGAACACGGATGTGGGTGACTTCAATACCAAGGTCGCACAGGCAAAGCGGTTTATCCAGCATGGCGACAAGGTAAAGGTCAATATCCGCTTCCGTGGCCGTGAAATGGGTCACCCGGAGAAGGGCATTGAGTCGATGACTCGGTTTGCCGAAGCGTGTGAGGAGTTTGCCACGGTAGAGAAGGCCGCCAAATTAGAGGGACGGAATATGCTGATGTTTCTGGCCCCCCGTAAAGAAGGCAAATAAGCCGTATTAACACAGTTGCGTACAGGTTCGTTCCTGTTTACACAAACCAATTAAGGAGGACAAAAATATGCCTAAGATCAAAACGCACAGCGGTGCGAAAAAGCGTTTCAAGCTGAGCAAGACCGGTAAGGCGATCCGTGGTCATGCTTACAAATCTCACATTCTGAACAAGAAGACCACCAAGCGTAAGAGAAACCTGCGCAAGACCGTGGCGGCCGACAAGACCAATCTGGCCACCATTAAGCGCCTGATCCCTTACAAATAATTGATTGCTAGAGACGGAGGTAAAGAATAATGGCTCGTATTAAAGGCGCTATGATGACGCGCAAAAGAAGAAAAAAAGTTCTGAAGCTGGCTAAGGGTTACTTCGGTGCCAAGTCCAAGCTGTTTAAGACCGCTAAAGAGGCGGTTATGAAGTCCGGTCAGTATGCTTACATTGGCCGTCGGCAGCGCAAGCGTGATTTCCGCCGCCTGTGGATTGCCCGTATCAATGCCGCTGCTAAGCTGAACGGCATGAACTATTCCACCTTCATGAACGGTCTGAAGAAGGCCGGTGTTACCCTGAACCGCAAGATGCTCGCTGAGCTGGCGGTTTCCGATGCGGCTGCTTTCACCGCTCTGACTGAGCAGGCCAAGGCTGCCCTGAAATAAAAAGCTTAAGTTGCGTCCGGCGGTATTCGTCGGGCGCAATTTTGCTTTTTTTCAGGCGAGAGGAGAGTATAAAAATGACGGTTACAAGCAAAGAAAATCAATGGGTCAAGGAGTGGCGCGGCCTCTGTGATTCGGCTAAAAAACGCCGTGAAAGCGGTCTGTTTGCCATTGAAGGAGCCCGTTTGTGCGGGGACGCTTTGCGTTCCGGTATTACGCTGAAGGCAGTATTGTATACGTCGGCGGCGTTGGCTATTTACGGCGATATTGTACAGCCCTTAATCGAGGCCGCACAGACGGATGTTGAGATCAGCCCCGAGATTTCCCGCTATATGGGGGATACCGCCAATCCTCAGGGTGTATTTTGTATTGCAAAAATGCTTGACAATTCGCTTATAATAGATAAAATAAATATAATGGGTTTTTATGGTGCTTTGGAGGATATCCAGGATCCGGGTAATCTGGGCACCGTCATTCGCACGGCGGAGGCCTTGGGCTTATCCGGCATTCTGCTGTCGGATGGCTGCTGTGACGTGTATAACCCCAAAGTGCTGCGTAGCAGTATGGGCGGTGTGTTCCGTATGCCGCTGTTGCGGGTAGGGAATATGGCCACTGCGGTAGAGGAATTACAGCAACGGGGTATGAGAACCTATGCTTGTGTTGTGGATTCGGATGCCACCCCCATTACGGATGTTTCTTTTAACGGCGGCTCTGTTGCTGTAATCGGCAATGAGGGCAACGGTCTGCGGCCGGAAACGGTTGCGGCGTGTCAATGTGCGGTCACCATTCCGATGAATGGGCGTGCGGAATCTCTGAATGCCTCTATGGCGGCAGGGATTATTTTGTGGGAGATGGTCCGCTCCCGCTGATTCAAATGATGCTAGGAGGATGTGCTGATGGACAGCCGATTGTACTGGATTTGGCTACAGCAGGCTCTGCCTGCCGGCAGTCGTGCAGTAGATGATCTGCTGGATGCTTTCGGCCATGCTCGTATGGTGTATGAAGCTACACCGAAGCAACTGATGGATGTTGGTATGACCGAGGATCTGTGCCGTCGCCTGTCGGATAAATCGCTGGATACGGCCCGCCGGATTCTGGATCGTGTTCTCGCTTTGGGGGATTGGGTGCTGACACCGGAAGACGCGCTATATCCTTTGTCCCTACGCCATATGACCGGTTGTCCCGCGGCATTGTACGCTCGTGGTGTGATGCCGGATCTGGACAGCACGCCGGCAGTTGCCGTGGTGGGCACCCGACGTGCTTCTCGGGATGGCTGGCGGGACGCTTATGCGTTATCGGCCGGCCTTGCAGCCGGAGGTATGGTCGTGGTCAGCGGTGGTGCGGTTGGCATTGATGCTGCCGCTCACAGTGGCGCATTGGCGGCCGGCGGCACCACCATCGTTGTGATGGCGTGCCCTCTCAATGAGAATTACCCTACGGACAACGCTGTTCTGCGCCAACAGGTGGTGGAGAACGGTGGCTTATTGCTTTCCGAGTTTCCGCCGGATGAACCATATAAATGCGAATTCCCGATACGTAACCGTTTGATGGTGGGCTTAAGTCAGGCAGTATGTCTGGCAGAAACCCCCACCCGTAGCGGTGCACGGATTACCGCCCGCCTGGCACGGGAACAAAACCGCGAGGTGTTTGCCCTGCCCGGCGCTTTGGCGGGACATTTGTATGACGGTGCACATAAAGAGATCCAGAGCGGAGCCACGTTAGTGATCCGTGCCACGGATGTTCTGCGGGAGTATGCGCCGCTTTTCCCCGGTATGTTGGATTTAGAGGCCGCCGAAGCGATGCAGAAGCAGATCGAACGCGGCGGAGCCTCACTTCCGAGTCGTAAGGAAAAGCCTCGCCGCAGGCGGGAGAAGAAGTCGAAAGAGCCCTCGGCTCCCGTAGTATCCTCTGCACCGTCACCTGCCTGCCCGGATACCGCCTCTGTCGCGGCACGGCAGGTATATGCGGCGCTGACCGACCGCTTTCTGCCGGTGGATGAATTGGCGCAGGTGGCAGAGATGCCGATTCCCGCTTTGCTGGCGGCACTCACTGAATTAGAAATGTACGGCTGCGCTGAGAATGGCGCCGGCCAACAATATAAACGCAGTTAATACGTGATTTTCCATTTGGATACAGAAAGGATGGACTCTATGGCGAAATTGGTGATTATGGAGTCGCCGGCAAAGGCGAAAACCGTCAAAAAATACTTAGGCGGCGATTACGAGGTCGTGGCCTCGATGGGTCATATTCGTGACCTGCCCAAAACGTTGCTGGGCGTGGATGTGGAGCATGGCTTTAAGCCCCGCTATGTTGATATCCCCGGAAAGACCGCTTTGATTCGTCAGCTGAAAGAGATGGCGGACGCCAGCGAAAGCATCTATCTCGCTACCGACCCGGACCGTGAGGGAGAGGCGATTGCGTGGCATCTGGCACAGGTGCTGGAGATCGCTCCGGAAAAGGCGAATCGCGTTACCTTTAATGAAATCACCAAGACCGGTGTTGCCATTGGTATGAATAACCCCCGTAAGCTGGACGTGCACCTGGTGGATGCCCAGCAGGCACGCCGTATTTTGGACCGCATCGTAGGTTACAAGCTGAGCCCCTTCTTGTGGAAAAAGGTGCGCAAGGGCTTGTCTGCCGGTCGTGTGCAGTCTGCTACCGTCAGCTTGGTGGTGGATCGTGAGCAGGAGATCCGTGATTTTATCAGCGAGGAATATTGGACGTTGGATGCCAGCCTGTCTGTCACTGAAAAGGGACGGGCGTTCCCGGCTCGTTTCTTTGGTACTGCTGAGGGTAAGATGAAGATCAGCACCGAGGAGGAAGCCCAAGCTATTTTGGCTCGTCTGGAAAGTGCTACTTATGTTGCTGAAACGGTTAAAACCGGTACTCGCCGTGTGGCACCGGCACCTCCCTTTACTACCTCCACCATGCAGCAGGAGGCAAACCGTAAACTGAACTTCTCCTCCCGTCGAACGATGAAAGCGGCACAGGAATTGTACGAAGGTGTGGAGATTGCCGGCATCGGCGCCACCGGTTTGATTACGTATATGCGTACCGATTCGTTGCGTATCTCGGATGAGGCGCGCAAGGCCGGCAATGATTACATCCGCAGTGCCTTTGGCCCTGACTATCTGCCCTCCAAGACTCGTGTTTTTAAACAGAAGAGTAATGCTCAGGATGCCCACGAGGCCATTCGTCCCTCGGTACCCTCCTTGACTCCCGCACAGGTTAAAGAGTCGTTGACCTCGGATCAGTATCGTCTGTATAAGCTGATTTGGGAGCGCTTTATGGCCAGCCTGATGGCTGACCAGATTCAGAACACTTGTCAGGTGGACATCGCTGCTGGCGAGTATATCTTTAAAGCATCCGGCTACACCGTGAAATTTGAGGGCCATACCGCATTGTATGTGGAAGGTAAAGACGAGAAGGACGATGAAAATAAGCCGTTGCCCGTGATCAAGCAGGGGGACACCCTGTTCTGCCGTGAGCTGTTGGGCAACCAGCATTTCACGCAGCCCCCCGCCCGTTACACGGAAGCGACCCTGATCAAGGCGATGGAGGAGAACGGTATCGGCCGTCCTTCCACCTATGCCCCCACCGTCAGCACTGTGCTGAATCGTGAGTACGTTGAGCGGGATGGTAAGAGCCTGAAGGCCACCTCCTTAGGCGAGGTAATCACCCAGCTGATGAAGGAGCAATTCTCCGATATTGTCGATCTGGAGTTCACGGCCCAGATGGAAAAGCAGTTGGACGGTGTTGAAAGCGGCAAGGTCAACTGGGTGCGTGTGTTGGATAAGTTCTACGTAGGCTTCGCAGAGTCCTTGCGTCGTGCCGAGGAGAATCTGGACAAGGTGAAGGTTCCCGAGGTGGAGAGCGACGAGGTATGCGAGTTGTGTGGCCGCCGTATGGTGATTAAAACCGGTCGCTATGGCAAATTCTTGGCCTGCCCCGGCTATCCCACCTGTAAGAACACCCGCCGTATTGTGGAGTCTACCGACGGCGTTTGCCCCAAGTGTGGTGGTGTTATCATCGCCAAAAAGTCCAAGGGCGGCCGTAAGTTCTTCGGCTGTGTCAACTATCCCAAGTGTGACTTTGCTACTTGGAATGAGCCGACGAAGGAACTGTGCCCCCATTGCGGCAAAACCCTATTCCGCAAGAAAGGGAAAGGCACCGGCCTGGTCTGTTTGACCCCCGGCTGCGGCGAGGAAAAGTGATATTTGAGAAAGGAGTAATGACCAATGACGGTTACGGTGATCGGTGCCGGTCTGGCTGGCTGTGAGGCGGCATACGCTGTGGCGCAGCAGGGCATTCCGGTGACCCTGTGGGAAATGAAGCCGGAGAAATACACCCCGGCTCATCATAGCACCGGTTTTGCCGAGTTGGTCTGCTCCAATTCTTTAAAGGCACGGCGGCTGGAGAGTGCCGCCGGTCTGCTGAAAGAAGAGATGCGCCGTTTGGGTAGCGTGTGCGTGCCGGCCGCCTATGCCTGTGCCGTACCTGCCGGCGGTGCGCTGGCGGTGGATCGGGATGCTTTCTCTGCGGCGGTTACCGAGCGCATCCGGAATCATCCGCTGATTACGGTACAACAGGGAGAGGTAACCTCCATCCCCGAGGAAGGGGTGGTGATTGTTGCCACCGGTCCGCTAACCTCCGATGCGTTGGCGGATGCCATTGCCGATTTGTGCGGTGATGGTCTGCACTTCTACGATGCAGCGGCGCCTATCGTTACGGCGGATAGCGTGGATATGAACAGTGCTTTTCGTGCCTCCCGCTATGATCGGGAGGAAAGCGGCGACGGTGATTACATCAACTGCCCGATGAATAAAGAGGAGTACGAGGCGTTTCATGCGGCACTGATTACCGCTGAGAGCGCGCCGCTCCATGCATTTGACAAACTGACGGTGTACGAGGGCTGTATGCCGATTGAGGTACTGGCTAAGCGGGGGAGCGATTCCATCCGTTATGGCCCGATGAAGCCGGTGGGTCTGCGTGATCCTCATACCGGTCATCGCCCGTGGGCTGTAGTGCAGCTCCGTGCGGAGAATGCTGCCGGTACGCTGTATAATTTGGTTGGTTTTCAGACGAATCTGAAATTCCCGGAGCAAAAGCGGGTGTTCGGTATGATTCCGGCACTGAAAAATGCCGAGTTTATGCGGTATGGTGTGATGCATCGCAACACCTTCTTGAATGCGCCTGAGCTGTTGGATGCCGCCTTCCGGATGAAGACCCGTCCCACGTTGCTGTTTGCTGGTCAGATGACAGGTGTAGAGGGGTATATGGAGTCCGCCGCTTCCGGTATTTTGGCGGGGCTCAATGCCGTCCGTTTGGTACGAGGGCAAGAACCACTGATATTACCGCGGGATACGATGATGGGCGCCTTGGCTGCCCACGTCAGTGACCCCAATGCCGATTATCAACCCATGGGAGCCAATTTTGGTATTTTACCGACCTTGGATCATCCCATTCGGGATAAAAAATTGCGCTATGCCGCGTTAGCGGAGCGTGCGCTCAACCATTTAGACCAAGTGATTATGGAAATGCCGGAAACCTTGCCGGCGGTTCAGTTGGAGGACGCGTAAATGAAAATTATTGTGGATGCTTTTGGCGGCGATAACGCCCCGTTAGAGATACTGAAGGGCGCTGCTCAGGCGGTGGCGGAATACGGCTGTGATATTCTGCTGACCGGCGATGAGGCTGTGATTCGTCAGGTAGCACAAGAGAACAACATTTCACTGGATAAGATGGAGATCGAGCATGCTTCCGACGTGATGACGATGGAGGATCATCCCAAGAGCATTTTGCGTGAGCATAAGGATTGTTCGATGGCGGTGACTCTGCGTCTGCTGGCGGAGGGCCGCGGCGATGCGGTGGTCAGCGCCGGTAGCACCGGTGCTCTGCTGATGGGCGGCACCTTTATTGTTAAGCGTATCAAGGGCGTATCCCGTCCCGCGCTGGCTCCGGTGATGCCCTCGGATACGGATCCCTTTATGCTGATTGACTGTGGTGCCAATGCGGACTGTCGTCCTGAGATGTTGGTGCAGTTTGCCCGTATGGGAAGTATCTATATGTCCCGTATGTACCCCCGTGAGGGCGGCCCGCGTGTGGGTCTGCTGAACGTGGGCACCGAGGATACCAAGGGGGGCGAATTGCAGCTGGCTACCTTCCCGTTGCTGAAGGAGAGCGAACTGAACTTTATCGGCAACGTAGAGGCTCGTGACGTACCTGCCGGTGTGGCGGACGTGGTGGTGGCCGATGGTTTCTCCGGCAACGTTCTGTTGAAGACGCTGGAGGGCACGGTGGATATGCTGATGAAGAATCTGAAGGCTTCCTTTATGTCCTCTCTGCGCACGAAGATCGGAGCTATGCTGGTGATGCCCGGCCTGCGCGCGCTTAAAAAGAAAATGTCCACCTCTGAGTACGGTGGTGCCGTACTTCTGGGCATTAACAAGCCGGTGATTAAAGCGCACGGCAACTCTAAGGCGAAAGGCTTCTGCAGTGCCATTCGTGTTGCCTCTGAGTTTGCGGCCAGCGGTGCCATTGCGGAGATTGAGTCTGCTATCGGCAAAAAGACTGAGGCAAGGGAGAGCGATCAATGAGGGTGCTGGACGTACTGACACATCTGTTTTGTCGCAATTACGGCTGTGATCCGGAGGATGTGGAGATGGCCGCTACACTGGACGATCTGAACATTGCCCCCCACGAGCGTGAGGATATGGCGGTGTTTCTGGGCGAGATGTACGGTGTGGAGATTGACGATGATGCCCTCTACGGTTTTGAAACGGTAGAAGATGTGGTCGGCTATGTAGAGGATCACCTAAACGGAAAGGAGTGAGAGAAGTGGATTATACCCCCTTGATGCAGGAAATAGGCTATACTTTTGAGAATATCAGTCTGCTGGAAAAGGCATTGACCCACTCCTCTTTCACCAATGAGGGACGTGGTGGGCGTGAGCATTACGAGCGTCTGGAGTTTCTGGGCGATTCGGTGCTGGGCTTTATTACGGCCCGCTATCTGTTTGATAAGGATCGTGGGCCGGAGGGCGAACTGACGAAATTGCGTGCCGCTGTGGTATGTGAAAAAGCGCTGTGTTCTTATTCCAAACAGTTGGGTCTTGGTCAGTATATGCGCCTAGGCCGTGGGGAAGAGCACTCCGGTGGTCGTGAGCGCCCCTCTATTTTGGCGGATATGTATGAGGCGGTACTGGCCGCCATCTATTTAGATGGTGGTATGGAGCCTGCCGAAAAGTTTGTTCTGCGGTTCGTAATCCCCGAGGCGGAGACCCAGCGTCGCCGCCACTTTAAAGATTACAAGACCGCCTTACAGGAGATCGTCCAACAGAATCCCGGTGAACGGTTGGAGTATGTCCTGTCAGGCGCGTCCGGCCCGGATCATAACAAGACGTTTGTTACTGAGGTACACCTCAACTCCAACGTGATTGGTGTGGGACGTGGACACAGCAAGAAAGAGTCCGAGCAGCAGGCTGCCCGGGAGGCCCTGAAACTAATGGGCTACGAATAAATCCAAAGGGAGGAAGAAAGCTTTGGTTTTAAAAGCACTGGAATTACACGGATTTAAATCCTTTCCCGATAAAACCGTATTGACCTTCAGCGATGGCATGACCGCCGTTGTGGGCCCCAATGGTAGTGGTAAATCCAATATCAGCGATGCCATCAAGTGGGTGTTGGGCGAGCAGTCCAGCAAATCTTTGCGTGGTTCCAAGATGGAGGACGTGATCTTCAACGGCACTGCGCAGCGCCGCCCGATGGGGTATGCTGAGGTATCCTTGGTGATCGATAATACTACCCGTATGCTGGAGATGGATGCGGATGAGGTGCGGGTCACGCGCCGTTGCTACCGCTCCGGCGGCAGCGAGTATCAACTCAATGGTGCTACGGTGCGCCTTGAGGATATTCGTATGCTGTTTATGAATACCGGTTTGGGCCGCGATGGCTATTCCATCATCGGTCAGGGTCGTATTGACGAAATCGTCACTTCTCGTGCCAATAATCGCCGCGAAATCTTTGATGAGGCCGCCGGTATTGCGAAGTATCGTTATAAGAAAGATAAGGCTGAAAACAGCCTGCGCAAGACCCAGGATAATCTGGATCGTCTGCACGATATTCTGCAGGAACTGGAGGATCGTGTAGGCCCTCTGGAAAAACAGGCGGAAAAAGCCAAAAAATTCTTAGAATATGCCGGCGAAAAGAAGGAATTGGAGATCGGTCTGTGGCTGCGCACGATGAACGACTCCCGTGGCGTTCTGCGGGATCTGGATGCCAAGCTGGAGAATGCCCGCATTCAGTATGAGTCCGCCGGAACTTCTATTGATCAGTTCTCGGAAGAGGTTGAGCGCATTGCTTTAGAGGCACAGCAGTTAGAGGTGCAGATGGATGAGGTGCGCCGTGCTGCCTCCGCTTTAGAGGAACAGGCCGCAGTGTGCGACAGTCAGGTTGCCGTTCTGCGCAATGATATTTTCCACAATAATGAGAATATTCTGCGTATTGAGGGTGAGATCACTGCTGCTGACGAGGGCAATGCTCACATCGATGAGGAAATTGCTGCCCGTGAGGGGGATATTGCATCTCGTCGTCAGTCCATCACCGAGGCGGAGCAGCAGTGTCTGGCTCTGACCGACGAGATGGAGCAACTGGCCCGCAGTAGCGATGAAACCTCCGGTCGTATTGAAGAACTGTCCGGTGAGGCATCGCAGATTGCATTACAGCTGTCCGAGGTGCGGGTCGCCGGTGCGACCAATGAGTCTTCTTTGCGAGAGATTACTCTGCGCTTATCACAGTTGACCGCTGCCGCGACCCTGCGTCAGCAGCAGGCTGAGGCCGCCGCTGCAGAACTCAAGGACAGCGAGGACGCTCTAAAAATCTGTGCCGATAAAGTGGAGAGTTTGCAGAATGCTCTGTCCGGTTATGAGTTCCGTTATCAAAATCGTTCGGCGAAACTGAATGCGGCGAAAGAGTCGCTGGATAAGCAATCTCTGGATGTGGAAGAGAAGCAGCGCCGCGTACGGATGCTGGAGGAGATGGAGCGCAATCTGGAGGGCTTCCAAAATTCGGTCCGTACTGTGATCAAGCAGGCGGAGCGTGGAGCTCTGCAGGGCATCTTAGGCCCGGTATCGCGCCTGATTCAGGCGGATGCCTCCTGCGCCTTGGCGATTGAAACGGCGTTAGGTGCAGCTGCACAGAATCTGATCTGCGAGCGGGAAGAGGATGCTAAAAAGGGTATTCGCTATTTGAACGAAACTAAGGGAGGTCGCGCCACTTTCCTACCTTTGACCTCTGTCAAGGGGAGCGTTCTGTCGGATGTTCCCGAGGATGATCCCGGTTTTGTGGGTTTAGCCAGCGATTTGGTTACCTATGACAAGAAGTATGACGGCGTTGCCAAGCACCTGTTAGGGCGCACGATTGTGGCTGAGGATATGGATTATGCCGTATCCATGGCTCGCCGCCACGGCTATAAGTTCCGTATTGTGACCTTGGATGGTCAGGTGATCAATGCCGGCGGTTCGCTGACCGGTGGTTCTACGGTCAAGGGTGCGGGTCTGTTGTCCCGTCGTACCGAGATTGAAAGATTACAAAAAGCTGCCGTTGAGGAAATGAAGAAGCTGGAGACGGCGAAAGAGCAGTTCCGCCAACTGCAGCAGGATGCTGCTGCTGTTGAGGCACAGTTGACCGGTGCCCGTGGCGAGCTGATCACTGCCCAGGAGGACAAGATTCGCCTGGAGGGTGAGGTGCGCCGTCTGCAGGAGCAGGCGGAACAGAATGCCTGTGCCGCCAAAGAGGCTGCCGATGAGATCGTAGCTTTGAACGATCGTGCCGCCGCCTGTCAAAAGGCGATGGATGCCGCCGCTACTGAGGTGGAGACATTGACTGCTCGTCAGCAGGATATTGAAAACCGTCTGAGTGAACTCACCGGTGGTCGTCAACATCTCTCCGAGCAGCGTGAACAGTTATCGGAGTGTATTGCTCAGCAAAAACTGGCGGTGTTCAGCTTTGAAAAAGAGATCGAGAGCTTAGAGCAGAACATTGTTGAGTTGCGCGCCCGTCAGGACGATTCTGCCGGCCACAAGGCTTTGTTGGCCCAGCAGATCGAGGCACTGAAGGCGCAGAATGGAGAGATTGAGGGCCGCATCACAGAACAGGAGGGCCAGGCTCAAAGTCTGCGTGAGCAGGCCGCCGCCTCCGGTGATGAGATCGCCCGCCTGGTGGCCAAGCGTGCTGAGGGCGAGGCTCGTCAGACGCAACTGCGTCTGCAATCCCGTGAAAAGACGGATGAGCGTGAGCGGATGGGTCAGGAAGTGGCGCGTCTGGAGGAAAAGACCCATTCCATTAAGCGTGAGGTGGATGATCTGTCCCGCCGTCTGTACGAGGAGTATGAACTGACCCGTATGGAGGCCGAGGCTGTTGCTAAGCCCATCGAGGATGCTGCCGTTGCCAACCGTCGTGTGATGGAACTGCGCAACAAGATTCGTGCTCTGGGTAGTGTCAATGTGGATGCTATTGAGGAGTTTGTCGAAGTCAATGAGCGCTATCAGTTCTTGAAGGTACAGATTGAGGACGTTGAAAAGACGAAAGAGGAGCTGCTTAAGCAGATCAATGATCTGACCGTGCAGATGCGTGAGGTATTCATCGAGCGCTTTAAGCAGATCAATTATCAGTACGGCATCGTCTTTGCCGAGCTGTTCGGCGGCGGTAAGGGTGAATTGCGCCTAAGCGACCCCGAGGACATTCTCGGCTCCGGCATTGATATGTTCATCCAGCCTCCCGGAAAAGTGATTCTGAACCTTGAGGCTCTGTCCGGCGGTGAAAAGGCGCTGGCGGCAACGGCCCTGCTGTTTGCCATCCTTAAGGTGACTCCTTCGCCCTTCTGTGTGCTGGATGAGGTTGAGGCCGCTCTGGATGACGTGAACGTTGATCGTTATGCCGCCTATCTGCGGCGCATGTGCGATCGCATTCAGTTTATTGCCATCACCCACCGTCGCGGTACGATGGAGGAGGCGGACACTCTGTACGGCGTCACTATGCAGGAGCGTGGCGTATCCAAGCTGTTGGAGTTGCGCGCCAGTGAGGTGGAGCAGAAGCTGGGTCTGAAGCTGGAAGCGGATAAGGAGGCATAATCATGGGTCTGTTTGGAAAAATTAGTCAGGGACTTAAAAAGACCCGCGATTCTTTGATGAATTCCGTCTCTTCGGTGCTAAAAGGCTTTACCCGCATTGATGATGAGTTGTTTGAAGAATTGGAAGAGATTTTAGTGATGGGGGATGTGGGTGCTAATACAGCGTCCCGTATCTGTCAGACACTACGGGAACAGGTTAAGGAACAGGGTATCACCGATCCTCTGGCCATTCGTACGCTGTTAAAAGATATTGTGGCAGGTATGCTGGCCGGTGGGCAGGAACTGAACCTGAATACGAAGCCTGCGGTGATTCTCGTCATCGGTGTGAATGGTGTGGGTAAGACCACCACCATTGGCAAGATGGCAGCCGGGTTTAAGGCGCAGGGAAAGAAAGTAATTCTCGGTGCGGCGGATACCTTCCGCGCTGCCGCTATCGAGCAGTTAGAGATCTGGGCTGATCGCGCCGGTGTGGATATCGTTAAGCACGGTCAAGGTGCTGATCCTGCAGCGGTGGTGTTTGACACCGTTTCTGCTGCCAAGGCGCGAGGTGCGGATATCGTAATCTGCGATACAGCCGGTCGCCTACACAATAAGAAAAATCTGATGGATGAGCTGGCTAAGATCGGTCGTGTCATCGATCGCGAGTTGCCGGATGCTGACAAAGAGATTCTGCTGGTCGTTGATGCGACAACCGGCCAGAATGCCGTAAATCAGGCACGGGAATTTAAATCGGCTGCCGGTATCACCGGCATTGTCCTGACCAAGCTGGATGGTACGGCCCGTGGTGGTGTTGTTTTGGCGATTCGTGAGGATCTGCAGGTGCCGGTAAAATTCATTGGCGTGGGCGAGGGTATTGACGATCTCCAACCCTTTGATCCGTCGCAGTTTGCCGCCGGATTGTTTGAGGAGGAGAACGTATGAAATACGTGATCGCCACCCATAATGCTCATAAACTGATTGAATTGCAGCGCATCTTAGAGCCGTTGGGCATCAAGGCTGTCACCGATCGTGATTTGGGCATCGTGCTTCCCGACGTCGAGGAAACGGGAACAACCTTCGCCGAAAACGCCTATCTCAAAGCGGCCTCTGCCTGTAAGGAAACAGGTCTTCCTGCCATTGCGGATGATTCCGGTCTGGTGGTGGATGCGTTGGGTGGTCGCCCCGGTGTGTATTCCGCCCGCTACGGCGGCGAGGAGGCCACCGATGATGACCGCAACGTATTATTGCTGGAAGAAATGAAGGGCGTTCCTGTGGGGCAGCGCTCTGCCCGCTTTGTGTCGGCTGTGTGCTGTGTATTCCCGAATGGGGATGTGCTGCGTGCTGAGGGCACCTTTGAGGGCGCCATTGCCTTTGCACCGGTAGGGGAGAACGGCTTTGGATATGACCCCATTTTCCTGGTGGGTGATCGTACTTCGGCCGAGATGTCTCCCGCCGAAAAGGACGCCGTCAGCCATCGCGGCAATGCATTGAAACAGTTTTCTAAGGATTTGCAGGACTATTTAGCTAAGAATAAATGAGGTAATCGTATGACCAGTAAACAACGCGCGTATTTACGCGGATTAGCCAATACATTGGAGCCGATTGTTCATGCCGGTAAGGGCGGCATTTCGGATGCCCTCATCAAGCAGGCGGACGATGCGCTCACCGCCCGTGAGATCATCAAGGGCAAGGTGTTAGAATCTGCCCCCGGTACTGCCCGTGAATTGGCGGAGGAGATTGCTGCGTCTGTTCACGCAGAGGTAGTGCAGGTGATTGGACGCACCTTTGTACTGTTCCGCCAGAAGGAAAAGGATTCCCAGATCCGTCTGCCTCGGGCATAAATAAAGCAACATCAATGAAAGGGGGGCGTGTATGAAGAAAATGGGTTTATTTGGCGGTACTTTTGACCCCATTCATCAAAGCCATGTGGATATGGCACTTCGTCTGGCCGAAGAACTGGAGCTGGATGGCGTGGTGCTGATGCCTACCTTTGTGCCGCCCCATAAGATCAGAGAGTCTATGGCACCGGCTGCACAGCGTCTGGAGATGTGCCGTTTGGCGGCGCAGGCGCACCCTGTGTTGCAGGTCTCTGATTTGGAACTTAAGCGAGAGGGTGCCAGCTTTACGGTGGACACCTTGACAACGCTTTGTGAGCAGAATCCGGATACGGAATGGTATCTGATCACCGGCGCGGATATGTTTGTTACTTTGCGTACGTGGCACCGATTTGCGGATGTTGCGCGTATGGCGGTGCTTTGCACCGTACCCCGTGAGGGGACCGATACGATGGCTCTGCAGGAATATGCGGATGCTCTCGCGGCGGATGGCTTTCGTTGTTACGTGGCCCATGAGCCCGTAGCGCCGCTGTCTTCTACGCAGATTCGTCTGCAGGCGATGGCGGGGGAGAGCCTGTCGGGTATGGTGCCTTCGTTGGTGGAACAGTATATCCGTGATCATGGGCTGTATCAAAGCGGTGGTGTGATGGAGCAACGCACGCAGGATGAGCAATTTATCGAGATCATTCGCAGCCGCCTGAGCGCATATCGTTTTCGCCATTCTCTCTGTGTGGCGGAAGAAGCGCAGCGACTGGCAAAACGCTACGGCGCTGACCCGGCAAAGGCATATACAGCAGGTGTTCTGCACGATATTATGAAGGATACCGACCACGCTGCTCAACAAAAGATTCTGCTGGATATGGATGTGCAGTTGGATGCGGTGGAACGGAAGAGCCCCACGCTATGGCATGCCCGTACCGGTGAGGTGTTTCTGCGTTCTGTCCTCGGTATTCAGGATGAAGACCTGTTGCAGGCGGTACGTTATCATACCACCGGTCGAGCAGGAATGTCCTTGTTGGAGCAAGTGCTGTTCGTAGCGGATTTCACCTCAGCAGATCGGGATTATCCCGACGTAGACGTGATGCGTCGGTTTGCAGATCAATCCTTGACTGAGGCTATGCTGTATGGTGTGAGTTACACCATTCGCTGTTTGGTGGAAGAAGGGCGTGCGGTCCATCCCGATACGGTAGCGCTATATAATGAAATCGTCTTGTCTATAGAGAATGGAGGGCGAAGGAATGAACAATAATATGGGCCAAAAGCAGGTCAGCCTTGCCGGAGCTGCCGGTAATCCCAAAAAGAAAAAATCCGTTTCTTGGAAACCTTTTGCGATATTTGCCGCTGTTTTGGCGGTGGTGCTGGTCGTGGTTTTGGTGATCGGTTCCCTAGGGGATTCCGAGGCTCCGACATTATCTGCGCGGGAGATGGTAACCTATACCGTCACTCCGGATAATCTCAGCGATGATGTTTCCTATTACGCATTAGGTGTCACCGGTAAAAGCACAACGGATCGGTTGGATATGGTTGCAGTAATGTGCTACAACCGTAAGAAGGATACGATTTCGGTGCTTCAGATGCCGGTCACCACATATGTGGGCAAGGATACCGGATTTGCCGTCAGCACTTTGGGCGATGTTTGGGGGAATCCTCAGCCCGTTCCCTTCTGTTCGGCACACCGCATCGAACTAACCGCTGAGACGATTAGCGGAAATACGCATAAGGATTGCGGTGCTCCACTGGAGTATCGCACCGGTTCCGCTAGCGGCGATCTGATCCGTGTTTTTAATGAGCAGTATGGGTTGCCGATTGACAACTACTTGCTGATTCCCCGTGCCGGCTTAGTGCAATTGATTGATGCGTTGGGCGGCGTGGACGTGAAGTTGGATAAGAAAACCACGCTTTCCGGCACCACCTACGATGTTGGTGTCCAGACTCTCAACGGTCAGGCGGCTGTTACCTATGCGGTAGAATACAACTATACCGGTACGGTTGCCTCGGATCGGGAACGTATGCTTCGCCAGCGGCAGGTCTTTGCGGCTTTGCTGCAGCGAATCGGCAGCGGTAAATTAGATAATCTCTATTACGTGGATAAAAACACCGGCTCTACGAAAGGTGCGATCGGTCAACTGATGATCGGCGCCAATCCCATTCGTTTTAATACAACCTCTTTTGGAAAAATGCGCCTATTGAACATTTCCGAGAGCGCCGCCAATCGTATGAAGCTTTCCGAGGCAATTGCTCGGTTTCTTTACGAGATCGGTCGGGTATCGCTGGATCAGGTTACGTTCAGCATTCTCCCCGGTGAGGCGACTAAGACCGGATCTACTGCTGTCTATTCGGTGAATCGGACGCAAACAATTGAATTGCTGAATGCGCAGATGAATCCTTACAGTCTGACGCTGGATGAGAACACCGTCAAAGTGCCGCAGTTGCTTCTTAAGCAAAAGTCGGTAGAGACGGAAACGGCGGCTCTGAATACCGTGGCGGAGGAGCAAACCGGCACGGTGACCACTACAACCAGAGCTACCGCCACCACCACAACCTTAGCGGGAATGGGGTGAGTGTATGGCAGCAGAAAACATTTGGCAGAAGGCCGTGTATGCACTGGATAAGCATAAAGCGGAGGACATCAGAGTGCTGGGGGTTTCCCACATCACCTCCATCGCCGATTATTTTTTATTAGCCAGTGGCGGCAGCGCAAACCAGGTGCGCAGTCTCTCCGACTATGTGGAGGAAGAACTGGCAAAAGAGGGGAAACGCCCTCTGCGCAATGAAGGATATACCACCGGGGATTGGATCACGTTGGATTACGGTGACGTACTGGTGCACATTTTCCGTCGGGAGACCCGGGATTTTTACGATTTGGAACGGTTGTGGGTGGATGCCACCGACGTGGATATCACCCCATATTTGATACAACAGTGAGGAGATTAGGACTATGATTCGCTATAACCCCGCAGAAATTGAAGCAAAATGGCAAAACTATTGGGAGGAGAAGCAGACTTTCCATACCGATGTATGGGATTTCTCTAAGCCCAAATATTATGTCTTGGATATGTTCCCGTATCCTTCTGGTGTGGGTCTGCATGCAGGCCATCCGGAAGGCTATACGGCGACGGATATTATGTCCCGTATGAAACGCATGCAGGGCTTTAACGTACTGCATCCTATGGGCTACGACTCTTTCGGCCTTCCGGCAGAGCAGTACGCCGTGTCTACCGGTAATCATCCCAACGGCTTTACACAGGAGAATATTAAAACCTTTTCCAAGCAGCTTAAGGAGCTGGGCTTTGACTATGATTGGTCTAAAATGACTGCTACTTCCGATCCGGAGTTCTATAAATGGACCCAATGGATCTTTAAAAAGTTGTGGGAGGCCGGTTATGCTAAGAGGATCGAGATGCCGGTGAACTGGTGTGAGGAATTGGGCACTGTTCTTTCCAATGACGAGGTCATCGACGGTAAGTCCGAGCGTGGCGGTTTCCCTGTCGTTAAAAAGAATATGATGCAGTGGGTCATTGATCAGCCTGCTTTTGCGGAAAAACTGTTGGAGGGTATGAGCGAGATTGATTGGCCGGAATCCACCAAGGAGATCCAGCGCAACTGGATCGGTAAATCCACCGGTGTTGAGGTGGATTTCAAGCTGGTGGGCGGCGGTGATTTCTCCATCTTCACCACCTGTATTGAGACCATCTACGGTATTACCTTTATGGTGCTGGCTCCGGATGGTAAGATTACAGAGAGTCTGCTGGATCGGGTAGAGAATCGGGAAGAGGTTCAGGCTTACATAGACGAAACCTTGAAAAAGTCCGATATGGATCGCACCGATCTGAATAAGGGTAAAACCGGCTGTCCCTTAAAGGGTGTTTATGCCATCAATCCCGTTAACGGGAAAGAGGTACCGGTGTTCATTGGCGATTTCGTACTGGCCAACTATGGTACCGGCGCCGTTATGGCGGTGCCCAGCCACGATCAGCGTGATTTTGAGTATGCGATCGCCCATAATATCCCTATGATTCAGGTCATTGAGGGCCGTGACGTTTCCGAGTGTGCCTTTGAAAAACAGGATTATTTGGGTAAGGGCTGCAAGTTGATTAATTCGGAAGAATTTACCGGTATGACGGTGGAGGAGGCCAAGGAGGCCATCACCTGTAAGCTGGAGAATATGGGTGTTGCCCGCAGAAAGAACAACTACCACTTCCGTGAGTGGATCTTTGCCCGTCAGCGTTACTGGGGCGAGCCGGTGCCCTGCGTTTACACCGAAGATGGCGAAACGGTCTTTCTGCCGGATGAGGAGTTGCCCGTTGTTCTGCCGGTTCTGGAGGATTATAAGGGCCGTGGCGGTCAGGCACCGCTGGAGAATGCCGAAGAGTGGAAGCATTATGATAAAGACGGTCTGAAAGGTTTGCGTGAAACCTCCACCATGCCCGGCTCTGCCGGATCTTCTTGGTACTTTATGCGGTATATTGATCCCCATAATGACAAGATGTTCTGCGACCCCGAACTGTTAAAGCATTGGATGCCGGTTGACCTGTACGTGGGCGGCCCCGAGCACGCTGTGGGCCATTTGATGTATGCCCGTATTTGGAATCGCTTCCTCTATGATCAGGGCTTATCTCCTGTGAAAGAGCCCTTTAAAAAGCTGGTTCACCAGGGTATGATTTTGGGTGAAAACGGCATCAAGATGGGTAAACGTTTCCCTGAGTTTGTGGTCAATCCCAGCGACATCGTGCGGGATTACGGCGCGGATACGCTGCGTCTGTACGAGATGTTTATGGGACCCCTGGAGGTGTCTAAGCCTTGGTCCACCAGTGCGGTGGCGGGTGCCAGAAAGTTCATTAATCGTGTGTGGAATTTCTTTACCGAGCCTGTCAATATTATCGAAGAGGACGACGGCAAGCTGACGAAAATCTACCATCAGACGGTGAAAAAGGTGACCAATGATTTTGAGACCTTGGGCTTCAACACTGCCATTGCACAGATGATGGTCTTTATCAATGAGGCATATAAGGCGGGTACTTGTCCCAGAGCCTATGCTGAAGGCTTCGTTAAGATGATATCTTGTATCACGCCTCACGTGGGCGAGGAGATGTGGCAGTTGCTGGGTCACGAGGACACCATCGCTTATGAGCCTTGGCCCACTTATGACGAAGCCAAGTGTCAGGAGCAGGCATTTGAGATTGCTCTGCAGGTTAACGGAAAGATTCGCAACCGCATATCTGTACCTGCCGACATTTCCGCTGCGGATGCTCTGGCTACCGCTAAAGCGGATGAAAGAGTGGCGCCGCTGCTGGAGGGTATGCAGATTATCAAAGAGCTGTATGTTCCCGGTAAGCTGGTGAATCTGGTGGTAAAACCGCTCTAAGTTGGAAAATGAAAGTTTTTTAGAGAAAGATGCAAAAAAGTCTTGACTGTTACACGTTTTTCAGTTATAATTTTTCTGCATTATGCAAAAATACCCCTGCTATATGGCGGAGGGAGGGAAATAAAGTATGTCTGAAGTTCGTGTAAAAGAGAATGAATCTCTGGACAGCGCTCTGCGCCGCTGGAAAAAGTCCTGCGCTCGTGCCGGCACTCTGGCTGAGGTGCGCAAGAGAGAGCACTATGAGAAACCTTCCGTAAGACGTAAAAAGAAATCGGAAGCTGCGCGCAAGAGAAAATTCAAATAATGCGTAGAGAAAGCGGGCAGTTCTCTGCCCGCTTTTTGTTTGTAAATATGAAGGAAAGGAGTTCGGCTATGTCCTTGTTTTATCCCACTGTATATCGCCGTCGCATTACAGATGTTACTGCGGAACAATTGCATCGTATGGGGATTAAGGCGGTATTGTTGGATGTGGACAATACACTAACCACCCATGATTCACCCGATTTGACTGATGAGGTGAAGATCTGGCTTTCGTGTATGCAGGATGCAGGTTTTTGCCTGATTATTGTATCGAATAATGAAGAGGCGCGGGTGGCTCCTTTTGCGGAGAAAATCGGACTTCCTTTCTCAGCGCACGCCCGCAAGCCCCTGCCCTCCGGCTATCGTGCGGCGGCGCGGCAATTAGGTGTTTCTTTAAGAGAGTGTATCGCCATTGGCGATCAGATGTTCACGGATGTTTTGGGCGCAAATCTCACCGGCATTCCGTCTGTTCTGCTGGAGCCGATCGAGCCTGAAGTAGAGCAGAAATTGATTGTTTTTAAACGAAAAATCGAGCGTCTTTTGATGAAGAATAAGCGCCAAAGTCAGAGAAAGGAGACGGATTATGCCCAATAAAGCATTGTTTGGCCCTGCCGGCAACTGTGAGGCGTTTTATGCCGCCGGCAACAAGCACACGGTTCAGATCTTTCCGTGGCTGCAACAGCAGGGGTTGACCGCCTATGAGTACCAGTGTGGTCGCGGTGTTCGCTTGTCCGCTTCCTCTGCGGCTGCGATGCGTGAAGAGGCACAACGGTGTGGTATTACTATGTCGCTCCACGCCCCCTATTTTATTTCTTTGGCCTCTGCAGAGGAGGAAAAACGTGAAAATAGCATCCGCTATATTTTGGATAGTGCCCGTGCAGTGGATCTGCTGGGCGGTAACCGCATTGTGGTGCATCCCGGTGGCTTGGGTGGTCGTAGCCGTGAAGAGGCTACAGCTTTAGCCACCGAAACACTATTGCGTGCGCAGGAGGCTTTGGATGCCGAAGGGTTGTCTCATATCCATATTTGCCCTGAGGTGATGGGCAAGATCAACCAGCTGGGAACGCTGGAAGAGGTGCTGACCTTCTGCCGTGCGGATGAGCGGTTTGTTCCCTGTGTGGATTTTGGCCATCTAAATAGCCGCACCTTCGGCGCCACCAATAACAGTGAGGCGTTTTTAAACGTGGTGAATGCCATTGGAACTGCATTGGGAGAGGAGCGGCGTCGCTCCTTCCATATTCATTTTTCCAAGATCGAATATACCGGTGGGGGAGAGAAAAAGCATCTTACCTTTGAAGATACGCAATTCGGTCCCGAGCCGGCCCCGCTGATGAAACTTTTGGCGCAGGAGAGCCTGTGTCCTGTAGTAATTTGCGAATCTGCAGGTACACAGACGGCGGATGCAGCAACAATGAGCCGTTTGTATCACGCTGCATTGGCATAAATAGCCGACTTTTTGCCGGAAAAACCCAATTTCTGCAAAATAGTGCTTGAAATTATTTAAGAAATAGGGTACAATATACAGTAGTCTGACAATATGGAGGAATTTAGTTATGATATCTGCAGGCGATTTCAGAAATGGTGTTACTTTTGAGGAAGACGGCAACGTATTGCAGGTTGTCGAGTTCCAGCACGTAAAGCCCGGTAAGGGTGCGGCTTTCGTTCGTACCAAGACCAAGAACGTCATCACCGGCGCTGTTATTGAGAAGAGCTATAACCCCACTGCCAAGTTCCCGACCGCTTACGTCGAGCGCAAGGAGATGGAGTATTCCTATGCTGACGGTGATCTGCATTATTTCATGGATCCCGAGACCTATGAGCTGGTACCGATCAACGCCAGCGATCTGCCCGACAACTTCAAGTTTGTCAAGGAGAATATGGTTTGCACTGTCAAGTCTTACAAGGGCAAGGTTATCGGTGTGGAGCCCCCCAACTTTGTGGAGCTGACCATCACCCAGACCGATCCCGGCTTCAAGGGCAATACCGCAACCAATACTACCAAACCTGCTACTCTGGAGACCGGCGCCGAGATCCGTGTGCCGCTGTTCATTGACGAGGGCGAGGTTGTCCGTGTGGATACCCGCACCGGCGAGTATATGGATCGCGCTTAATTACTGTACACCAAATTAGGGAGGTAATTATTATGACCATCACTGAGAAGGTAGCTTATCTGAAGGGCTTGTTGGAGGGCAAGGGTGTCGAGGATAAGGAAATGAATCTTATCGTCGAGATTCTGACCGATCTGGCAAATGATTTGGCCGATCTGGAGGACTACACCGCTGAGCTCACCGAGCAGGTAGACGCTGTAGATGAGGACCTCAACACTCTGGAAGAGGACTTCTATGAGGAATGGGACGAGGATTGCGACTGTTGTGATTGCTGCGATTGTGACGATTGCGACGAGGAATATTACGACGTAACCTGCCCCTCCTGCGGAGAGGATTTCGAGGTTGATGAGGATACCCTGCTGGACGGCGGCGTTGAGTGCCCCGCCTGTGGCGAGCATCTGGAGTTCGATTTCGACGAGGATGAAGAGATCGAAGAAGATTAATTGTGTTTCAAAAAACGGTGTAACCGCTTAGGCGGCTACACCGTTTTTTTCTTTATTAAATTGACAAAAGCACTTGCTTTTTTCATATTATGTGATATACTATTCTTGAAAAGTGTCCCAAATGGGACATTTGGAGGTGAAAGCATTGGAATATCCGTCCTTTTTCCTGCTGGAGGGACTATCACCGGAGGAGAAGGAGCGTTGTCAAGCTCTGGCGAAGGCCGAGGAACTTTCCTTTCAAAAAGGAGAGGTTATCTACGACGCCCATAGTGTGCGCCGTGCGCTGGCATTTGTGTTGGAGGGTCATATTCGGGTCATGTTTGATCGTGTTGTGATGAACGATCTTTATCCCGGCGACGTATTTGGCGCTGCTGCTTTGTATGGCTCCGATGAGCCGTATCCATCCACGGTGGTGGCGGCAACACCCTGCCGTGTTGCGCTGATTCCCCAGGAAACGGTGTCCTACTGGATGGCGGCTGTGCCTCAGATAGGTGAGAATTACGTGCGGTTTTTATCCGACCGTATTCGTTTTCTCAATCGGCGGTTAAATACGTTGACCGCCGGCCAGACAGATGGGCGCCTTTGGCGCTATTTGCTGGCGCATCGCGGTGAGGATAACATCGTTGTTCTTTCCGGCGGTATGTCTACGCTGGCAGAGCGATTGGATATGGGGCGCTCCAGTCTGTATCGGTCTTTAGATGCTCTCACTGCCGCCGGATATATCCGGCGGGAAGGAAAGAAAATTATTATTTTGAAATTGGAGGACTAAATCATGAAAAAGTATCTTGCCTTATTCACAGCAGTGGTATTAACCCTGTGCCTGTTGGCCGGTTGCAGCACCGGTAATCCGGATTCTTCGGACAGCTCTGTTCCGCAGAGCGGCGAGCACAATCATCCTAAGGCGGATGTCAACATTACTGCTATCGCCGGCCCCACCGGCGTTGGCCTTGTCCACCTGATGAAGAATCAGGATGAGGGGAAGGCGGAGAACAACTATACGTTCAACGTTGTGTCTGCACCGGACCAGGCGGTAGCAGCGATCACAAACGGTTCTGCCGA
Organism: Acutalibacteraceae bacterium; assembly: GCA_045539375.1. Classification (GTDB taxonomy): domain Bacteria; phylum Bacillota; class Clostridia; order Oscillospirales; family Acutalibacteraceae; genus UBA5905. The sequence continues at coordinate 3,143 of JAZQFG010000004.1, read as the reverse complement.
TATTGCTGCTGTCCCCACGAATTTAGCATCTACCCTGTATAAGAAAACCGGCGGCAAAGTTACGGTTTTGGCTGTCAATACTCTGGGTGTTCTGCATATTCTTGCGAATGGTGAGCAGATTACCAAAGTTTCCGATTTGAAAGGAAAGACGATCTTTACCTCCGGCAAGGGTGCCAATCCTGAGTATATTCTGAAATTTGTCCTGGAGCGCAACGGTCTGGATCCGGAAAAAGACGTTAAGATTGAATACGTGGCGGATAACGATGCTTTGGCTACGCTGGTGATCAATGGCACTGCCAAGATTGCCATGGTACCCGAGCCGAAGGCTTCTGCCGTTTTGTTGCAGAATAAGAACGTGAAGCGTGTGCTGAATATGACCGATGAGTGGCAGAAAAAGGACGGCAAATTCGTGCCGGTATCCGAGCAGGAGGGCACCCTGATGATGGGTTGTGTTGTTGCCCGTGCTGAGTTTGTGGAGAAAAATCCCGATGCCGTCGCTCACTTTATGAAGGAATATGAGGCATCTATCAATGCAGTCAATGACGATGTGGCTACCGCTGCTACCTTGTGCGAGCAGTACAAGATCATCCCCAAGGCGGCTATCGCTAAAATGGCGATCCCGAACTGCGAGCTGGTGTTCATCAGCGGTAAGATCATGAAGCGTGAGTTGTCTACGTATCTTGAGATCCTGCACAAGTACAATCCTGCCGCAATCGGTGGTGAGCTGCCGAAGAATAACTTCTATTATGTCGGCTAAGTTGCGCAAACTGAGTTTCATCCCAGTGACTCTTTTCTGGTTGGGCGTTTGGTCGCTGATTTGTTTGGTGGCCAATCGCACCCTGCTGATGCCCTTGCCGTATCCTTGGGATGTGGCGATCTCCTTGTGGGGATTATTGGGACAGGGAGTTTTTTGGGTGGACGTTGGATATTCTTTCCTACGAATATTAGTTGGCTTCGGGATGGCCGTGGTTTTGGGAGCCTTATTGGCGGTATTGACTACCCGCTATGCCTTACTGAACACATTGTTTTCACCGGTGTTGTCCGTGATCCGTGCGGTGCCGGTCGCATCCTTTATTTTTCTGGCGTTCTTATGGATTGCTCCGAATGCCATGCCTACGTTCATTGCGCTTTTGATGGTGATACCTCTGGTGTGGGAGAATCTGCGGCAAGGTATTCTACAGACAGATCGTCGCCTACTGGAAATGACTGATGTGTTCCGTCTAAGCAGAAGACAGTCCCTGCGCCATGTATGGATTCCTTCTGTAAAGCCCTACTTTCAGGCGGCATTGACCACCGGTTTTGGTTTTGCGTGGAAATCCGGCATTGCCGCAGAGATCATCTGCACCACCGGGCGCTCCATTGGCGCACAGATCGCTGCTTCAAAAATCGCCTTGGACTATTCCGAGGTGTTTGCCAGTACGGTTGTGGTTGTGGCCTTGAGCGTGCTACTGGAGCGTCTGTTGCACCGTTTGGTTAGCGGTAGGGAGGTGACGGTATGAGCATAGGGTTAAACGACGTAACCTTCTCCTATGGTAATACCCCTGTACTTGATCATGTTACCTGGCATCTGCCGGAGCAGGGTGTGGTGTGTCTATGGGGTCCCTCCGGTTGCGGAAAAACCACGCTGCTCCGCTTGTTGGCCGGTTTAGAAAAGCCCGACAAGGGAGAGTTGCTGAGCGCTCCAAAGGTGGCAATGATTTTTCAAGAGGATCGTCTTTTACCGTGGCTGACGGCTGTGCAAAACGTCACCGTGATTGGCGTTAACGAGGATATGGCTCGTGATCAATTGCGTTCCGTCGGGCTGACCGAGGAGGAAATAACGGCACTTCCCGGGCATTTGTCCGGCGGGCAGCAACGCCGTGTAGCTTTGGCGCGCGCACTGGCTGCTGACAGCGATTGCTTGCTGATGGATGAGCCATTCAATGGCTTGGACGAAAACACGTGGCAGAATGTGGTGCCGCTCATTTCCGCATACGCACAGCATAGGCCGGTGGTGCTGGTTACCCACGTTCGCGAACAGGCCGAGGCGTTAGGTGCAACCATTGTTCCGTTAAAGGCAATGCCTGTTTGCGGTGAACTGAAGGCGGAGAATTTGTGAGAAAATTCCGCTATATCTCTTGACAAAGCAACGTAAATGAGATAAACTATCAATGCTCCCGGTGCGCTGGCCGCACCGGGAACTGTTTGGGGGCGTAGCTCAGCTGGGAGAGCGTACGGTTCGCATCCGTAAGGTCGAGAGTTCGATCCTCTTCGTCTCCACCAAAAACGCAGGGACATCTTTATGATGTCCCTGCGTTTTTTTGTAGTTCCGCATGAATCCAACTCTTGAAAAGGCGCCAGCCTTTTCACAGGTTTTGCGAGTACATAGTGGGATAAGCTACAATTTGGCGCAAAACCGGAGTTCAGATATGCTGTTATCTTTCGGTATGTATCGCCCGGTGTATACCGGGCGATGGTTCCGTCAGTCAGCGGCGAACGCTAAACAACGGACGAGGCAGGCGGTGGCGGTGATGATCAGCGCTAGGAATAGTACCAGTAATCCCACCAAGATAGCACCGATAATACTGGTGGCGGCAAACGTGATCGCCAGTAGTATGACGGACACCAGAGCGGCGCCAAGGATGCCGACCAATACCGCAGTCAAAGCGTTACAGCCGCAACCGGACACGTGCAGATTGCGACCGGCAGAGGCCAGAAGAACGGCGAGATAGCCAATGGCGATACCAAAGACCACCCAAAGGAAAGCGGGAGTAATGGTAATGACGGCAGTGATGTTCAGCAAAGCGGCGATGACGCCGAGAATCACACTGACGATAGCGGCCACGGTCACACAATCCCGTCTGCTCTCGTAGCAGAAGATAGCCATCGTTTTCACCTCCTCGTTTCATCTTATGAAAGGGAAGGAGGTCAAGTGAATAATTCTCCGGACAAGTCTTGACAAAGCGGGGGAGGATTGGTATAATAATCCGTGTTGTCGCGGTTGCGGTACAGCTGATTACAAATCAGGTGAAACCGCACAACCAAGCCATACATTCGCTGGTTTAGCTCAGTTGTGTAGAGTTGCTCTACCTCCTTCGCTAAACTGCGCTCATTTCATTCGCTGGTTTAGCTCAGTTGGTAGAGCAGCTGATTTGTAATCAGCA
>JAZQFG010000003.1:0-4724 GCA_045539375.1 Acutalibacteraceae bacterium | reverse complement strand
GTTGTCGTCGTTCAGCTTTCCGCCGCCAAGATCTGTGAACGTTACCTGGCCGTCCGCTACACTGAGTGTATCTTTCACAACGATATCTGTCAGTGTCACGTTACCCGTGTTCGTTACAACGATCTGGTATGTCACCGTCTCACCGACCTTGTATGTGCCGTTATCGCCGGTGCCTGTGCTCGTCACGCTCTTTACGACCGTGAAGCTCGGTTTCGGATCTTCAGTTTTGACTGTGCAATCGTCGGAATCGGTTACAGTCTCCTGCTCACCGCGTACAGGTGTACCGGTTGCAGTTGCTGTGTTTTTGATCTCGCCCACATCGATGTCAGACTGCTTTACATCATACGTTGCCGTTGCTGTCGCTGTCTCACCCGGTGCTATTGTGGTTACGTCAAGGGCGCCAAGCTGGATGCCTGCCAGTACATCTGTCAGGGCCAGGTTGCTCACTGTCACGTTGCCAGTGTTCTCTACCGTGATCGTGTACGTGATCGTTTCATTTACCTTCACGCCGCTGGTCTTGTCTGCCGTCTTCGTGACCTTGATTGCGCCTGCTGCTTCTTCGGTCGTGACCTTCTCACTGTCGCTGCCGGTTACTTCAGCATCCTTCGGATCTGTTCCCTTTGCAGTGACTGTATTGTTGATCTCGCCTGCATCGATGTCAGACTGCTTTACAACATATGTTGCCGTTGCTGTCGCTGTCTCACCCGGTGCTATTGTGGTTACGTCAAGGGCGCCAAGCTGGATGCCTGCCAGTACATCTGTCAGGGCCAGGTTGCTCACTGTCACGTTGCCGGTGTTCTCTACCGTGATCGTGTACGTGATGGTCTCGCCGGCTTTCACGCCAGAAGTCTTGTCTGCTGTCTTCGTGACCTTGATCTTGGCATTGACAGTCAGGTCAAACTTAAGCTGCAATACTGTGCCGCTTGCGGCGAGGGTCGCGCTAAGGATGGATTGTGTTTCATTCAGCGTATAAGTCTGGCCATTATAGGTTGTCTGTCCCTTATCGGTATCAGTCGCAGATACAGTATTGCCTATTACATCCGTGCGGGTAGCCGTCATGGAATCCACTTTCTGATACACAAGGTTTGCATCCTGATAATAGAACTCAACCGTGTAGTCAGCGGTAGCCTTTTCCCAAACTGCGTAGAGTGTAACCACCGCTCCATCAGTAGATGCGAGGTTTTTAACGGATTCCTGATCGGTATAAGTCGGTTCTGTTGCGCCGGAATCTGTGCTCCAGCCGAGGAAGTTATAGTTCGTGCGAGTGAAGGCATTTGCCGTCAGGGATTTTTCCTCATTGTAGTCGAAGGTTTGATCTTCCATGGTGCCCGTGGCATCTTCTGCATTTTTGTCAAACTTCACCGTATAGGAAATGGGCTCCCACGCAGCATACATAGCGTTATGCTGAGTGCCATCGCCAACCAAATGCTCATCCGCTGCGACTTGGACAGGTACAAGCGCATCAGCAACATCCGTACTGTACGTACCATTTTCATATGTAATGAGAAGATCCGTTAACTTGGTGGTAGGACCGTCTTCCTCAATACCCTTGATCCAGCCAAGGAACTTATATCCATCACGTGTGGGTGCAGCAGGAACAGGAACCGCCTGGTTGATCTTGATACCCGTGGAAGTGGAATACGGGTCATCTTCACCGTCAATGTTCCAGTACCAGTTGATAAAGGTCTTTACTTCCTTATCCTTCTCAATGAATACTGCTTTGAGAACAACAGTATAGGAATAATGTGCATTCGGGTCCAGAGAATCGTACTGATTTCTCGGGACGACTTCACTGGTATCCTTATTGACGATCTTAGAATCGTTGACTTTGACATCAAAGGTCTCGCCAGGGTATACGCTCACACCGGAATCGACATAGGCAGTTCCGTCCCAGTGCTGGACGTTCCAATGGCTGAAGACGTAGTTTTCCGGATCAGCTGCCGAGCATGCGCTGGCAGCAATCGCCTGAGCGTTGTCAACGTAGTTATTGATATCGGTCGGTGCCGGCTCTTGGCCTTTATCTGTGATATCATATTCAACCTTGATGCCATCGGAGCCGATCAGCTTGCTGCGCCATCTGGCGTACAGCGTGATCTCGCCATAGGTGGCAGCCCAATTAGACTCACGGTAATTCGGGTTGCCGTACTGCGCGATGTACGCATCGTTGACAGGGATGACCGCAAAGTCATGGGAGTGGGTGAATTCAGAATCTGTATACCAGCCGACCAGCTCCCAGTAGTTGCGCTCTGCACCGGACATGTCAGCAATCTTCTCATTGCAGTCCACATAGAAAGTCGTACTCTGATACGGGTCAACATAACGGATCTGGTCGTCCGTGCTGTCGTTGGGAACAAGATTTACCTTATAGACCTTCGACAGCCACTTTGCATAAAGCTTGAAGTTGTTCGAAGGCATGGTGCCAAAGGTATAGGGCTCCGTGCAGTTGACATCCTTATACCAACCCGCGAATACATAAAGATCCTTCGTCGGGGTGAAGTTGTAGGTAGTATTATTGATATTCTGTTCGTATTTGATACCGGTCTTGATATCAATGCTCTGTGACACGGGGGGATCCGGAAGCGGAACCTCCTTAGCACCGCCATCCGAGATCAGAGCGAAGAACGTGCCGTCTTCATACTCTATTGAATACTGAGTGCGGACATAGTACACAAATACATGTCTATATGATGATCCCCAAACGTTATTACCTGTTGCATTGGGATTCCCAGTAGTGTTATTACCGGTATACGCCTGCTCTAAATACCTTGTAGACAGAGAGTCGGAATCGCCCTTAGTGAATCCATCCAGAGAGATATAGTCCTCAGCCTCAGTAAAGAAATTGTACTTGGCATCTATAGCCTTATACTCATGGAAGTTCATATTGTTGTGTGTGCGATCAACACTTTGGCCGGGAAGTGCTTCTACCATGTAATGGATTGTCTTTGTGCTATAGCTTGAGGTTGAGCGTGTGAATACCACATCCTCATCGGGCATCACATCGATATAGACCAGAACCTGTTTAAATGTGTCGCTGTCATGCGGTGTCCATCTCCAATCAGCGCTAGCGCCATTACTCGTGATTGGGAAGTTTTCTTTGATATTCTGTCCATACAAAGCCGTGATCGTCTTATAAACCGTGCCAGAATTTTGATTCTGCCGGAAAGTCAGCGTATGCTCATTACGGTTAAAGTAGACATTGATTACGGTGGTGTTGTCGGCCTCCACCGGCTTCTGTTCATCTATGCTTCCGATGTGGAAACCGGTGTAGCTCTTATCCGTATACTGGTTATTGCCAGTATAAATACGAGCCGTGGTATTATTGTTGCGAGCCATGATCTGGAGGGTATTCGTACCCACCGGATAGTTATTGATAGTTACAGTTTCTTTGTAGTCGTAGTTTTCTCCGTCCAGACTCTGCTGCCAGATAATGACATTATAAGTAGCCGTCGTGTTTTTAGTCCAGACACCGTAAACCGTTGTTGTTTCATACAGAGGTGAATTAAAGTCAAACGCTACAGCTCCCTCGACTTCGCCGTTTCCCTTGGGCGTGCCGGAATACCAGCCCTGGAAGGTGTAGCCAGGGCAGACGGGATCAGCGGGCTCGGAGGAAGGAGGACCGGCCTGACCGTTAACAAACGGAGCAAACACAGGGCCGGTGAAGGTCGCGTTGTTCAGGTTAGCATTGAAACTCACCCAGTAGCCGGTATTGATTGTCGCTCTGAGAACGACATCCGAAGAAAGATCGAACTGTTCGCCGTTCTGATAGATCGTCAGCTCGCTCACTTCCGGACTGAGCTGCTGCCAACCGCCAAACTCACGGGATGCGCCGGAGGAAGCATCGTACGCATATTTGGGAACATAGGTCAGATCCACAGTATACTGATGCGTCACCGTATCCCCAGCGGGATAAAGGATCTGTTCATTTTTGATTGTGATGCCGTCTTCATCCAGATATGTAATGACGTAGGAATGGAAGACCATGGCATAGTAATCCACTGTATCTCCATCTTGAATACCGCCTTCTACATTAAATCTGTCTGCGATATCTTTGCGGACATCCGAGATAGTTAATGCAGTCGTCTCTGCAGTATAGTTCTGTACCGTCGTCCAACCCTTGAAGAACGCGCCCTCAGGCGTTCCGGCGCCCGGATCGAAGATATATTGTTCGATTTTGTCGAGCTGACGCTTGTTGATCTGCATGGTATCGATGGTGCCTTCCGCGTCTGCCTTGTGGAAGTTCACAGTCAGACGAGCATCTTCACCGGACTCTACCACAACATAGATGGAGAAGGAGTCGGCATCGAAGGAGAAATTCTTTTCGGTAATACCGGACTTGACAACATTGGCAGAACCGTCATCGTTAATATGAACGACAGCGAGAGACTCGGCGCTGTCCATACCGGAAACGGAGACATTGACTGTGACAGCCTTCTTCGGCTCAACTTCTGCACGGAAGGGCATCATCTGCATGAAGGTCATGTCGATGGCACGCATCTCGCCGACGGAAGAGCCAACTGCTGCCTCAACAGCAGGACGAACGTCAACCGTGACAGCCGTGCCACGGAACATGGTATTTTCAGGCAGAGCACCCGAAGGCGCGGCAACGTGAACGGTGAGGCCATCAATGTTGGCATCGCCGGTCGTAGTACCGTAAGCAGAGAAGACTGCCTCTACCGTTACATCACCCAGAACAGGAGTTGCAGGTGTGACATATGCATTATTAT
>JAZQFG010000002.1:0-3113 GCA_045539375.1 Acutalibacteraceae bacterium | reverse complement strand
AAAAATCTCTGATTTTTGACTGATGAGGGGTACAGCACAATGTATGAACACGCTACAGTACCAATGTGTATTCGATACACCCCTCATCCGTCAGCCCTTGCGGGCTGCCACCTTCCCCCGAGGGGGAAGGCTTTGGCGTGTACGCCTAACCTGCTACTCTAAACAATCATTTACAATCAATAGAATCGGCAGCTTACAGGGGATTTGAAATTTTGTCAGGAATATGATATACTATCTCAAAAGGAGGTGGCGCTGTGCGCTGTGTGCATATGAGCGGCGCCGGTAATGACTTTATGGTCGTTGACGGCAGAGGACAAAACCTGGACTATGAGGAGCTTTCCAAAAAATTGTGTGCCATGACCGGTGCGGACGGATTTATGGCGCTGGATATATCAGATGTTGCTGATTTTCGCCTGCATTATTATAATGCTGACGGCTCTCGCGGGGAAATGTGCGGAAACGGAAGCCGCTGCATTTGCAAGTTTGCCTACGATCTGGGCATTGTGGATGAAGAAATGTCCATTCAGACTGATGCGGGGATCGTTCCCGGCTGGCGGTTAGGAGAAAATCTGTACCGTGTAAAGCTGACCCGTCCCGTGGATATTGATTTGGAAGCCAAGCCTGAGGCTGCCTATGCGGTCTGCGGTGTACCCCACGCATTGGTGGAGGTTCCCGGATTTACCTGGCAGATGAAGGACGAATTGCGGGATCAGGCACAGGCACTGCGGTTTGATCCCATATTCCCCAAAGGGGCAAATGTGGATTTTTACACCTGGCTGGATGATACCACCGTTCGGGTCTTAAGTTATGAACGGGGTGTGGAGGATTATACCTTAGCCTGCGGTACGGGCTGCGGCGCGCTGACAGCGGTGTTGTATACAGCCGGGCAGCTTCCGGGTAAAAAGCTGACGGCTATCAATCCCGGCGGCACTTTAAAGATCACCGTGGATGAGCAAGGTGGCCTGATCTCCGGCCTTTTCCTGGAAGGTCCTGCAGAGGTAGTTGGAGAATACAATATAGAATAATGCAAAAATTATTGAATAGAAAAAGGGCGTGTTGCAAAATACGACAATTTTCCTTTAGAAATTGTAGGGGCGATGTTTTGTCGCCCGCGGGACGGGGAACCCGTCCCCTACAGTTTATTTAGGTAAATTCCAATTTAGGACGATGTTATTTGTTTTACATTAAAAAAATCCCCGACCATCGGTCGGGGATTTTTGATTACATGGATTACTTGCCGGCGCCGGCGATCTGAGCAGCGACTTCAGCAGCGAAGTCCTCTTCCTTCTTTTCGATGCCTTCACCCTTTACGAAGTGGATAGCATCAACAAACTTGACGGAACCGCCCAGCTTCTTAGCAGCATCAGCGATATAGCCCTCAACAGAGCCCTGGAACAGGTCGCTGCGGACGAAGTCCTGCTGCAGCAGGCAGATCTCCTTGAAGTAAGCGGCGATCTTACCGGCAGCGATCTTCTCTTTGACCTGAGCAGGCTTGCTTGCCATCTTGGGATCATTGTCCATAGCGGCAACCTGAACAGCCAGCTCGTGATCTACATCAGCCTGAGGTACCAGGGACTTATCCCAGTACTTAGCACCCATAGCAGCGATCTGCATAGCAACATTCTTGCCGATCTCGGTAGCATCAATGCCGCCCTCAACAGCCAGGTTTACCAGAACACCGTGGCTGCCGCCGGCGTGGACGTAAGCCACAGAGAAGTTGTCAGCAAAACGGCTGAAACGGCGGATCTGCATATTCTCACCGATGGACATAACCTTTTCCTGCATGATCTCGGTGACGGTCAGATTGGAATTGGGGTAGGTGCAAGCCTTCAGAGCTTCCACATCAGCGGGAGCGTCCTTGGCGACGATCACAGCCAGGTTCTTAACCAGATCCATGAAGGAATCGGTCTTAGCGGCGAAGTCAGTCTCGGAGTTGACTTCGATCACAACACCCACGCCGTCGATCACAGCAGCATAAGCAACGCCTTCAGCGGCAATGCGGTCAGCCTTCTTAGCAGCCTTGGCCAGACCCTTTTCACGGAGCCAGTCAACAGCCTTATCCATATCACCGTCGGTGGCCTCAAGAGCCTTCTTGCAGTCCATCATGCCGACGTTGGTCATTTCACGCAGTTTCTTAACATCAAGAGCAGTAAAAGCCATAGTTAATTCCTCCTATATTCTTGTAGATGGCTCCCGGGGTACGGGAGCCATAAGGTTTATTGATTACTCAGCCTCAGCGGGAGCCTCGACAGCCTCTGCAGCAGCCTCGACCTCAGCCACAGCGTCCTCACCCTGACGGCCTTCGATAGCAGCGTTTGCCATAGCAGCGGCGATCAGACGGATAGCGCGGATAGCATCGTCGTTGCCGGGGATGACATAGTCGATCTCATCGGGATCGCAGTTGGTGTCAACGATAGCAACGATGGGAATGTTCAGTTTGTGAGCTTCAGCAATGGCGTTGCGCTCCTTGCGGGGGTCAACGATGAACAGAGCTGCAGGCAGCTTCTTCATTTCCTTCACGCCGCCCAGGTACTTCTCCAGCTTTTCGATCTCACCCTGCAGGCCAATGACTTCCTTCTTGGGCAGCATTGCGAAAGTGCCGACAGCTTCCATCTTGCGCAGCTGAGCCAGACGGTCGATACGGGTACGCATGGTGCGGAAGTTGGTCATCATACCGCCCAGCCAACGGGCGTTGACATAGTAACCGCCGCAGCGGGCAGCTTCTTCCTTGATAGCGTCCTGAGCCTGCTTCTTGGTGCCAACGAACAGAACGTTGCCGCCTTCAGCGGAGATCTCACGGACAAAGTTGTAGGCCTCTTCCAGCTTCTTAACGGTCTTCTGCAGGTCAATGATGTAGATACCGTTACGCTCAGTGTAGATGTAGGGGGCCATTTTGGGGTTCCAGCGACGGGTCTGGTGACCGAAGTGTACGCCTGCTTCCAGCAAGCTCTTCATAGATACGACTGACATAGTTTTTTCTCCTTTTGTTTTGTCCTCCACCCCGTTCATCTCGCACTGCCCGTTCCTTGCAGAACACGTGGGGGTACGATCACCGGGTGTGTGGTTTGATACTACGGAAAATTTCCGTGCCGAATCATTATACAGGAACAAAA
>JAZQFG010000001.1:0-100103 GCA_045539375.1 Acutalibacteraceae bacterium | reverse complement strand
CGGCTTTATATCATACAATGAAAAAGGTGTAATGATCAGCTTGACGGATGAATCCGGCAAATCATTACCTTACCTTTGGTATTGGTACACGCTGGAAAAGATCGATCCGGAGCCGCAGGAAGATATTGATCTTCCGGAATGGTCCATGCTGCTGAATGGAGAATAAGAATGAAAGTTGATTACAAAGTAGGCGATCGCGTCCGCATTCTTTCGGAAGCGGAAATCATTGAGCGGTATAAGCAAGCGGCCTTAAAGCCCGATGAAATTAACAGCATCGAGGACATTGATGATCTGAATGTCCGTATGATCAAGTATATGGGCAAAACAGCCTATATCCAATCTGTCGTTCAGCGGAATTATGAATTTCATCTGGGAAAAGACCCGGAGGAATGCTATCCCGATCCGGAAGAAGAAGATCTGGATGACCGGGATTTCTCAGGCTGGTTCTGGTTTCCGTTGTGCCTGGAACCATACGCAGAAAAGCCTGTTCCGGAAATCGACCGGGATGAATGGTCCAGTCTGTTTGCTTAAGGAACAGTTTCCCGCTGTTCCTTTATGGGGAGATGGCCGAGCGGCTGAAGGCAGCGGTCTTGAAAACCGCCGGGCCTACAGGGCCCCGCAGGTTCGAATCCTGCTCTCCCCGCCACCTGGCCCCGTAGACCAACCGGATAGATCAACGGTCTTCTAAACCGTCTGCTGCGGGTTCGAGTCCCGCCGGGGCTTCCATTAAAATAAGGAGTTATATCTAATTATGAAAAACCCTTATGTCGTCGGAGATTATGTTCGCGTTTTAACGCTTGATGAAATCCATGAACGCCGCCCGGATCTACTCGCAGATTGGGATGGTTCTGTCGGATCTTTTGTCAAAGGCATGTTTAAATTCTGTAATCTGATCATGGAAGTGACAGAAGCTCAACCGAATTGCTGCAAACTGAAAGGCGGAAGTGGTTATCTGTTTGAGCCATGCTTTCTGGAACCTGCTGGAATCAAGCTTCATTCAGCGTCCAACGTCACGGAGGACTGGCTGAAAATCATGGAAGGATAACTGATATTTCCTCCGGAAAATACACTTTTCGTGCTTTTTCCGGCGAAAATATATGTCGTATCGTCTTCAGGAACGAACCAAGGAAGGTGACTTGTTGAAGGACTCCGTGAAAGCGTCCGTTGTTCCAGGACGCGGAAGCGGCAGGTTTCGCCCGCTTTCCCTGATACGGAAAAAGCGGGTATTTGGGCCTTTAGCTCAGTTGGTCAGAGCATCCGGCTCATAACCGGTTGGTCCGGGGTTCAAGTCCCTGAAGGCCCACCAGGGGATTTAGCTCAGTTGGGAGAGCGTCTGCTTTGCAAGCAGAAGGTCAGCGGTTCAATCCCGCTAATCTCCACCAAGCGGCAAAGCCGCTGTAATTTCGGGGCATAGCGCAGTCTGGCAGCGCGCCTGCTTTGGGAGCAGGATGCCGGGGGTTCAAATCCCTCTGCCCCGACCATTTACGCAAACGTGGGCCATTCTGGTGTGGCCGTGCCGACGGGTACAAGCAAGGTTCAATTCCTGCCGTTTGCATTTTGCCCGGATAGCTCAATTGGCAGAGCGGCTGATTTGTAATCAGCAGGTTGCAGGTTCAATTCCTGTTCCGGGCTCCACTGGGTTTAATCCGTTTCAGTGAAAACGGGAACCCATGCCTTTTTGCGGGAAGTACAACCGTGAAAAGAAACCCAATTATTCCTACAAGGAACAAAAAAAAGGAGACAGAAAACATGATTAAAGTTACCCTGATCACCAACGCCGGCCGTAAAACCATCCTGACCAACGAAGACGCCACTCCCCGCCAGATTTTCGAAGAGAACGATGTGAACTATGCCGTTGGCAAGCCCACCATCGATTCCGTTCCCTTCTCCATGGGCGACATGGACAAGTCCCTGCGCGATCTGCATGTGGCCGAATCCTGCTACCTGACCTGCGTCGTGAAGGCCGATAACGCCGCGGAAGCCACCGTTATGGGCAATGCCTGCGTCATCACTTCCGCCATCAAGCGGGATGACCTGGCCCTGATCGGCAAGTACCGTCCTGACGCGCTGACCCTGTACCAGGGTGAAGGCGCGGAAAAGGAACCCATCTTCGGCGTGGCCCTGACGGAAGATTCCGCCGGTTCCATCGGCAAGTACGGCGCTACCTTCGGTCCCACCACCAACGCTGACGGCAATGCCACCATCACCCTGCTCATCGATCCCGACGAGACGGATGTGAAAGCCATGCTGGAAGACAAGATCGGCGCTGCTCTGCTGAAGCTGGACAAAGTGGAAGCCAAGGTGCCTGAAATCCTGGACGAAATCAAGGCGGAACAGGCCGCTGTGCAGGCGAAGATTGCCGTTCTGTAAGGAACGGTAACGCAACTGTTTTCCATGGGGAACCGACGAATAGCCGGTTCCCCTTTTTTTACATTCTGTAAAGAGGTGAAATCCCCATGTTTCCCACCAATCTTTCTACCGTAGAACCGTTTGCCGGCAACGAACTGTATGACGGCGTTACGGGATCCTGGGTCGCCGGATCGGATTTGAATGGCGACGTTTCCATGTTGGCTACCATGCGCGCTCTGCTGCATACTCGCCGCAAGGATCAACAGTACCATTTCTCCTATCTGTCCATTTCCAGGGATATTGCTCTTCCCCGGTCTGACGGCCAGGCTTTGTTCAACAAACTTCGCGGTGTGCGGGAAACCGATCCGATCCCGGCCAACACCCTGTACTGGATCACTCTTCGCTCCATCAATGTCCACGGCGTGGTCGATTCGCTGCTGGCCGCAAGTAATCACCCCTGGACAACTGAAAACGGTTACACCCGGCTTTCCGCCGCGGAGCAGTATCTCAGCTCCAAATGCGGCATGGAAACCGTCATCTTCATAAATCAAAGCACCAATTTCTGCGTTATCTTCACCAACGTATTCACGCTGTCTTCCTATCATCTGGTGCAGTCTTTCCTGCCGCTGTACTTCCCCGCTTTGTTCAAGGAAACGCCTCTGACCACGGAAGAAAAGCATCTGCTGGAATGCCTCACCAAGCGCAGTGCGGATGAATACCGTACTGCCATGCAGGAAATGGGTAAAGCCCTGGGTCTGGAAGAAATGGCTGTCCGCACGCTGCTGCAGGATTTCGAAAAGTCCACCCGCAAGCATCAGCTGACAGATGCGGAAAATCAGGTGAACAATGCCCGCGACAACGCCAATGATTTCCGGGAGCGCTATATTCGCGCCCTGCGGGATCTGGACGAAAGCGTTCTTCGCTATGAGGGCATGCGCGTAGCCCTGGAAAACACCAGCGAAAGCCGGGAACTCATGGACTATTTCCTGGCGCACAAGAACCTGAAGCTTCTGTCCGCTGCGGATGGCCGGCTGCAGTTCATCGTGTCCACTTATATCGATTCCTTCGATGTGGAAGGCTATGAGCACCTGTCCAAGAATGGCGACATTTACAATGGCATCAACGCGGGAGCGCCCTTCAACAAGGTGCAGAACCGGAAACTGTTGATGGACGCGCTGTTCTGCGAGAACCCCAAGCTCAAAGTCCGTACCTGCGCCTACTACCGTCTGAGTATGGACGGCGAGGTCAATTCCAGCCGCGGGTTCAACTATTTGATGTACGGCGCGTATGAAAACTGCATCCCCAATCCGCACCTGCAGTACCACAACTGCATCGGCAACAACGCGCCCCTGATCACGGAACAGCTTCGGAAGGGCGACACTTTGTCTGCGGTGGAATGCTGCATCGCGTCCGCTATGGCCGTTAATATCCATGAAACCGGCCTCACGTTCCGTCCCTTCATTCAAGAGGTCATGAACAGTGATAAGAAGGTCATCGAAAACGTGGAAACCCACGAATGCTTCACCGCGCAGGAAGCGCTGGCCTGGCTTATTGAACAGCAGTCTACGGAGGCATCCAAATGAAACCCATCTTTCTCAAAGACGATGAAAAGCAAAAGCTGATTCAGGAATTCACAGAAGCCTTGAACAAGCAAAGCATGCTGGACGGCGAATTCTCGTTCAACCGTAAATACACCATGAAGAACGAGGAAAAGGTCCGGGCGCTGATCGTGTTCACCGCTTCCGCTTTCACCAAAATGATGATGCTGGTCCAGTCCTTCGATTCGGAAGTGGCCTGGCATTACCTCACCCGCCGCGGCACGGATCCTGCCACGTTTGAGGTGTACGATGTGCTGGTCTATCCCCAGGTGGTCACCGGGGCTACGGTCAATACGGACGATGAAAGCTATACCAAGTTCATGATGGATCTCACCGATGAGCAGGCGGAATTCATGCACGGCCAGGGCCATTCGCATGTCAACATGGCCACGTCTCCGTCCTCTGTGGATAAGCAGCATCAGTATTCCATCATCCAAACCATGGGCGGCCAGGGTTTCTATCTGTTCCAAATTTGGAATAAGCGCCTGGAATCCACGTCCATCCTCTACGATTTCGATAACAACGTCCTTTACGAGGACAAGGATATCGATGTGGACATCGTAGATGAGGACGGCCTGCCTATTTCCTGGTTCATTTCGGACGCGAAGGATCATGTGGTCAAGAAAACTGCTGTTACCTCCAATTATCCCACCTCCAATTACCTGCCGAAAGAAACCAAGAAAGAAAAAAAAGAAAAAGAAGCAAGCAAACCCGTCGCCGCCTATGATCCCTATGAGGACGATGAGGATTGGGAAGACATGAGAAAATACTATGAATCCAAAGGTTATTACTGGGGGGGATATTGATGGATTTAAGCAAGTCCTATGAATTCTTTCAGCCGGAAATGTGCCGGGAGCGCATCCACATCATTGGGTGCGGCAGCGTTGGGTCCACCGTCGCTGAACTCCTGGCCCGTTTCGGGCTCACCAATATTTCGCTTTACGATTTTGATGTGGTAGAACCGCACAATATCGTCAACCAGATGTTCACCCAGGAAGACATCCATAAGCGCAAGGTGGATGCTGTGTCGGAAATGATCTGCCGCATCAACCCTGCCGCAGCGGAAAACCTGAAGCTCTATCCGGATGGATGGACGGGACAAAAGCTGTCCGGCTATGTCTTCCTTTGTGTGGACAACATCGATCTGCGCCGCAAAATCGCGCAGGAAAATCTATGGAATACCAACATCAAAGCTATGTTCGATTTCAGAACCCGGCTCACCGATGCGCAGCACTACGCCGCGGACTGGATGGATCCCAAGCATAAGGAAATCTTCCTGGGCTCCATGGATTTCAGTCACGAAGAGGCCATGGAAGCAACGCCGGTATCCGCCTGCCACGTTACGCTGTCTGTGGCTCCTACGGTCCGCATGGTGTGCAATGTGGGCGTTACCAATTTCATCAACTTTGTCAAGGATCACACCTTGCACAAAATGATTCTTATTGACGCCTTTGGCTTCCTTCTGGACGCGATCGGCTGATTTTTCACATCGCTTTGTGCATTGCTGCACGCATTAGCGGTACGTTGATGAACCAATTTGTCTGGTAATAGAGGCTGCCTGGAGCCCGTCGGCCGCAGGCCGGACGGGCTCCAGAGGGAAGGAACGTCGCTGTAAATGTATCAGTCGGTACGGCTGATTACCAGACTAAACATTGGACCGGAATAAAATAAGGATCCCAAAAACGGTTACCTGAAGAAATAAGGGGGGGTAATCCGGAGCTGCAGATCCTGGATTAATTAATTAAGGATGTGAAAATTAGTGCCATACATCGTTACGCCAAGGCGTCCCATTGATCCGGAAGACATATGGAATAAAATCCTGACCGGTGAATTTGTGACGGCTGACGATTGCCTGCCGAAACCAACTACCGACACCATCACGCGTTATACGCCGGACCGGGTTTCGTCGGATTCAATCTTCAATTATATCCGGCGTCTAAAGGAATTCAACGCACGCTATGTTTCGCTGTTCGATCCGCCCCGGGAAAGTCTGTATCACAAATTCTATATCCCCAAGCGGCATGGCGGCATGCGGGAAATCGATGAACCGCTGCCGGAACTGAAAACCGCTTTGAACGATTTGAAAGCGCTGCTGGAATCCTTCTGGCCCGCGTTATACCACACATCAGCTTTCGCTTATGTGAAAGGCCGCTGTATCCGGGATCTGAATCTGCGGCATACGCAGAACGGGTCCAACTGGTTTCTGAAGACAGATTTCAGCGGTTTCTTTCCTTCATCCAATCTGCGGTTTGTCATGGATATGCTGTCCGGCGTAGTACCCTTCAGCCAGATCGCCGAGTATCCAGACGGCCGGGCCGAACTGGAAAAAGCCGTCAGCCTTGCCATGCTGAATGACGGCCTGCCCCAGGGGAGCCCGCTCTCGCCCATGCTCAGCAACATTATCATGATCCCCATCGATCACTACCTGTTCAATCTGTTCGCCAAGCAGAAGATGGTGTATACCCGCTACGCGGATAATATCACCGTTTCCGCGGCAGAAAAGTTCAACCCCGCCGTCATGGTGAAAGAGATCGAAAAAGCGCTGCGTATCTTCAACGCGCCTTATGCGATCAAGCCGGAAAAGACAAAGTTCGTATCGGCCAAAGGCCCCAATTGGAATCTGGGTCTCATGGTCAACAAGGATCATCAGGTTACTGTGGGGCATGACCGTAAGAAACTGTTCCGGGCCGCTGTCAACAATTTCATTCTGGATTACAAGAATAATAAATACTGGAGCGCTGAAGATGCTATGGAGCTGCAGGGCAAGTTGGCCTACTACCAAATGGTAGAAAAGGATTACTTCCTGCATTTTCAGGAAGGGGTACGGAATAAATACCACGTTGACCTGAAAACTGCCCTCAGTTCCTGTATTTCTTCGTGTACTCATTAACGCCATGCTTTGCCGCTGAAAAGCTGCTCATCACGGGGTTCCCTGATGATTCATGAAGTCTCTGTGTTGCAGTGGCGGAACGCCGCCACTGCTTCGAAACAATCAATCATTCAAACTTGGATTGATTTAGATGGCGTTAAAAGGAGAAACAAAATGAACAATTCAGATTACATATCTTCCAGAACGGCAGTGCTGACGCCGGAACGTATTCTTTACGCAAACTCCTTAGAAGAGCTGAAGCAAAAGGCTTTAGTATTAAAACGAAAAAGTGATTTGCGAACCGCTTTATTCACTGGTGAATGCTATCAAAGTGAATCTGTCCGCCGAAAGGAAGTAGGATGCCCGCGTATTTACGCGCAAAACACCAACGATAT
This sequence comes from Acutalibacteraceae bacterium, assembly GCA_045539375.1. Taxonomy (GTDB): domain Bacteria; phylum Bacillota; class Clostridia; order Oscillospirales; family Acutalibacteraceae; genus UBA5905. The sequence goes on along the minus strand of JAZQFG010000001.1, from coordinate 92,892 downwards.
GCGGGTTATGAATGCTTTTCCATGCTATGGTATCAGTTACATTCCGGATTGTCCTAAATTCCATACAGGCGAATGCTGGATGCATTTTGATGAACTGGGATTCCGCATGAAATAAAGAAAGGAAATTCAATGAACAACTACATTGTTAACCCCGCTACTTTCTACTGGCTCAACGTTGCGGACGGCATAAAAACGTTCTCTATTGTTCTTAGTGTGCTTAGCGGCCTGGCGACGATTGTAATCATCATTACGTGGCTATGTTGTCTTTACACGTCCATAGACACAGATTACACTGCGGCATGGCGTCAGGAGGCTTCTGTTCGCGCAAAAGTGTGGAAAAAGACCATCTGGCCCTTTGCAGCTGTCTTTGCCTTATCCATGCTGGCAGCAGTTTTCTGCCCGTCCAGAACCACCATCATTGAAATGAACATTGCCCGACTGGCTACATATGAAAACGCCCAATGGACGCTGGATACCTTAAAACAGGCTGTGGACTATGTAGTTTCCGCTATCGCCAGCTTAAAATAAGGAGACTGTGAAGTGAAAATCAACTGGTTTGCTGTGGGTCTCGGAGTCTTTGCAGGCTTGTGTGCCAACCTGCTTCCGCAGCAATGGTGGACGGGTTCGTTCATTAGTTTCTGTGTATGCCTGGCGGTTTTGATTCACGACGACCCTCCGTTTGCATGGTGATTCTATGGATGATATGAGTAAAAAATGGAAAAATGATCCTGTTACCCAGAAACAACTGGATTACATTGCAGAAATGCAGGAATTTTCTCCATATCCGCTTCCGTCGTTCACCGGAACTACGAAAGGTGAAGCAGCAGCGTATATTGACGCATGGAATAAGCTGGCTCACGAAAGCCTCTGGGGGATCGAACATGGATACAATTAAGAAATACATGATGGACGATCTGATCAGCAGGCAAGCAGCAATTGAATCAATCAAAGACCCTGTTATTAAAGGCTTTGCTCTGTATGCGCTTAAAAACGTACCATCTGTCCCCGCCGTTCCGCTGGGCAAGCTGTGCGAGTTGTTGGCTACGAATGCGGATTGTCCACCGGAACATAGCCCGATTATGGATCATTGCATAGAAAACAAATGTGCCGAATGCTGGAAAACGGTATTGAAAGAATGGACGGAGGGATTAGATGCGGCTGATTGATGGTGAAAAGCTAATTGAATACTGCAACAATCAGAAGTTTAAAACGATTGACGCAAATGACATTGCCAGATTTCCCGCCATTGATGCTATCCCCATTGAACCGCTGGCTGTTTGGCTGGCCGGGTATCATGTTTCGCCACCGGAGTACGCTTTGATACAAGCTGGAGCGTATGACGAGATTGATCCAGCCACCGTTGTGTACACAGCAAGCCAGAGCGCAAAGGCATGGGCGTACCATCTGCGGAAACTGTGTGAAAGTGGGCTGATGGGATGAGATTGGTTGATAGAGACGCTCTGTAAAAAAACCGGGAAACTATGGTTCGAAAATGAATGCCGCTCATTCGTAAATCATCCGGCGTGAAATTCAGACCATTATAAAATCAACATAAGGGAAAAAAGAAATGATTTTGAAGGGTGGAATGCCTTTGAGCGTCTGAAACATGGACTCCGCTGGCATGCGGAGTCAAAAAAATAGGGGGGCTTCCCATATAATAGAGGCCACTCCCCCCCTATAAACGGCTGTTTACTGTTTTCTTTTCCAGGAAGGGGGTTTTCTGTGGGGAAGAAAAGCTATTTATCAAGACAGATCCAGCTTATGTCGTTGGCTACTTACGATCTGTTTACCGATCAGGAATACGCTTTATATGCTGCTATTATCAACTGTTCCAACGAAATGGAACAGGCAAAGCAGATGATGAAGGACGATGAATCGGACCGTTGGAAACATCAGCTGAATCAATTGTCCACCCAGCGGAAACAGTTGAACGCTGATCTGGGCGCATTGATTCAGCAGCACAAGGGAACGCCTCGCCGTCTGAGGATTCAAAACGTGATCGATCCAAGAAAATTCCGTGATGAGGAAGGCTCCATTCACTGGCCGCCCGGTATCGCCTGGTGGACGCTGAAGCTTTCCCGGCGCATCGCAGAATTTGAATCAGAAGAAAGCAGGCTGATGGGCCTGCATACTAACGAGGTTACCTTTGATAAGATTATCATCAAGTGGAAATCTTTGGATGTTCTGGAACAAATCGTTCTGGATGGTTTCATTATTCCGCTGTTACAGCAGGATGGAACTGTTCTGGAAAAGAAATACCGTTTTCACACCGCGTCTGCCGGTCAGCTGAGAACCGATAAAATCCAATGCCTGTCGGAAGAAATGTGGAACAAAATCCATGTCTCCCTGGAATGCGGCATGGATTGGGAAACACTGAACAAGCAGGGCGGCATCAACGTCAATAAATTCCTGGCTTATACGGCGCTTCCCTCTTCCGCCACCGATCCTTGGGATATGTCCATCGATCGCTGTATCGTTATCCGGGATTTTGAAGCGCCCGTTACCGGCGTTATGAAGTATATCAAGCCGGACTACTCTTCCGTTATCGGGGAACAAACTGTTTCCATCAACCATTGTGACGGTATTGGCATGATGCGGCCGGATGTATCGCCTATCAATTTTATGGCGAGAGGGCCGTATCTGAAAGGGCTGCTTACTCCATTCGATTTTATACGGTTCTGCCGGGAAAACGGAGTAGAACCCAAACTTCAGGATGTCTGGGGTAAGTGGCACGACCTGGTGCAGGAAGATATTCAGGTCATTTTCACGGAAAGCCAGTTAAAGCTGTGGAAGTATTATGATTCCTGGGATCACTATAAGCAGTGTTTCAAGCGCTGCGGCTGCCATTTGTGCCGCACCAATTATGAGGAATCCTGGATTCAGGATACCACCATTAATTATCAGATGCTCCAAACGCTGCAGGATTTCACGGATGAAGAAGTCCGTCTGTTTACAGCCAAAGAGCACGCGAAAATCAAAAGCATTACCGAAAATAAAGAAGCCATGCTCCGCACCCTGAATGCGGAAATGGATGCTGATGAGCCTTATCGAAAGGCTCTTTATTTGTATCCTGAACTTTTGCGGGAAGCTTACTCCCGTGAATCCTTGAAAGCTATCAAGAAACGGATGCTGCTGGATGCCAAGTCCGGCCGGATCCGCTGCCAGAACAAGCGGCTGTTTGCCATCCCGGATATGTATGCCGCCTGTCAGTTCTGGTTTCTAAACCAAGCTCAGCCGGAAGGATTGCTGAAGAACGGGGAAATCTCCTGCCGTGTTTATCAGCGGTATGAGAAGGCCGATGTGCTCCGGTCTCCGCATTTGTACCACGAGCATGCTATCCGTTCCATCAATCATGATCCGCTGATCCAAAGTTGGTTTTTCACCAACGGCGTTTACACCTCGTGTCACGATCTGATTTCCAGAATTTTGCAGTTCGATGTAGATGGAGATCAGTTAAATGTCGTTGTGGAGCCTGTTATCGTAGAAGCAGCCGAACGGAACATTCAAAAGTTCCAGGTCGTTCCGCTGTTTTATGACGCAAACAAGGCCGATAAAGAAATACTTTCTTTTGAATCCATGTTCCACGGGCTGAAACGAGCTCACGATTATTCCGGTATCGGCCAGGTTTCCAATGCTTTAACCAAGCTGTGGAACCGGGACCATCCCGATTGGGAGTCCGCGGCCTGGCTGTGCTATTTCAACAATCTGGTAAACTACATTGCCCCTTGATGTGGCGACACATCATTGAACTCCGAATTACGGGGAACATCTAAACTCGCTATAATACGCGAGCAAGACAATCCCGTAGCGCCAACTAACAGTGCGCTCGAACGACTGACAAGGAGCAACTCTCTGAGTTGATGATACAGTCTACTCTCTATGGAAACATAGGGTATAAAGGAATTGATGGCGCGAAAACCGGAAAGATCAACAGTTATGAAAATTATCCCAAGGTACATTCTCAAATCAACAAAGCCACAGGCGGAAAGCGCGGGCGAATGCCCTGGTTCTTCCAGTTCAGCAAGAACGGCCGGAAGAATCTGAACGACAAGTCTTCCAAGAAAAAGAACTATGTCGCTCCCAATCGTTCCACCATGAACCGTATCTGTGCCGCGTTTGACGATATCGGCAACATTAATCTGAACTATGCCGGCATTCCGCCTTTCAACTGGCAAATGCTGCTTCGTTCATCCCCCGGAAAACCAATGACGGAAGCAGTTCAGTTGTTCTGCCAGTTGGATTCAGCCAACATCAGCAACATCATTGAAGCCAAAGATGTGGACGACATGGGCGAATGGGAAAACGTAGCCAAGTACGATTTGCTGAAGCGCTCCATCATCCATGAATTGGACGCGCTGTGCGGCGATTACCGCTTTGCATACCCGTCCATTGTCCGGCATCTGTTTACAGGCAACAATATGAACAAATCGTCCCATAAGCAGATGTTCTGGCGGGTCTATGGCGACATGGCACTCTCTATTTTGGAAAGCAACCTGGCGTCCTGCACCGTCTGTAAGTCCTGCGGCACCAAGGTTCCATCCTGGGTAGAGCAGCATATTTGCCAGAAAACCATGAAGGGCTTCATCGAATGTGTGGATTGCGGCAAGCTGTGCGAACGGCTCGGTCCGCGTCAATGCCGCTGCTCCGATTGCCAAACGGCTTACCGGTCCAATTACCATCGGGCATTGCTGCGCTCCTCCTATCAAAGAAAGAAGGGTGCATAATGTTCTATTTTCTTGGCATCGTGGCTGATGAAGACTACCAGAAGGGCATCATTCTTCCCTCATACATTCTTTGCCAGTCTCACGGCACCAGTGAAAACCGTTCCGGCTGGCGCGTTATCAAGCAAAACGCAGATAACCCGCTGACAGGCATGAACAAAGCACTGGTAAAAACCCCGGTGGGACATCAGCCGATGATCGATTTCCTTACGGATTACCGCACACGGGATCACATGCATGGCTCTAAAAAATACAGCCACGAAGAAACGAAAAAGTATTATCCCAAAGGAGCCATGTTCTGGTTTGCCTGCAATGAATACGGGGAACCCGGCAACCACGCTGTGTTCATTACCACCGTTCCGGCAAAGAAATCCGGCCCGGATGAAGGCTTTCAGCGGCTCCGGCAGGCACAGCAAAAAGTTCCGGAACCAAAGGAAGTTTTATCCGGGGAACCGTACCAAACGGAAAACACTCATTCAACCTATAAACCGCACTTACCTCAGAGGAGGCGCAAATAAATGGAAAACTGGTTTGAAAAGCTTATGACGGTCAACGTCAACGAGCATATTGAGAAAAAGAACGGCCTCAGCTATTTAAGCTGGATGTGGGCCTGGCAGGAATTAAAACGGCGTTACCCGCTTTCCTATGCCACCGTTCATGAAACGGCTGAAGGTATGCTGGTGTGGAAAGATCCTGTAGGCTGCCACGTCAAAACATCTGTCACGCTGGTGTGGCAGGATGACGAAGGCCAGCACGAGCATACTGTCTATGAATATCTTCCCGTGATGGATTTCAAGAACAAGTCCATCCCCTATGAAAGCGCGGATTCCATGTCCATCAACAAAACAATCCAGCGCAGCCTTACCAAGTGTATCGCCAGGCTGGGTCTGGGCGGCTATATCTATGCCGGCGAAGATCTGCCGGAAGAGCCGGAAGAGGAAAAGCAGCGTAAGCTTCAGGAGCAGGAAAAGCTGAAGAACGTTATTTCCCTCATCGACAAGGAAGTTATCCGCCTCACCAAATCCATGACGCAGGCTGAGAAAGGCGTGTTCGCTAATGAAACCATCGTTCCCATCCTGGGTCAATTGAACTACAAAACCTGTAAGGATGTAGACCGCCTGAGCCAGCTGTTGGAAAAGGTCAAGGCAGCCTGATCGCAGTGTCCGGGCATCCGCCCGTTCACATAAAACCATTACAACTGTAAAGAAAGAAGGAAAATTACAATGGCTAACAATGCAAAAGTTTCTATCATCGGCAACCTCACCAAGGATCCTGAAATGCGCCAGGTCGGTTCCGGCAACGTGGTGTCTCTGAGTGTGGCGGTTTCCACCAGCCGCAAGAATCAGGATGGTTCTTTCAAGTCCGATTTCTACGAAGTATCTGTCTGGGGTAAGCAGGGTGATTTCCTGATGCAGCGCCTGCAGAAGGGTTCCGGCGTGTGGGTCACCGGTGATCTCACCGCGGATGAGTACGTGGGCCGCGACCAGAAAACCCATCTGGTGCTGCGCATCGCCGCTACGGATGTGCGTGGTTTCGCCCGCCTGAAGGAAACTGGTCAGGGCAAAGCCGCTCCTGCTGCAAAGACAACTTCCTTCGTGTCGGAAGACAACATGTTCCCCTTCTGATTTTTTGCGGGTAGGCAAGCATTAAAAGCCGAAAAGAAAATAAAGCTCGTACGTGGGACACCGGCGGAGAGAACCGCGTTACCAACATCCGTGCAACCCACAAGAGATTCGTGTGATTAGGTCAGGGTAGAAATGCCGTCATGAACGGTTACCCCGAAACGATACTGCACACCCCGCAGCTTTTTATGGGAGATTTTATGGACGTTATCTGGATTATTGTCAGCGCCTTGGTGGGCATCGCGGCACTTTTTACCGCGTACGATGCCTCAAAAGCCGGCAAACATTTTCTGTCTATCGTGTATGCCGCGCTTGGCGGCGCTTTGTTTGCTTTAGCACCCATACAAATCTTTCTCCTGAAAACCATTACAACATGATAACAATTTCAACAGAATGGAGAGATCAAAATGGATAACATTACCAGCGCGGTCATCGCTTTGGCCGAAAAGCATTTGGGAGATTTCCGTATCCGGAACGGCCAGGTCGTGGCCAAGCTTTGTCCTTTCTGCCAGGGAGGAAACAGCCATGATTTGAACACTTTCGCTGTCGGTATGTATAACGGTGCCTGGTCCTGCCTTCGCGGCGGCTGCGGCAAGAAGGGCAGCTTTCAGGAGCTGTGCAACTATTTCGGTGAACACTCCTTCGATTACGCCAGCATGCCCAAACCTATCAGCGAACAGAAGAAAAACTACGAAAAGCCCGATGCTTCCATTCTTCAGCCTCTGAATGATGATATTATCACCTATTTTGCCCGCCGCAAAATCAGCGAGCAGACGCTGAAGGATTTTCACGTTTCCTCGGACGAACGCGGCAACATCGTGTTTCCGTTCTTCCGTGATCATGTGCTTACCTATGTCAAGTTCCGTAAACCCCTGCTGAAAATCCCCGCCGGCGAACCCAAAGAATGGCAAATGAAGAACACCGAGCCCATCCTGTTTGGTATGGACAACGTGTCTTTCAACAAACCTCTGATCATTACCGAAGGCGAAATTGACGCGCTTTCCCTGTATGAAGCCGGCAACACCAATGTGGTTTCCGTTCCCGCGGGCTGCAAAGACCGCCAGTGGATCGACCTGTGCTGGGATTGGCTGGAAAACTTCCAGCAGATCATTCTCTTCGGCGATAATGATGAGCCCGGCGTTGAAATGACGTCTTCCCTGATGAAGCGTCTGGGCGAAAGCCGCTGCATGATCCCCAAGGCATATCCTGATCTGGTGTACAACGGCAAGGATGTGGGCCGCCTGTGCAAGGATGCCAATGAAATCCTGTGCTGCTATGGTCCTGATGGTGTTAACGAAATCATCAAGTCCTGCGAGCCTGCTCCAATTAAAGGCGTGCTGAATCTGGCGCAGGTCCCCTTCGTGGATCCTACCACGGTTCCGCGTATCCTCACCAAGGTGCCCGATCTGGATAACCTCATCGGCGGCTTTGGCGAAGGTACGCTTACCATCCTCAGCGGCAAGCGCGGCCAGGGCAAATCCACCATTGGCGGCAGCTTCATTCTGAACGCCATTGAACAGGGTTATCCCGCCTGCATCTACAGCGGCGAACTGAATGCTTCCAACGTGTTCGAATGGATCTCCCTTCAGGCTACCGACAGCAAGTATATCGAAATGAAGCGGGATGAACGCTCCGGCAAAACCTTCGGTGTGGTTCCCATGGAAATCCAGCAGCGCATCCGCACCTGGATGGACGGCAAACTGTATCTGTTTGACAACGCCTATGTGGACGATTGCACACAGGCGGAAGCCATCCTGAAAGTGTTTGAATTCTGCGCCCGCCGCTATGGCTGCAAAATGTTCCTTTGTGATAACGTCATGAGCGCCCTGATCAGCTCGGATGAAGAGAACCGCGCTCAGGCCAAGTTTGCCGCGTCCCTGAAGAATTTCGCGGTGAAGTTCAAGGCTTCTGTGCTGTTGGTTGCGCATCCCCGGAAGACCAAGCCCGGCGATAACATGACCAATGACGACGTAGCCGGTTCCAGCGCGCTGACCAATCTGGCCGACAACGTGCTGTGCATCGAAAAGCCAAACATTCGCATTCTCAAGAATCGTGCTTTCGGTACGCTGGGCTACATCGTGTGCAGCTATGATCCGGCCAATCGCCGCATCTTCCAAAGCTCTGTGGGCGATCAGTACAAGTACAGCTGGGATCATAAGGGCCTGACTCTGCCGGATGAAAGCGTTCGCGCCTGCCTGTACCCTGAATTCCAAGTGCAGCCCGGACAGCCGGAAGAAGACAGCCGGCTGTTCTTCTAATTTTATTATCTGTTTATTGACTGTTGATTAGCTTTTATCGATAAACTCTTTTCAGTCAAGAAAGGAGTTTTATGAGTGAGTTCAATTTTTCCATGCTCCCAGGCGAATCGGAGGATCAGTACCTCCTTCGTCTGGGGGCTATGAAGGAAAGCCATGAAATCGACTTAACCTGGACAGAGCTGGCTCTCGTCCTGAACACTTCCTTGCAGTGCGAACCGAAAACGGAATCCTACTGGCGGAAGCGTTACCACACATTGTCCACCGAGCCTTTCACCTATCAGGAAGGCGAAGAAGTGCCGGATATGCTGAAGGAATACTTCACTTCCGTGGAAAAGCAACGCATCCGGGCCAAGGATGAACGCAGGTCTTACGATCGTTCCATGCGGGCGCAGGCCCGCGCCGATGAAATCATCGGTTTATTTGAAGAATGTATTCACCGCTACGATCAGAAAAAGCCGCAGACAACCAAACGGGTTGTGCTGGATCGGCCGAAAGCTATGTACGTCATGCTGTCCGACATCCACTACGGCATGTCTTTCCACTCTCTGGTGGGCAGCTATGATACAGATATCGCCAGAACCCGCCTGCAGCGTTATGCGCAGAAAATCAAGGAATACGGCGTGGGTTGTTCCGCCTGCTACGTTTCCCTGATGGGCGATTTGATTTCCGGCATTATTCATCCGGGGATCCGGGTGGAAAACAAGGAAAACCTGATTGAACAGGTGGTCGGCGTATCCGAACTGGTTGCCGATTTCCTGTATGATCTGGCATCATATTTCGATACGGTTCATGTGAACGCCGTTTCCGGTAACCACTCCCGCATCGACGCAAACCTGGAAAACGTTCTCAGAAAAGAACGCCTGGATGATCTGGTTCCATGGTATTGCAGAACCAAGCTGGAAAAATGCAAGAACGTATTCTTTTATCAGAATGATCTGGATGTTACCATCGGTTCTTTTGAAATCTTTGGGAAAACCTATGTGTCCGTCCATGGAGACATGGAAAAAGATCTGAAAACTTCTTCTTTAAACATTTCCCGTCTGGCCGGACGTCATATCGATTATTTCCTTTCCGGTCATACGCACGTCCCCGTCTTCCGCATGGAAGATACCCGGTACATTACCAATGGCTGCGTGTGCGGTTCAGGGGACGATTATACCATCAAGAAACGCCTGTTTGGCCAGCCTGTTCAGGTTTGCATGATCTGCTCTGAACAAGGCGTGGAAGCCATTCATCCGGTAGAACTGGACGGTGTTTCTGATGATTGAAAAGACCGTACATATCTATACGCTGCCAACGCAAGCAACGCAAGCTGACGATAAGGCATGGAAAGAGTTTGTTGATGGTTTTTTGAGCTCCAGCAATTGGAAAACAATTGAAGGTGTTGGTACCGCCGCCAACGTAGGTTTATTCTTTATGAATGATTTTTCTGTTGATATTTATCCACGCTTATGTGTAAAACCCAATGAAGTTATTCATAATTGTACAGGCGTTCTTCGTGATTTATTTGGCACCTATAGAATTAGTATTCCTTCCTGCATGAAGTTTTCTGAATACTTAGAAGATAGACCAAAAATTGCTACTAAATCCTTTATAGGTTCTATTCCAAAATACATTACTTCACCGCATGGTATCGGATATGAATTCGGTCTGTTTGCCGCGGACGCTATCAACGAAGAGAACTGGCAGGAATATCTGAAAAATAAAAGCAAACCAGAAAGGGAGGATGAATGAGCATGGGATTGATGAATGATCATCACACCTATTCATACTCTCAATTATCCAGCGTTTCGGAATGCCCTTACGGGTTTTATCTGGAGCGCATTGAAAAAGTAGAAACCTTATCCAATGCTTTTGCCGAACAGGGCACCCTGATTCATGAATTAATTGATGAATGGGCTCGGGGAAAACTTACCAAGGATCAGCTTCCGGAAGAATATGACCGCCGGTATACCGATGCCGTGGTTACCCAGTTTCCCCGTATTCTGGCCGCAAAAGGTTACACACAGAAGGCTTATCAGGTCGGCCTGGAATACTTCCAGAATTTCGACGAGTTTGCCGGCTACAAAATCATCGGCACAGAAGAGAAATTCAAAATCGATCTACCGCTTTCTGACGGCACCACCCGTCCTTTCGTCGGCGTGATCGATTTGATCCTGGAAGATGAAATGACAGGCGAACTGATCATCTGTGACCACAAAAGCAAAAGCAAAACCTCTTTTAAGAAGGCGGAGAACGAAATGTACCGCCAGCAGCTGATGTATGCCGCCTATGTGAAGGAAAAATTAGGCCGGTTTCCGGACCGTTTGATGTTCAATCTTTTCAAGGAAAACGGTGAAAAGATGGAACGTCCCTTCACAATGCAGGATTATGATCAAACCATGGCCTGGGCAGAAGAAATGATTCTGAAGATCGAAAACTTTGAGTTTATCGATTGGCTGGAAACCAAGCCGCAGGATTTCTTCTGCTGCAACATTTGCTCCGTCCGCAAGGTTTGTCCCAACGGCATAGAAGCGCCTTATAAACCCAAAGCCAAATGATCTGAAGGAGGATCCGCATGGGATACTACACTGCCTTTCGATTGAGCGCGAAGAACGTTCGCAGCCTCAGTGAATATACAGCCTTATGCGAGGCTGTGAAATCGTTCGGTGTTTTTGATTTGGATCTGGAACTGGGACCAAAGACCGGCCTGATAACATTTTATGCGTCGGACACACACAAATGGTATGATTTCGAAGAAGACATGCAGAAAGTCTCTCAAGAGTTTCCACATATGACCTTTATGCTGGAAGGCGACGGAGAAGATTATGATGATTTCTGGATCGAGTATTTCCAGAATGGTAATCATGAACTGTGTGTAGGTTCCATTACTTATCCGGATCCTGTATCCATTCCATGGGATGATATTCCAAACATATCTATTTCAGAAGAAGAAGCGGAGCGCGAACAGAAGGGCTGGTCACGGATTCTGAATGGAGCGGAATCCGAATGAAAACACCGGTTTATGAAAACGCTCATTGTCACACCTATATGTCCAATCCCCTGACGCTGCCGGACAGCACAGTTTCCATTTTCGATTACGCGAAAGTATACGCCGAGCGCGGCATGCAGTGTGTTGTCGCCAGCGAGCACGGTTACCGCGGGGACGTTTGGGCACAGGCAGACGCCGCAAAAAAATACAGCACGTCTGAAAACCCAATGAAAGCCATCTGTGCGGCAGAGGTTTACTTTGTTCCGGACCGCAATCCGGAATTAAAGGACGGCCGCAATTTCCACCTGCTTTTGATTGCCAAAGATATGGCGGGATTCAAACAGCTGAATCTCGCCTTGTCCAAGGGGCAAATGTCCGGCTTTTATAAAGTGGGCCGGTTGGATTTCGATCTGCTGTCCCAATTGGACTACCGCCATTTCCTGTGCACCACCGCCTGTGTTGGCGGCATCTTTAAGGATGACCGCGGCGAAGAATACGCCTGTCAATTGGCGGAAATCTTTCGGGAAAATTTTCGTCTGGAAGTGCAGTACCACCTGAACGAGAAGCAGGCCAAGCACAACTGGCAGATTCTGCGGATGTACGCCAAGTATCATTGGCCTTTGTTCTTCGCTACAGACAGCCACTATATTCGTCATGAAGAAGGAATCCTGCGGAAAGAACTGCAGCAGTCCAAGAAAATCTTTATGGATGACAGCGGCTGGGATCTGTATCTGCCAACAGCCGAAGAAGCGTATCAATCCATGCTACAGCAGGGCATCCTTTCCAGGGCGCAAATTGAGGAAGCCATGGAAAATACGCTGGAATTACGTACGTTTGAAGGTTTTTCCTATACGACGGAGCGAAAGCTGCCCATCAGCAAGCTGCGTCAGAACATGACGCCGCAGGAAAGAAAGCTGCTGTATCAAAAGCTGGTCTGTGACGGTTATATCCAGAAAGCTGGTATGCCGGATCCGGAACGCGCCAAAGCGTTGCGGGAAGAAATGAACACCATCATCGGCACAGACTCAGAGGATTACTTCATTTCTCTGAAGGACATGCTGGATCGCGGTGTTGAACTTGGTGGTGTGCTTACCACCACTGCCAGAGGTTCTGCCGGTTCCTTTGCCAGCAACTATGCTTTGGGTTTTACCACCATTGACCGTCTTCGCGCCCCTGTTACCATGTATCCTGAGCGTTTCATTTCAGCTGACAAGCTGAAGGCCGGCAACCCGGATATCGATTCCAACCTTACAAACGTGGAAGCGTTTGAGGAAGCTGGAAAAGAAATGTTCGGCGAGTTTGGCTGTTTGCCGCTGGTAGTTTATGGAAAAACAAAAACGTCTTCCGCGTTTAAGCTGCTTGCCCGCGCCAGAGATCTGGATTTCGATACAGCCAATATTGTATCCAAGCAGATTCAGAATTACGAGCTTGACAAAAAGCACGCCCTGGAAAACAACGCAGACGATCCGGACTACGATGTGAATGATGATGTGAACATTGCCGACTATGTGGAGGATGAATACCTTCCTTTGGTAGAAGAGTCCAAACAGTACCAGGGCATTGTTGTCAGTATAGCGCCTCAACTTGGGGCTGCGTAGTGGTAACACTACGTGAAAACACGGTGAACCTATACATATAGGGTGTCGTAGAAATACGGCTAACGGGGAAAGCTAAAAGGATTTTATCAATCCTCAAGTTAATCCCGTGCCAAGCCTCGCAAGAGGAAGGTGTAACGACTATCCCGAAAGGGAGTAGAGACACGGTGTAACTCCGTGTCTCGAAGCGCCGTGCTCCTCGAAAGAGGATGAAGATATAGTCTAAGAAGCAGCTGGTAACAGCGAATGGAAACATTCACGCTTCTTGCATCCGTGCGCCCATCTCACCTACCACAAGGATATGCGGGAAGAAATCGGCGTTGTCCGGTTAAAAGACAAGTATTGTCTGTATATTGACGGCGTAACGGCAGACCGTCTTGGCTACGTTAAGAGTGACCTTTTACGCGTTGATGTAGTCAAGATCATTGCAGACACTTTTAAACAGGCCGGCCTGCCTGTCATGACGGTAGACCAGCTGCTGGAAGCCATCAAGGATGATCCGGCCGTATGGGATCTGTACGCCAAGGGATTTTCACAAGGGCTCAACCAGTGCGAACGTCCTGCTTCAACCCAGAAGTGCATGCAGTTCAAGCCAAAGAACATTGTGGAACTGTGCGCCTTTGTAGCCGCGATCCGGCCTGGTTTCAAGTCCATGATCCAAACGTTTATCAGCAGAACGCCATTTCAATACGGCATTCCTTCTTTGGATCAGCTGCTGAAAATTGACGGCATGACGGGTGTCAGCGCCCAAAGCTCTTTCCTCCTGTTTGACGAACAAATTCTGAAACTGCTGATCGCAGGCGGCATTCCAGCCGCGGAGGCTTACTCCACGATAAAACATATTAAGAAAAAACACAAAGAACAGGTATTGGAAGAAAAAGATAAATTTAAAAAGGGATTTACGGAGTATTTATGGGAAAAAGAAAAGGCTCCGGAAGATCTTGCCCACGAAGTATGCGAAAAAGTGTGGCGGATCATTGAGGACAGCAGCAGCTATCTGTTCTGCTGTGCGCACGCTTACGCGTATGCCTGTGATTCCGCATATTGCGCATGGTTGAAGGCGCACTATCCGTATGAATTCTACAGCACCATGCTAAAGCTTTATACGGAAAAGGGCAACAAGGAAAAAGTGGCGGCCATCATTGATGAAATGAAGCGTTACCGCGGCATCACCCTTACTCCGGGATCCTGGGGTCAGGATAACCGCGATTGGCTGGTGGACAAGGAACACCATACCATTTCCCAATCCCTGTCTTCTATTAAGTTTATCTCGCAGCAGGCCGCGGAAGATTTATATCGCCTGTCTTCCTGCTCCAGCGCGTATATCGGCACCGAGTATCTGAAAACCAAAGAACTGGATGAAGACGGTAATCCGCTCATCCAGGAAGTCCGGCATGAAGCTCCTCTGGATTGCTTTGCCAACGTTTTGCGCGCTTTGCAAATGAATACCTGCCTGGATGCCAGGCAAATCAACATCCTGATCACCATCGGTTACTTTTCCGGGTTTGGGAAAAATCAAAAGCTGATGGATGTTTACAATGAGTTCTTTGAAGGAAAAAACAAGCTGACGAAAACGATCAAGTCTTTCGTCAAGCGGTTGACTTTCCTTCAGGAATATGAGAAAATACAGCCAGACAGATCTCTTCCCTACGCCGTACAGCTGAAAGCGGAAAATGAAAACATAGGCTTGTGCTTATCCTCATTTCCTTCTGCCGGTCCGCACCTGTATTTCGTCCAGGAGTTGGACGATAAATACGGTGTTAAGACGAAACTGTACAGTGTTCAGCGCGGCACATCCGGTGTCGCCAGGGTCAGAAAGAGTCTGTTTAATCCCGCCATTCTCGCCGTCAATTCCTGTGTGCAGGTAGATGGTATGGACAGGCAGCCCCATTACGTCTTCAAGGGCGGCAGACGGGTTCCTGTCGCAGGAGAATATGACTATTGGATCAGGGGATACGATAACGTATCCTGATCCGTTGATGAATTTTCGTGATAAGGAGGTTATCTTATGTCCAGGAAATCATTCAGCACCAAAGGTCTTTTCGGTCAAACCAACCACTATGATTCCAACGGCCGGTACACCGGATATTCTATCGAAGGTTTATTCGGCGGGCTGGAACACTACGACGCTGACGGTAATTATATCGGCACCAGCGTGGACGGGTTAATCTCTGATTACGATCACTTCGATGCTGATATGCAATATCAGGGAAGCAGTATGCCCGGTATTATCGGTGAAACACACATGAATGCCGCCGGAAAAACCATTGGCCATTCTGTAAACGGCCTGTTTGCGTCTCATACTTCATTGGATGATGACGCTCCTTCTCTGTTTGATTCCATGGACACTTTCGATGACTTTTAATTTTTAAAAGAACGAAGTGATGTCCCATGGGCTATATGCTGCCCCTTAAATTTGTCAAAATTTCAAACAACTACGGTGAAACCGGTCAATTTGACGTAGCCATATGCGCCACCAGAATCGTGGCCATCATGTCTACCGACACATACCAGGCTCGCCGCACCGTACAAGAGGAAAAGAAAGCTGGAACGCTGATCAACGCGGCAGGCAGGTCAGCGGTCAAGTCTGTTATTTTTTTGGACAACGGCTCCGTTTGCGCCTCTCCCCTCTCCGTAACAAGGCTTTTGAATGCCATTGAAAAATCAAATTATAAAACTGCAGATTCCAAGCGTACACGGGAAACGGTCCGCATGAAGGTGTACGATGTCGTCGATGAGGAACCCAATCCGGAGCTTGATGAAGAAGTTCCGGATGTTTCGATTATTGAGGACGACAATGACGGTGACGGCCAACCTGATAATATAAACAAATAAGCCGTGCCAAAGGAGATTCTATGTTATGTATCGCTCAATCAGCCCGCCTGATCACACCAGGTGAAGGGCAGGGTATCCAACTACTCAAAGCGTGTGAATACGCCGCACGCAACTGCTACGCGAGCCAGGATAAAATCACAGAAGACAGTTGCTACCGCTTTATCCGCGGATTGATCAAACATGGTCATGAAGCGCCACTGGAGTTTGGTCAGCTTTCTTTTGATTTGACTACATCCCGTGCTGTTCTGGCGGAAATAACCCGCCATCGTCTGGCTTCCTTCTGTGTTGAATCACAGCGGTATATCCAGGAAGCGGAAACCGGAAACATTTCTTTCATTACGCCCGAATGGTATGATCCCGAAGCGGGCCCTGATACACTCCTTGGAAAAATGGCTTTATTGTGGAAAAATTCCATGCGTTCTGCGGAAGATTCCTATCAAAAGCTGATTCATCTTGGTGCCAAACCCGAAGAAGCGCGTGAAGTTCTGCCGAACTCCACGGCCTGCCGCATCATCATGAGCGCAAATCTGCGCGAGTGGCGTGCTATTTTCGGCCTGCGCTGCGCCAAAGCGGCCTACCCGCAAATGCGCATGCTGGCCACCATGATGCTTACGCTTGCCAATGACGCTGTTCCTGTTGTCTTTGAAGACCTTGCCCAACAATTTCTGGAGGAAAAAGAAAAATGAGCGAGAAGAATGAATTGCAGCGTTCCGAAACAAGCAAGCCCACGCCTGACCCAATCAAAACCAAGATACAAGGAGATTACACAATGGAAGATAAGTTCATTCAAAAAGTCAATCAGTTAACCAAAGAAGCGGATGGCTACATCCAGACCATTTCAGACGCTCAGGACGCTCTTGCGTCCGTGGAACAAGAGCTGTGCGAAACGCTCGATGACCACGCCGCCGCTGAAGAATAATCTGAAACACAATGTTTTCAAGCCCGGAGATACCCTCTCCGGGCTCTTTTTCATAAAAGGAGCTTTATGCGAAAGTATCTGGATGATATCGGTGTCACCGATCGGCCGGACACCTGGTGCGCAGGCAAGAATGACCCGCGGAAAATGTCCTGGCATGAACAGCGTGACACATACGGGTTTGATTTCAGAGAACTGTGGAATCTGGATTACACCTTTTACCTCTGGCTTTATGAGCATCTGATGGCTTATAAAGAACAATCTTCCGTTTATATCGATCTGAGCGCGAAGCAATACGAATACAATGGAAAAATGGTTTCCCAAATGGATCTGATCGATATGATGCTGGACAGGCTGCGGTTCAGTTTTTCAGACAAATACCACGAAGATAACGCTGATCAGTACGCCTACGTTCATGAAACGGAAAAGATTTGGGCTTTCATCCTGCCGGCAATGTGGAATTAATGAGGAAAGAAAAATGAAAATAATAAGGGAAATAAATGGGGAAAAGAAAACATTCGAATTAACGGATGAAGAAATACTCCTTGCCTATTACGAACAGCAGGCCATATTCGATATTCAGGATATCAAGGATACCGTTTCCGGATGGAGTGACGAATGGATTCAGGACACCTATCATGTGTCGTCCAAAGAGTTCTTCGATATGGCGGAAGAAGCTGCTCTGGAAATGCGCCGGAACATCAACAAGTATGATATGGAATGGAGCTACGCCAGAGACCAGGCTATCACAGACGTCATCCGGAAACGCAAAGGAGAAGACGTATGACACTCTACACCGCGCCTTTCTGCCCCAAATGCGCTCTGGCCATCCAGACGCTTGACCGGGCAAAAATCCATTTCGATGTTTCTCAGGACACGGAAAAGGCCGTGTCTTTAGGAATTAAGGTTGCTCCGTGCCTCGTTTCCGATTCCGGAAAACAGTACGGATTGAAGGAGATCTTATCAATTTGCAAAGGAGAAGGTCGTTTTGATTGACGAAAGACCCTTTAAGCACGCAGATAAGCAACCTTATCTGAACTTTATTGCCAAGTATTCCAACGCGTCCAATGCCGCATCCGGCTCTGAAGTGGACGCAAACGCCAACGTGGAAAAGAAAAGTATCGCTACTCTTGAGGGGGAAGCATACAAAAGAGAGGCTATCGCCGTTAACAGATTGGCAATGCAGCAAAAAATTGCCGAAATGTATGGCCGCGAACTGGCTGATCAGTATATTCAGGACCTGGAATCCCACAGAATCTACCGCCACGATGAGACTGCAATTGTCGGAAAGCCTTATTGTGCGTCCATTACTCTGTATCCGTTCCTTCTGAACGGGTTGAAACAGCTCGGCGGTTCATCCACAGCGCCGCATAACTTGCGCAGCTTCAACGGCTCTTTTGTAAATCTGGTTTACGCCGTTGCCGCACAGCTGGCCGGCGCTGTGGCTACGCCGGAATATCTCCCCTATCTGGACTACTTTATCCGCAAAGAATACGGCGATGATTACTATCTGCACCCAGACAAGATCGTGGATCTGTCCATCAAAGGCAGAACCATCGATAAGGTCATCACAGACGGATTCGAGCAAGTTGTATATTGCCTGAACCAGCCTGCAGGTGCACGGAATTTCCAGTCCGTTTTCTGGAACATCGCTTATTTCGATAAACCTTATTTTGAAGGCATGTTCGAGGACTTTGTGTTCCCAGACGGCTCTCCCATGGTATGGGAAAGTACATCCTGGCTGCAGAAGCGCTTCATGCGCTGGTTCAACGATGAACGCAGGCGCAACATATTAACCTTCCCCGTCGAAACATTGAATCTGCTGGATGACGGGCATGATTTTGTCGATCAGGAATGGGCGGACTTTGCCGCTGAAATGTGGTCAGAAGGTCACTCGTTCTTCCTGTATCGCAGTGACAGTGTGGACTCTCTGGCATCCTGCTGCCGTTTACGGAACGAAGTGCAGGATAACCAGTTCAGTTATACCCTGGGCGCGGGGGGCGTTTCCACAGGGTCAAAGTGCGTTATGACGCTGAACATCAACAGAATCGTTCAGGAAGAAATCCGCAAGCACCCGGATTGGGATCTGCCGCACTTCTGGACGCAGCACGCCGATGAGTATCTGGCAGTCATCAATGAAGCGGTTGGCAATCAGGTATCCAGAGTGCATGATTATCTGATTGCTTTCAACAGCATCCTGATGGACCGTTATCACGCCGGTCTGCTTCCTTTGTACGATGCGGGTTTCGTTTCGCCGGACAGGCAGTATCTCACCGTGGGCATCAACGGCGCTGTGGAAGCTGCGGAATTCCTTGGCTGCCGCATCACGCCCGGCGATATTTGCTATAAGCAGTTTATCAACGGTGTCCTGAATACGATCCACTGTCTGAACGTTATGGACAAAACAGAAGGCTGCATGTTTAACTGTGAGTATGTTCCCGCTGAAAACCTGGGCGTCAAGAACGCCAAGTGGGATAAGCAGGACGGCTATTACGTTCCGCGGCCTTGCTACAACAGCTACTTCTATCTGGTGGAAGATCCGGCTACCAACCCCATCGACAAGTTCATTTTGCACGGAAAAGAATTTACCCAGTACCTCGATGGCGGATCGGCCCTGCACTGCAATCTGGACGAGCATCTTTCCAAGGATCAGTACCGCCACCTGATGAAGATCGCCATTGATACGGGCTGCCCCTATTTCACCTTCAATATTCCGAACACGGTATGCCGCTCCTGCGGGCATATCAGCAAGCACAAGCTGGACCGCTGTCCAAAGTGCGGCTCGGATCAATTGGATTGGGCTACCCGCGTAATCGGGTATCTGAAACTGATTTCCTCCTTCAGTGAAGCCAGGCAGAAGGAAGCTGCAAAACGTTATTACGCCGGAGAGAAAAGCTATGCTTCGGGCGTTTGATACCGCTATCGTTCTGCAGGAAGTTCCCAACGAAATCACGCTGGCTGTCAGCATCACCGGTTGCTCACACCGTTGTGAAGGATGCCATTCCAAATATCTGTGGAACGGAGAAACCGGAATCCCGGTTTTGCCGCACCTGAATATCTGGATGGAACCGTACAAAAAATACATCACATGCGTTTGCTTTCTCGGTGGAGATCAGGATCAGGAAGAGCTGGTCAAGCTGTGTGAAATCGTTCATCAGGCAGGGCTGAAAACCTGCCTTTACACCGGGTATGATTCCATGTCCGATCTGATTACTCCATTATTGAATGAGCTTGATTATGTAAAGATCGGCCGCTACATTCAAGAGAAAGGGCCGTTAAATGATCCGAAAACAAATCAAAGGTTTTATCAAAAAGGTCAAGATGTTTCCTGGATTGATGTCACGGACAGGTTTTGGACAAAGTATGCCGAGGAAAAAGACTGAAACAGTAACCGAACCCATTTCCTTTCCCCGCCGCTACCGTATAGTAGGCGGGGACATTTCATTGAAGCGGCCGGGTTTCGCCATTCTTACCGTTGAGAAACAGGAAGATGGCAGCCTGACGTTTCTTGATGTCCGCACCGTGTGTGTGGACAACAAAACTGACAAGAAAAAGGCAAAGGGAGAGCTTCTGGACGATGTTCTCCGCGCCATCACGCTGTTCTTTCCGGATCAGGAAAAGGATGGTGTTGAAACTTTTTATGTGCGGGAAAAATATATTTCCAGCCATGGCTCCACTTATGAGTCCAGCATTTATGAAGCTATCGGGATTTCCGACTGGTATCTTTGGAGAATCGGAAAAACGTGGCACGAGCTGTATCCCGTTACCATCAAAAAGCTGGTAGCCGGCACAGGCCGCGCCGAAAAACAGGATGTCGCAAACGCATTGACTGCCTATTTGGGGCAGCGTGAGTACGCGACAGACGACGAGTCAGACGCTGCTGCCGTTGCGATCGCCTGGCTGATCCAGCAGGGTCAGCTTTCTCCTGTCACAAAGGAGGCGGAAGCATGATCACCTACATTTACCGTATGGAAATCGGCAGAAGCGGCAACATGCTCATTACAGAATGGGTCTATGCCAGAAACGCCAAGGAAGCAAAAGCATACTGCAAGAAGCTGATGAAGCTTCAGGAAGAAAAGTATGACTGGTTTCACGCCGTAAAGGTTGGCGAAACGAAGGATCCCATGCCCAATGCACCATGTTTGCTTTCTGACTTTGAAACCAAACAAATTTCCGAAACAGAAGCAAAGGACGGTGAACGCTATGCAGAACATCGGTACGGATTATCTTGGATATAAGACCGTTTCTGTTCAGGATCCTTTGGTTCCCATTCTCTACGAAGACAAAACGCAGAATGTGTTTGGCCTGCTGGAAAACCAGTATCTGCTGATTGTCGATGAAAGTGGAAATCCTGTTGACCGGCTGAAATGGCAGGACGGAAAACATAAGAACATTTACAAAAAGCCGGTTGAAAGCAGCCAGATGGGCAAAATCCGCGCCAAGAATCCGGAACAGGAGCTTGCCATCGATATGCTGATGGACGATACCATCACCGTAAAGGTTCTTACGGGCGGCTTTGGCACAGGAAAAACCATGATCAGCGCCTGTGTCGCTTATCAGCAGATGCAGATGGACAAATATGACAAGATCGTTTGGGTCAGAAACAACATCGAAGTGAAGGACACAAACCCCATCGGCGCTCTCCCCGGCTCTTATCTGGAAAAGATGAGCGTCTGGGCTATGCCCCTGGCGGATCACCTTGGCGGCAAAGAAGAATTGGATCATCAGATTCAAATGGGAAAGATCGAAATCGAACACCTTGGATTCCTTCGCGGCCGGGACATCCGAAACGCCATTGTCTTCTGTTCCGAAGCGGAACACCTGACAAAGGATCACGTCAAGCTTTTGCTTGGCCGCATCGCAGAAGGTTCCATCCTGATTCTGGAAGGTGACTGCCAGCAGGTAGACGCCAAAGTGTTTGACCGAAACAGCGGCCTTTCAGCCGCAATCGAATGCCTGAAAGGCAACCGCCTGTTTTCCTATGTCCATCTGAAAGATTCCGTCCGCAGCGAAACCGCAAAGCTGGCTGATTTATTGAACACATAAGGAGCTTTACTCACATGCAGAAAATCAATTCTCTGAACCCAATGCATATCATCAGTATGCTGGAAGAAGACTCATACACCGGTCCTCTTCCCAATCCTGATGACATCAGCTATTACATCCTGGAAAAAGAACGCAAACTCTATCTGGATTGCGACGTGGACGAAGATCTGCTCGCCATTCAGCGCATGATTCTGCGCTGGAACATGGAAGACAAAGGCAAGCCTGTGGAAGAAAGAAAGCCAATCTGGCTTTATATCATGTCCTACGGCGGCCAGTTGGATTATATGTTCATGCTGATCGATACCATCGAAATGTCTTCCACGCCGGTTTATACTGTGGACATCGGGCAGTGCGCGTCCGCTGCCGCTCTGATTTTCATGGCTGGCAAGAAGCGTTTCATGTGCAAATCAGCTACAGTGTTGATTCATGAAGGCTCTGCCACCATGGGCGGCGATGCCATCAAAGTTCAGGATCAGGCCGACAATTACAAGAAAGCGCTGAAACAGATGAAAGACTTCATTCTGGCACATACACGCATCCCAAAGGCGCAGCTGATGAAACGCCGCGCCAACGATTGGGAACTGGATGCCGCCTATTGTCTGGAGAACGGTGTCTGTGACGCTGTGATCGGCAATATTGAGGAGATCATCTGATATGAAGGTTATCTTCCTCGATATTGACGGCGTATTGAATTTTGTAAGCTGTGAAGCCCGTGCTCCCGGAGGTTTCATTGGAATCTCCGAGGCACGGGTTAAACTGCTTCGGCAAATCGTAGACGCTACAGGCGCAAGAATCGTCCTCACTTCCACCTGGAAAATGGAATGGAATAAAGATGACGAAGAATGCACGGCCAACGGCCTTTATCTCACCAAGAAACTGCGCCGCCATGGACTGCACATTTTGGACAAAACAAAAGAAGACTCGCCGAGTATGCGCGGCAAAGGCATTAATGATTGGCTGAAGAGAAACGATCACGTAACAGACTGGATCGTTCTGGACGATGATATTTTCCCGGATTATGAAGCTGAAGGAATTATGCCGCACTTAATCAAAACAAGCTTTTCCAACGGCGGCATGAATGAAAACGATGCCGCAAAAGCCATTGAATTACTGGGAGGAAAGTAATCATGCCATCGTGGGATTTTTTATCAGATTTTCCCGCCATCACCTCGTCTGGCGGTTATTGGACCGCTCAACCGAACATCACTTTTAAAATCGAAACACCGAAAGTAAAACGGATCATCTACAACAACCCTGCAACCATTGTTTTCTGGACAGACGGTACAAAAACCGTTGTTAAGTGTATGAAAGATCAGCCGTACAGTGAATACTACGGTTTTCTTTGTGCGCTCGGCAAGAAAATCTATGGCTCCAACTCCGCCCTGAACCGTCTGATCGATTCATTCAAGGAGGAAAAGGAAGATGCGTAAGCTGGCAAGCGTACAGCGAATTACAGAGCTGACGCCCATTGAAGGAAAAGACCGCATTGTTCTCGCTTCCGTCCTGGGCTGGCGCGTGATTGTCAATAAAGAGGACTATCAGCCAGGCGATCTGTGCGTCTACATTGAAGTGGACTCACAGCTTCCCGAAAAGCCCGAGTTCGAGTTTCTCAAAAAGTGCAATTACCGTATCAAAACCATGAAAATGGCCGGCGTGATTTCTCAAGGCATCTGCTTTCCGCTGTCCATTCTTCCAGAAAGAAGCACGCCGTACGAAGAAGACGAGGATGTTACCTCTCTGATCGGCGTAGTCAAGTACGATCCATATCTGCAGGAAGAACCGCAGCCTGTTCAGCCAAAGAAGAAAAGTTGGCTGATGCGCTTCAAGTGGTATCGGAAGTTCTTTGCCAAGCATCGCTCCAATAAGGGCGGTTTTCCTGATTTTATTTCCAAGACGGATGAAACCAGGATCCAGTCCGCGCCCTGGTATCTGAACGATAACAGAAACAGCTATGTCGCCACAGAAAAGGTAGATGGCACATCCGGAACGTGGGTCTTAAAACGTCACAAACGCTTTCTCCTTCCGGACCGCTTTGAGTTTATTGTCTGCTCCAGAAATATGCGTCTGCAAAAAGATGCGTCCATCTATTGGCAGGTTGCCGAAAAGTACAACATCGAAACCGTTCTTCGCAATATGATCGGCCGCAGCGAGTTTGTTGCCATCCAAGGCGAATGCATCGGCCCGAAAATCCAGGGAAACAAGTATCGCGTTTCTTCGCCTCATATGTACGTGTTCAACGTGATTTATCCTTCCGGCCGCATGGGATCTGTGCAGGCCAGAAACCTGGTTGGCACACGCGGCCTTGATTTCGTACCCATCGTTAACGCGCATTATTATCTGCCGCAAACAGTGGAAGAAGTCTTGAAGTACGCTCACGGACAGTCCGCGCTTGCGGACACTTTACGCGAAGGTCTTGTCGTGCGGTCTCAGGACGGCAAACAATCCTTTAAAGCAGTTGACCCTGAATTCCTTTTGAAATATCACGAATGAGGTATCCTATGGAAAGTTTTCCAATGAAAACCGTTGTGAATCCTGACACGGAATTTGTCAAGAATCTGAAGAAACGGATCAAAGCCAATAACGGATTCTGTCCGTGCCAGATGGAAAAAACAGCCGACACAAAATGTCCCTGTAAGATTTTTAAAGACACGCAGGAATGCATGTGCGGCCTTTATATCCAAGTTCCTGCTTAAGGAGGACACGCCATGCACTTTGAAAAAGTTCCGTTTGAAGAGTATGCAAGAGCATACAAGCAGCTGGGCCTGGTTCCGGCTGATGCGGACAGTACCTTTATGAACTGGCTGAAAATCGAATGGGAAGGAATCATTCTTCCAACCCGCGCTACCAAAGGTTCTGCCGGTTACGATTTCCATCTGCCAACGCAGGTGAACATCGGCCCAACCCCAGTTGTTATCCCAACCGGTATCCGTGCCTGTATCGATCCCGGCTGGTTTCTGATGATCCTGCCGCGCTCCGGCCTTGGCTTCAAGTACGGTATGCGCTTTCAGAATACGGCAGGCGTAATCGATGAAGATTACTTCACAGCTGATAACTACGGCCACATTATGGCGAAAGTAAAAGCCAATCGGGAGCTGCTGCTCCAGGCCGGAGACCGGTTTATGCAAGGCATCTTTCTGCCCTATGGAACCGTTGAATCCGAACGTCCTTCTGCCAGCACCAGAACAGGCGGGTTCGGATCCACAGGGGTGTAATATGGGCAATGTTTATTTGACCGGCGACCAGCACGGCAATTTTTCTTTGATTTTAAATTCCATGCTCTCCCAGGATGACGTTCTTGTTGTCCTGGGAGACGCAGGGGTCAATTACTATCAGGATGAACGGGACACTCAGTTAAAGAAACGTCTTCAGGAGACGGGGATAACGTTCCTTTTTGTCCGGGGCAACCACGAAGCACGACCCGAAGGAGAAACTTTTCAAAAGGTTTTTAAAAAAGAAAAATTTTTTGAAGGACAATTTATGGAGGAAAGCCAGTTTCCGAATTTGCTGTATATGTTAGACGGTGAAGAATACCGGTTCACTCCACAGGACGGAGATGCGAAAACTGCGTTGGTAATCGGCGGAGCGTTCAGTGTCGATAAGGATTACAGGCTGCAGCGTCAAGCGCAGGGATTCCGGGATTACAAATGGTTTCCGGATGAACAGTTGTCAGAGACGGAAATGCAATCCATTTCTGAAAAAGTAAGCGGACATACGTACGATTACGTATTCACGCACACTTGTCCCACCTGTATGATTCCAAGAGACATGTTCCTCCCCTTTATCGACCAAAGCAATGTAGACGATTCCATGGAACAATTCCTGCAGCGGATTCATGATTCTATTCAGTATTCCAAGTGGTATTGCGGACACTGGCATACAGACCGCATTATCGATTCGTTCCGTTTTCTTTTTCATGACATTATTCCTTTAGGAGGCTATTACGCATGAAGCCCGGAATTCCAAGAGAAGAAATGGAAACCATTATCAATGTTGATTATATCGACAATATCGCCTCCGTATACAGCAACTATCCTTCCGAACGCAAAAGACTGATAAAGATGGCACAGGCTCATCCGCAAGATGTTAAGACCACCATCGATGACGGTGTTGGCTATTGCATCGAGGTTCCAAGAAGCTGGATCAAGGTAAAATCCCCCGTTAAACGGTATACGGAAGAACAGAAACTCCAACTTGCAGAGCGTATGCGGAAAATGCGTGCCGCCAAAGGAGATGATACCCATGCAGAATGAAATTCCTGCACCCACATCAGAAAAACTTCTGGCACTCGCCGATTGGTTCTGCTCTATGAAGGAAGCTTACGCGCAGATCGCGCCAAAGGCTTCCAGGTTCTACGGCGAAAGCGAAGAAACGCTTCGCTCTGCCGCGGAGGAAATACGCCAAATGAAACGCCATGCCATTGCCGTTGATTACATCGAAAAGCAAACCAAGAAAAAGAACGATGCGGTCAACGCTTTCTTCGGAAAAGATCTGCTGCGGCTGATTGACGCCGTGTCAGACACAGTTGCAAAAGAAAAGGAGAATCCGCATGGTAAAGGCCACGATCGTGTATAAAGACAGCCTCCAGGAAAAGATCAAATTCAAGAGTTTTGCTGAGTACAGCGCCTTTGTTGACAAAAATTTAGACATCATCGAGTCTTCAAAAGCACAAAAAATTGAGGATGTTTGTCCGAAAGAAGGTAGTTCCCGTGTATGATTCTCCCTACTTCTATGCCCAAGGCTGGGTGTGCCCTATCTGCAAAAATGTATACTCCCCCTCTACTCCTTTCTGCTATAACTGCAATTCGCAGCCCAAATGGTATCCGGTTACCTACGATAGCACGGCGTGCCCCGGTTCGCATCCTGTGCCGGACAAGCCGATTGTAACCCTGTATGGAGGCCCAAACGCATGACAAAAGTAGAAAGACACCGCAAGCTTTGCGAACAGCTGAACGCAATCTACGCCAAGAAAAACCACGATTACGGAGACAGCTTCCATACCACCTTCCTGGAAGAAGGCATGACCATGCCGCGTCTGCGTCTTTCCGACAAGCTGAACCGGTTCAAGCAGCTCTCCAAGGCAGACGGGCAGGCGCAGGTAAAGGATGAATCCATCCGGGATACACTGATGGATCTCGCCAATTACGCGCTAATGACCATTCTGGAAATGGATGAACCGGCAAAACCGGCATACGATGAAAAACTGGTTCCTGTCGCGCTGACCTGGGAAGGTCTGAAAGCTTTGCCGCCACACACAACGGTATACACAGACATGTGGGACGACGACCGCCTGTTGCCTCTGTGCGCATCTATTGTCGAAAGCGTAGATGATGAACGCGTATGCTACACAGAAGGTTTCGATTCAAAGAACGAATACGGTATGGATAAAGGGCTCCTTCTCTGGACCGGCTATGTATCAGACGAGCAGCGTCAATGGATGCACGGCTACGAAAAAGACACCGAACCGGATGACGAGGAGTTTGACCGGGTAGCCAAGCGCGTTTTGAATGAGCACAAAGACGCTTTCAAGAAACTGGCCAAGAGCTAATAATGGTAACGAAATGAAGTTATTATCAAGGAAATTTTACCATTGAAATTTCCCCGAAGAACTGCTCTCCTTTCGCTGCAGACGTGTTCGGAAGCAAGCTAATAACAACGTTTCAAACCATAAAACCTATATGCTGAGAGGATATTCTTATGTATTTATACGAATCACACCTTGGCGGATTCTATGAAAGTCTGGATTATCTGGATCCGGACGAACTGTATTGTGAAACCTGCGGGGATTCCGATTCCTATATTGGATCTTTCGATACTCAGGAAGAAAAAGTGCAGCTGTTGACAACTGTTAGTTGGCTTTCTTTGGATACCATCATGTACGAGATAGGCGAAGAGGTTCCTGAGTCAGCTATTGAGAAAACAGACGAGGCCATGAAAATGGACTGGTATCCCGTTATGCGCGCAAAGTATGGCATCAACAACAAGGGATACTATGAAATTTTAAAAGAATCCGAAAGAAGAGCGTGATGAAGTATTAGCTTCGAAATGAAGATAATAACAAGCGTTCGCGCGCCTCCTGATTTCCAGTAGCAACTGGTCTGCTTACTTCATATACCAATTTCTTTTCTTGATAATATCAAGGAATAAATGATAAAAACCAATATGCTGTTGCGTAATATGAAAAGTGCTCCACGGTTTGGTCGTGGAGCACTTCCACCAGGCTAATCAAATGGAAGCTTAACCTCGTAATTATGATTTCTTTACAAAAAGTGTTCAGTTCTTTTCCTGTTTATGCTTACGCATCAACAGTTCAATCACTTTACAAATGATCCGCAGAGTGATATCGAGAATCTCGTATAACGTCATACGCACCACCTCCCTTCTATGAGGGAGCCTTCCTGTTATTACGAGCAGGTGGTGCTATGATTCTACCGCATAATAATCGTGAGCGCAATAGCATATTGTCTTGGGAAGGAGGATGGAACAGGCAGCCATCGCCCATTGTTAGGAGATGCGGGAGTGCCGCCCCGCCCTTCCCATAAAAGCAAAACACCCCTGGACTGCCCAGGGGTGTTGCTGTCAGGCTAATCATTGAAGCATTCCTCGTAATATCACGCCGGTTTTATCACTATGGGAAGTGCTAAAAGGTAATCGCGAGCCGCGTTATTCCGAAAAACTTGGGTTGTTACGAGTTAGCCACCGCTGGGATGATGACGGAATATAAGTTCGACAAGAAGCTTGCCGAGTTCTACCAGCACATTAGATACAATACTAATTATTAAATCAGTGATGATATTCATATTTCCACCTCCCTTCGGAAGCGGCAATAATCATATCCCGGCGTGATATAATAATTATATACTATTTTCACAAAACGTCAACAATAATACCGATAACAGTAAGAGCCAGATCTATGCGATCATGCAGCGTCATACTATCACCCCCTCTCTACGAGGGCTTCTTAATAATCACGAGCAAACAGCAATAGTATTACAACGCAAAAACGCCTGACAGCAATAAAAATGGGAGACCGCACAAAACGGTCTCCCTTATTTTTTTCAAAGGAGGTCAAAATGGAACAGGAACAATCGCTGCCCATCGATAGAAAGCTGACGCTTACCATCAAAGAAGCTGCTGAGTACAGCAACATCGGCATCAATAAGCTGAACGATCTTCTCCGGGCACCGTCGTGTCCGTTTGTATTGTTCGTTGGAAAGAAAAAGCTGGTGAAACGTCAGGCGTTCGAAGAATATATCAATGGAAATCTTGTCGTGTAAAGGACTCTGTGGTATAATATACCACGTTGCGTTGAGTCCGGAAAGGACATAGCACATGGGTAAAAATCTGAAAGGAAAGAATTGCGGAAAGGGGATTTCACAGAAAAAAGATTCGTCATATCAGGCAAGGTTCGTTTCCAAGAACGGAAAGCGCTATTCAAAAACCTTTAAAACCCTGCAGGAAGCAAAAAGATGGCTCGTTGAATCCCAGTATGCAGATCAGATCCAATTGATCCCTCCTCCGAAGAAAACAACAGTTGACGCCTGGTTTGAATTCTGGATCAACAACCTGGTGCAGGATCGCGCTCCAAATACGCTTCGTAATTACCGGGAGCGCTACGAAAACAACATCAAGCCGCTGATTGGCCGCATGAACATGAGCGATGTGAAGCCTATGCACTGCAAAGCCATTCTGAATAAGATGGAAAACAAATACGCAGGCTCCACCATGCGGCAAACCTACATCACCATCAGCACAATCTTCAGAGCGGCGATGGACAACGATGTTGTAACAAAGATTCCATTGAAAGGCGTATCCGTCAACAAGCCAATCAAAGCTCTGGATGACATCCACTGTTTAACGCTCGATGAACAGCGCAAATTCTTAGAAGCCGCAAAACGGTCTCACAACTATCGCCAATACGCGCTGATCCTTGAAACAGGTTTGAGGACAGGCGAACTGATTGGCTTAACATGGGACTGCATCGATTGGGAGAAACGAACACTGACCGTCAACAAAACCTTGGAGTTCCGCTATAAATCATCGGAATGGCGTGCCGGCCCCACAAAAACCAAACAAAGCTACAGAACAATTCCGCTGACAAACAGAGCCTTCGATCTGCTGGCAGCGGCATACATGGAAAAGGATTCCAGAAAAGAAAGCCCGCTGCTTGATCAACAGCTTTCCTATATGGATCGCAGATCCGGGATTAAGAAAACCATGTGTATGCGGGATCTGGTCTTTGTCAACTTCCGTACAGGCATGCCGAGCAAAAACAGTTCGTACGATACGCATCTGTACAAGCTGTGTGACGAAGCAAACATTCCGCGCTTCTGCATGCACGCTTTGCGTCACACCTTCGCCACAAGGGCGATTGAAAGAGGCGTCAATCCGAAGACCCTTCAAAAGCTTCTTGGACACGCGAGCGTTAAGACAACTATGGATCGCTACGTTCACGTAACCGATGATTCTATACGGAATGCCATCGCGCTTTTTGAACAAAATGACGTAGAAAAACAGCACCAAATTGACACCTATTTTGTACACTCTGAACAACAAAAATGGTGCGAAAATGGTGCGAAACCTTTCTGAAAACCCGCAAACCCTTGTAAAATAAGGAGGTTATCAAAGCTTATGAAACTCGGCGTAGTAATCTCATGATACATTTTCTGAATTGTTATAGGTTGTTATATCTTGTTAAACCCTGATATTTCAACAACTTTTAGAAAGTGGTTTCGCATAAATCTTCACATTATTCACCGTAATTTGTTACCAAAATGGTGCGAAAATGGTGCGTGCATAAAATGTATAAGAGGGCTCAACGCAACACCCCTCTTGACGAGATATAGATTTGCACCGGAGAACCGATTTAAATCTATGTTCCGCGATAAAAAAAGGGTACCGCGATGCAGTACCCTAATTTTTTACAGTTCCCATTCGCTGCCTTCAATCGCCTCGAAGGTTACAAAACCATAGCCAAACAATGTTACCCACGTTTTTGCGGCTTTGTATGATTCAATAAGCGATTCAGGAACATAAATTTTTCCTGTAAGGCCGTCTCTTCCGCGCATCGGCGTGTTGAGAAACGCTGATACATTTGCCAGCGTGGTGACGGATGTGCGACGCAGTATGAGCGTTTGCAATTTGTAGCAATTTGCAAACGTATTTGCGGCGATTGATTTCGCATTTCCAACATCGCAAATCTCAAGGTGCTGGCAAGCGTTTGCTGCCGTTGCAGAACCCCAGTTCACGTTAAGAGCGATACCTGTCCCAAGATGCGGAAGATGGCACTCCCGCATCGTCATGACATGGCCGCTTGCCCCATTGAATGTATATGTTCCAAGCGCACTGATCGCACCGTTCGCACGGAACGTTTCAATTTCGTCACAGTTAGCAAACGAATACTGCCCAATGGACGTGCAAGTAGTTGGTAGAACAATATCGCCTTTTAATCCATAACAATAACGGAATGCATAGTTGCCAATTGTTTTAACCAAATGGAAAGGCCACCCGTCGCCGAAGTCAATATTGTAATCATTAAAAAACCCATATTGGCTAATTGTCACGAGATTAGGAAAATTGACGCTGGTCAAAGATGTAGCATAGGCAAGACCGTAACTCGGCATAGTAACGAGTGTGTCGTCAGATATGCTGGTCAATCGTCCATGCAGACGCTGGATCATCATATCGTCTGGCCCGCCCTTTTCTATATATTCAGCGGATCCACCTTCAGCCTTTGGAACAATGATAGACGGAACATCAAGATATGTCGCTCCGGCAATCTGAATATCCGACATAAAATCACCGCCTATCAGAAAATCGTAAGCACCTTTGTCGTGCTATCCTGAGAGATTGTAGGAAGCGTTACACTGCCAGTAACAAGAACACCGTTAACAAAAGCTTTCTTGCCGCTGAGTATAGTACCGGCAGCGGCCGCATCAGAAGAAATTGTGGTGTCTACAACCATGCCTGAACCCACAACGCCAAGAATGGTTACGCCAGATTTGATGTTTGCTGCGATAATCTTTTCTTGTTCAGAAGCGGCAATTGCAACAGTGCCGCCTGATGTATAACCGGCAGGAACATCGACAACGCCCATTTTTGTATTAATTACACCGTTCATTTCCCCGTTGTTGGGCATCTGTCCTGTTTGTTTGCCGCCATGATAATAAGTTTTTCCGGAAAGAACCTCTCCCGCCAGAGCAGTTGCATCAGAATCATCAAAAAATTCAGCGTTGCCACCGTCACTCTTGGGGATCGTTACTGACGGAACTTCCGCGTATGTAACGTGATTAATGATTACGTTTTGAGCCATTCAAAACGCCTCCTTGTTTTGCTTATGAAACCCGTAGCGTACTGCCGTTCCACTCGATTCGCCCATAGTTCTGCGGAATGGGCTGAACAGTTATATCGCGCAGTGACAGCTTTTCTGAGATTGCGATGGTCTGCTCTTCTGAAGACGGTGTGACAATGTATGGACCTTCATACCATTCGATGCTGTGACCCACGCCAACCTCCATAAGCTCCAGAGATCCCGATTCAATCTCTTCGATATGAATCGCTTCACCAGACTGGATGACATCCAGATTGTTGAGATCGGCCATAGATCATCCCTCCGATTGCGTAAGTTTCACAATTCGGTCCAAACGGCCTTTTACAACTAACCTGCTCTGATCCCAGAAAATAGTATCACCGTGTTCATCAAGACCTTTCGCTTCGATTACAACAGAAGTATTTGGAAAGGCCGCTGTCTCACTTTCATACAGAGGGCAGCTTGCTATGTCTTCATTTATCGTCATATCTGCTTTATACCATGTTTTAAGCAAGCGGCCTTCATCATTTTTTATCTTATCCCAGCAAGTTACTACCAGCTGCGGTAAATTTGCTACGGGGACGTTAAACTTAATGATTAACGGATTGTTTGATCCTTGGATAATCATAGACAATCCCCCTTTGTAAGTTTTGTTTCGGGTGTCACGTAAACTATACAGAATACGTGACACCCATTTTTTTATTTGCCCATCTCAATGCGAAGAGCTTTCACCATGGCTTCAATCTGAGCGTCAATCACGTCCAGATCGGCATGATAGCCCTGCTCATTCAGCATCTTAACAACCCACTGTTTCTTTTCCTTGCCGGCATCAGACGAGAAGATCTGATCTGCCGCATAGACAGCGATCTTGATCGCCGTGTTCAGCTTCGCCTGCTGCTGATCGTTCAGTTTGTTCTTCAGCAGAGGAATAAGAAACGTGGTAATAATTGTGCTCAATAAACCAATGAGCGCCAACACGATCTGAGTAACATCTGTCATAGAAAACACCTCCGATTAACCTGTAGATTCCGTGTCCTCAAGTTTTTCGCCCGATCTTTCCGCGGCTTTTGCCGCGAAGTAGCTTGTTGCCACCTTTTCAGAAATGCTGTTACCCGTGTAAGAAATCACAATCACCATTTCAATATCGTCTATCCCCCGGATAATAGCATTCATACTTGGCCCGCAGTCCGGATTGATGAATACAGCGATTACGGTAAAAACACGGATCAGACACCAGAATAAAGAAATTGCTGTTGTAATTTTTTTGCTGTACTGCACATACGGGACTGCGGTTTTCGGTGTCTTTACCAATCTCATTTATCTTTCCTCTTATTCTTCGTCTTCCGGTTTTTCCGCTTCATGCAGACTATAGTCACGAACTAAGACATCGCCTTTTTCGTTGATGACGATGACCGCGTGACAAGGCAGCGTGCTGCGCTCAGCATACGCCATCTTTTCATGAAAGATGGCTCGCGCTTCTTTCCGGTCCGCTGTCTGCGGAATTACGCCATTAGCGTCATGAACGATAACGGAAGCACCATTTTCAAAAGTCTGGATTTCTAAAATGTGATACATAAAATTTCCTCCTTTTATTGTAGCAAGCGGTGTTCAGTTTCATATGCTTTGGACGCACATTATTCCTCCGCTTTCGCCTGTCGGTTGTAGGTTTTGACGCTGTACACGGAGCCTTCCGCGTCACAGAGCATCACAGTATGCACGGGGATGGTGCTGATGGCGGCGTATTGCAGCTTGCCAAAGTAAACGGATTCGGCCTGGAAGTAGTCCCAGCCGTCCTCGTGGTACACAAGACAGGTGCAGGAGCCGTTGTCCAGCTTCTGGATTTCAAAAACAAAGTACATGGATCATTCTCCTTTCATCAGGTGGGCATCGTGCCGGAAGAGGTGATGCGGATCACCCTGGCATAAGCACCGGCGCTGGCGTAAGCGTTGGTAACCGTCAGTTTGTTCGTGGCTGTGGATGTGGTAATATTGCTGGCTGTTCCGATTTTCGTGACGCTTACCGCGCCAGCCGCCGTGCAATGAGCAATCAAAACACATTTCTGGGTTGAGTTCGCGCCTGAAATCAGGATCGCCACGCCACAGAAACCATTGAACGTGAATGTGACAGAACTATCTGACGATATTGTTTTGGTGGTTGTTTTCAGCGTGCCGATGGAATCTTCCAGATCGTCAATCCCCAGATCCCCTTTGGTAGCGTCCGTCACCCCGACAAAGCGCAGCGCGTCATTGCTGTCGCAGTACACCATCCATTTGCCGTTTGTATTATCATACAAGCCCCTGTTCGTGCCACCGCTTCCGACCTGGACAGATACACTTTGTCCGCTTGTTCTATTTGTTGCGACAAATCCGGTTGCGCCGGATTCAGCAGATGAATAGAATCCGATGCCGTTTCGCGTGCTGGTGATGGAACCCGTCACCGTTCCGCCGGTAAGCGGAAGTGCACCCAGATTGGCACATGCGGCATCCGCTGTTTTTGCTCCAGTCCCTCCTTGAGAAATTGAAACCGGTTCTTTCGTTGTTAAAATGGTATAATGAGCAACAGCTCCAGAACTTCTTTTTTCAGAAATAGGGGTAAACGAATAATCTTCAGCGGCACCGTCTGAATCGCCTATTTTAAAGTGTAACATATTATGTGCATATGGCTCACTCGTATCCACTCCGAAGCCAAGCGTTGAATGTATTGTCGAATAAACGTAGTCAGGAGAAGGCGAATCATTATATGCGTTTTGTAAGATTAATCCTTTATTTTCATTCGTCGCATTTTTTATTGTTAATGATCCCGTCATTGTATCTCCCGTTTTTTCAACAAAATCTTGATAGATTGTTGTTATTGCCGTATTAAGCGTCTGTGTAATCACGGCATTTTGAACAGGATTTGTACTATAAGCATCAAGAGCACTATCGATTGTTGGTGTAGCTGACGCTGGAGCATAATAGGACGGTGGATTACCTCCGAGATTCTGCGCATTTTCAGCCAGATCTACTATGCCATCGTCGTCTGTATCATATGTGGATTTCGTCATAAATCCGCTTAAATCCAATGTTCCTGTCATCTTTACGCCGTTCGCTCCGTATGCCGTATATCCGCTGACAACTTTATCCGCGGTTGCTGTAGTGTCTGTAATATCCATAATAGTTTGATTTCCTAAAACTACCTTATTGACTGCCATAGTGTCACCTTCTTACCTTAACCAATTGTAGCCGTTTTGCCTCCCGCAGAGTTATCGCTTTCCGTATATGGAATTGCAGCAACCACAACCTGAGTTAAATAGTTGTACCCTGTATCGGGCGTAACGGTCTGCTGAGATGTGGTAGGAGTAACATTCTTAGACTGCGCATTAACCCCTTCTTCACCACTCATGGTGCCTTCTACACCAAGAATGGTCACGCCTTGGCGAATGTTGCTCGCAATGAGCTTTGCCTGCTCTGTTGTAGCAATTGAAACTTTACCAGATCCGTCATGATATCCATTTGGAATAGTGTATTCTTGATCAACGGCAGAAATAGTTCCAGTAACCGCACCGCGATTCGGCATAGTACCGGTCAGCTGCGTGCCACGAGCATGAGCAGTTTTTCCAGAAAGAATTTCAGCAACAACAGCAGTATCATCACTTGTATCGCTATCGTACGCACACGTACCGGTTACTGGAGCACCGCTTTTATCATGAAATGTATATGAACTTAATACCTTGTCTGCTGTTGCCGTATCGCTTGTAAGGTCAATTAATGTATTGCCGCCATAAATAACTTTGTTAATGTATGTATTTGGCATAATACTCTCTCCTTTCATAATTCGTCTGCAATGTAAACAGTTATACCGTTTTGATTGCTGGTTTCAAAGTACGGAATTTCCAGAACAGTTACATCTTTATCCATCAACTTATGGGCTGTTGCTAATTGTTGAGAGGATACTTTCGGAGTAACCACATATGGTCCTTCATATAAATCTCCATCATAAATAATACTGCTCGTATCGATTTTAATCGGACGAACAACGTTATCTGAAACGCTTATGACATGAATAGGCCGAGGAATAACACGTTCTGGTAAAACGTCATTTGTATGTATGCGAATCGGTTTTTCAGTCTCTGTCTCTGTACGTATAGTGTGAACATTCTCTGGTGAAATCTGCTTGATTGATCTGATTTCGGGCATAATTATCCCTCCGTTTGCATTAGACGGATCGTTTTATCATGTCTTGCCTTTACATCAATTGGATACTGGTCCCAAAAGATCGTATTGGCATGATCATCAAGCCCTTTCGCTTCCAGAATCAATTCTGAATCTGGAAATTTTGCAGTCTCACTTTCAGTAAGTTGACAAACGGCGGTATCGCCGTTAATACTAATATCATCCGTTGTCCAGGTTTTTAAAGCTTTCCCCGCGTAACGCAGTTTATCGCACCATAACGATATCACCAAGACTGGGATATTTGAAATATCTGCATCAAACTGAATTACGAGTGGGTTATTGGATCCCTGTAAAATTGCCATACATCCCACCCTTTCTTTACGTTATACGAGAAAATCATTCTCTAACTGGCATTTTTTGTACAGGTTTTTAATGTATTCATACTCTTCCTTGAACACACCATTGGTATCGTCTGTTTCTTTTAACAGCTTTTCATATTTATCATTAACCGCTATGATGTGCATGTATTCATCGCGGGTATGCCGCTGATGGTTTCTGCACGAGTTGGCGAAGCTCAACACTTCATAGCGGATTCTGTCTTTTTCATCTTCCATTCTTTGTAATCGAATGTCTTTTACCTCATCTTGCAAGGTAGTGATTTTACCGGCGATATCTTTTGTAATTGCTTTTCCGATCCAATTCACAAGAGAGCTGATTGGATGCAGCTTGATCGGCGTGATTTCAAAGAACAGGCAAAATACAGCAAGTACCCATCCCCAATTGCCGCCAAGCCATTCTTGCACAGGTTTAATTACTTCTTCCATTTCGCAGCCCTCCCTTACAAGGCTGCGCTAATCAAATCAAGCAGGACCATTGCGGTTTCCCGGTCCATTGTAATCGTCACTTCGCCGTTTTGTTCTCCGTTTAAATCAAGGAACTGTGTCATCATGTAACCCTTGGTGCCGTTGTACTCAATGTAGCTCCACACAGGGTCATATTCTTTTAAATAGTTTACTACGGTTCCAACGTTCAGCCTGTCGATAACTCGTCCAGTAGAGCCTGGATTAGCCCGAAAGTTTACGGCTTTACCGTTTTCCGAATACACCTTCGCTTCCATTGCCACAGTATCTCCTTTCTCTTCTTTGTTCCCTTGGGCGTAATCCACAAGGTTCAGTTCTCCGCCATAATTCCATTTGCCAAGCTTGTCGTCAACCTGAATGCCGCCGACAACGGATGTACAGTGGGTAATTCTGAATGGAGAAACGCTTGTAACCACGCCTACGTGATAATAGTCCCGTCTGTCCGGGTCGTTTCTATATGTGGAAGGTAAATCGTATCCACTCTCCCCCGGCTCTTTTGCTTTAAAAACAAGTTCACCAAGATGCAACTCTTTTGCAGAAGAAACGCGGCGAAGATTGTTCACTCTGTTCCTCGCCGCGTAATTGCTCCCATGACTCCATGGCCATTTCGCGCCTGTTAATCGTACAGCGCCGATGATCAGACCGATGCAATCACACTTTCCGTTGCTTCCATCACCGCCGTGCGCATACATGTTTACCCTTGCCCTGTTTTGCTCCACGGCGTTTAGATACACATCAAGAGAAATCATACTCATTCTCCTTTATTGACGATTAGGTTTCTTCCCAGTCACATACAGGAACAACCATAACATGTCTGACTGTTCCTGTTGCACCAAACATATTCTGAAAATACATATCTCCGTTGCCATCAATTCCGAAACTTAAAAATCCGCTATTATCATCTCCAAAAGCGTTGTTTCCAGAATCTATAATGCACTTTTCATAAAATCTTGTTCTCGGTCTATAATTATCTGGAAGCGTTCCAAGATTACTGGATTGAGACGGAATAATATCACCGCTCATTGTCAGATAAATATAGAGAATCAAAAATGGACCTAAACGCCAACAATAAACTCTATGCGTAGACATATAATTGTCTGCTGCGGGAAACCATGTTGCTTCCTCTTGAACAAAACTACTATGATCCCAAAGTGACGCCGCAAATGAAAGCTGATCGGAATAATACTTAGCATTATTTCCATATGCCGGATCGTCTGGGTCAGTTATTGCTGTTCCATTTTTTGTCCCAACAGCATAAGCTTCAGACGTAAGCGCATGTGTTTCAGCGGTAGAAGCGGATTCTGCTGCATTTGATGCTTCTTGTGCGGCAGCATTCCTTTCAGTGTTAGCTCCAGCTCGTGCAGTTTCTGCTTCTGCGGCTTTTGCCTGCGCGGTTTCAGCCCAATCTTTTGCACTGTTATTATGCGCCGGATGAGAACTATCAGCGCTGCCTGTTGCCCACGCTTCGGCAAGATCAGCACTTTCGCCTGCGTCTTCAGCGTATGAATGTGCGTTTTCCGTTCCTGAAATGATTGCCTGCCATTCTTCTGGCGTGCCGGTGTAACCGGCATCCTTCGCAACCGCGTAAGACGAGACTGGGCCCAAGCAAATAGGATCTGCTCCTTCTCCGTATTTCACATAAAGCTTGCCCACGTCGTTGAAATCCGGCCTTGTTTCCGTCTGACCATCGCCAAGCCAGAT
Source organism: Acutalibacteraceae bacterium (assembly GCA_045539375.1). Lineage (GTDB taxonomy): Bacteria > Bacillota > Clostridia > Oscillospirales > Acutalibacteraceae > UBA5905. The sequence goes on along the minus strand of JAZQFG010000001.1, from coordinate 53,910 downwards.
ATCCGTCACGCCATTATAGATAATGTTTGTCGGATTAAATTTAGGTGTAAATTTTCTCTGTATCACGCTTTTCGCCTTCTTTCTTTTAGTAACTATTAACTAAAGGCAAAACAAAAAAGCCGCGAATATAAGCAGACACAGTGCCTAAATAGCCATCAGGAAGTGCTTCACGGGAAATACTAAGATCTATAATACTGCCATCTAAGCTGAACGAAAACGTCGCAGCGCCAATTTCCTGACGTGCGGTCCAATCCGTCCATACAACAATAGGAAGCGTTATAGATCTGGTTGCATCAAGATGGTATAGAGGCTCTCCGTTGGAATAAAATTGTACAGTATCTGACACTTCCCCTTGTACGTCATCGCGCATTTTTAAATCAATAAACCCAATCAGAAAAGGACCAACAAGATAAATGATCATTTGTCCTGGCGCAGAATTTTCCAATAAATATGAATCCCAATTAAAATACGAATATAAATCGTAGTTGGTTACAGAAATTCCACCGCCTCCGCCCTGCGTAACAATCATATCATAGTAATACTTCGCATTGTTATGGTAATATTCGCTTCCCGCATCTACATCCACACCGTCTTTTGTTCCACATGCATATCCTTCTGATTTATACCGCTCTTGTGTTGCATAGTTTTCCATCGAAGACGCAATTTGTGAAGAAAGCGCAGCAGAATTAGCTTGAAGTCTTGATTGTCTTGCTTGCTCTGTCGCGCTTTCTTTGCTTTGTTCCGCAAGCTCCGCCTGTCTTTCCGCCTCTGATTTGTAGGATTCCGCAAGTGTAGCGTTGCTTTCAGCATTTCGGGCCGCCTCTTCGGCAGCCTCAACGCTTTCGTCTAATTCCGGCGCTACTTTCCCTACGCGGACAATGCGTCCATCATGGTATTTAGTATACAGGTACCCTTTATCGTTATCCTCTTCTCTTGTTTCGCTGTTTCCGTCGCCAACCCATACTTCTTCTAAGCCTCTATACAAGAAACTGGCACTGAATTTCGGAGTAAAATGCTCGTCTTCAAAAACATATTCGTTTGCCATCTCTCCACCGCCTCACTGAATAACGGAGCGGTGAAACTGCGGCCCGACCTGAATATCCACAGGCTCGCCAACAAGACGTTCATTCAGCGTTGTGATTAGGTTAAGCTGTACTTTGCAACAGGATATGTTTCTCAGTTGTAAAGACTGATCCTGATTCAAATTGAAAATCACGTCACAGGCATTTTCATCGTCTTCAGCGTCTTCAAATTCGGTTGAAGGGATTTCCAGTGTCACATAATCCTGCTGTTTATAGCTCGCATACGCTTTTTTCAGAATGTTTGCCGGATACGGCACACGAAAAATGTGCCGCTCTGTTTCTCCTGGGTACACAATCATATGCACCGCCCTCCTTTCATTCGATAAATTGAATAAACCCATCCAGGGCTTCCATATCCTGGATGGTTAATCGGATGTCCTGATCAAGCATCACCGGAATCGGTTCAATTTCGATTTCAACTTCCATATCTTTCAGTTCCTGCCATTTCTTGCTGAACGCGTTTGCGTCTTCCTGCGTTGGAAACTGCATGGATTTTCCATCGTTAATCAATTCTCCATGGAATTCCTTGAACATCTTCATTTCTTCCTGTTCTTCGAACTGGTAGTATTCTTCCAGCCGCTTTTTCAGTTTCATTAATTTAAAAGATGTGGTAATGTCCATAGGAATATTTGCCATCTTCTTAAGCGTTTTATACGCTTCGACCAACTGAATCTGTTTCATAATAATCTCCTTTATAAGAAGTATTTTACTGTAGCTGTATGCCATGTGTTGCTGCCAGTTTCTCTGTTGGCAACACATTGTAACGTAATATTACCGTTTACTTTAAAGTAATCGTACGGTTTTGCAGCGGAAGATGTCAGTTCCATATTCAATGTCGGTTTTGCCCCAGACAGACAAACAGTGCTTGTCAACTTTAATGTCAACTTTTGATTTCCTTTTGTTGTACTCAAAGCTTTACCATTAGCGAAATATAAACTGCCTTCATTGGAATTAATGCGGGCTGTCAATTTTCTTGTAGCGCATCCAGCAGCCGAAACATTATATGGAATCGTTAATGTATAAGTATAATTCTTATCGTTTGCCGTACGCGCCATTACAGTACCAGTAGAAAGACTTTTTGCTGTATTCCAACTTGAAAAAGCTGTTGCAGTAGATACTGTTTGTGTAAACGTTGTAGAACCGTTTGAAACACCATCGCTTGTTTGAATCCAAATCAAACCTTCATGTCGCTGATCTGGATCTGGTGCAACCGTTCCAACATATATATCATAATTTGAAAGCACAGGATATCCATTTACCGTAAATTCGCCGTCTATACTGGCCTCAGACATAACAGCACGCTCAATAGAAACGTTGCCGTTTTCGTCAATAGAGAAGTTCGGGCTGTCTACAACAAAAGACCCTTCACTTTTGATCACAAAGGAATCGTCCGTGATTTGAATATAGTTGTTTTCAAGTGCGGAAACAACAACGCCGGCTCTCAGTTTCCCCGTTGTCACCTCGTCTGCAACCAGCCCGTTGCCGTCCCCCAGCGTTCGCCAGTTCCAGTTGCCGTACCGGTCTTTGCTGTTGGCAATAGCAAACCCGGCACCCGTCAGCGTCATAGCTGAGTTGCCGTCTACTGATTCAAAGATCATGTTGCCGTTTTCATTAGTTTTCCACATGGAAGCGCCGCCTGTAATCTGCAGCTTAGTAGCATCAATCACGCCTTCCAGATTGGAACCTGCCAGCGTTCCTGTCTTTGTAAAAGACGCCGCACGGTCAATCATGGCTTCCTTGCTTTTTACCGCGCTTGCTACATCGGCAATGTTGGACATTACGTCAGCGAATGAATGTTGAGCTATGGTTGTCAATTCCGTGTTAATGTCAATGCTTGTTTTCCAGGGCTGATCATAACACTTCTTGATTTTATCCATGTACGCCCAGCAGTTCACGGCAATTTCCGGGTCAACCAAATGAACAGCTGAATTAATGGACAAGTCTGGCCATAAAGCTTTCGTTGTTACACCAGATGCACCGTATTCAGGATCGGTATCTGTTCCATACAGATCCAGATAAGTAATGTTGTATGTAGCTTTCGGCCGCGCTATCTTCTTTAAAGATTCCAACGCATCCTCATACAGCTTATCTTCGTCGCCGTCTACGTAATCGTTTTTCTGCCAGTATCCTTCACGGTACATGTCTCCAAGGCCAGTCACCAAAGATAACTGCAAACTGTCTAACGTATCCTGCGCGGCTTTCACATCTTTGTAGCTGACAAGAAACGTTTGATTGGTTAAATCTTTAAACTTCTGCGTTTGGTACTGAATGCCGCGGATTTCTCCGCTGCCTCTGCATGGCGTTAAGTCGGTATACAATTCATCATCGATGATTCTGTCTGTTGAAAAACCTTCAGCACGAATACGCAAATCTGTCTCCAAAGATCTAAACTTTGCCAACCAGGTTGAAGTACCAATGTTGTATGCAGGCGTACAAAAATCAGATTGTGTTTGACCATCTGTGGAAACCACTTTGATGTAATACGTTTTTGCTGGCGTTGTAAACGTAACACCCTCGCCTTTTCTAATGCCAGATTTACCAAGCCAATTTTTCTCGTAATCATAATAGTGGATTCTCAAACCAAGATTATAAGTCTTATTATCTTCTGTAAAACTGTTATTGGTGATTACGTACTTTGTGCTCGGATACACTCTTATATAACTTGCACTTCTGCATGTGTGATCGCCGTCCATCAAAGATCCATCTGTTATATTGATATATCCTGATTCAAGCGTCCTGCTAAAAATATTGCTCTTATGATATGTAAATTGATCCGGCCTGTAAACCTTGCATTCAATGATTTCTTTGGAACCTTTAAGAATCTGAAAGCTTGTTTTCTTATTGAAAATCTGATAAGACAAATCGCAGCCAAGCTTGATTCTGTTCACAGGTGTAGAGATTTCCGATACGCTCGCCGTAAATGTTCCGTCATAACCGGATAATCCTTCTTCCACTTCCAGTAGCGTGTATGTATCTCCGTCTTTGTTATACTTATAGACGCGCAGCGGATAAGCTGCACCTAAACCGGAAAAAGAATAAACCTGACCGGGCGTAACCGTAATATAGTTTTCGCTTCTGCACTTTGTTGTATCGTCAACAAGCTTGCCGTTCTTCTTTATTGTGCCAGCTTCCATGGTAAGGCTGTCAGAAACAGGAGTCATCTTTCCATTCATTATCTGTTCAATCCAGGCGTTCTTTGCATTGTAAACCAGCTTATCGCCAGAATACAGTGCGTCATCTGTGGAAAACACAAACCGATCGCCGTACGGATTACGCATTACATAGTTCCCGGCTTGCAGAGCTGTAGATCCTACGGTATAGGTATAATACTCACGCTCGCCTTTAAACAGCTTATCAAATTTCTGGCCTGCAGCATATACCGCACCGAACATTTCCACCACTTTCTGTTCCTGTGCACTTGAAAGCTTATTCCATTTGCTATCGCTCCAGCGATACAGAACAGAAGCATCCCAGTCAAACCAGTATGGATTCACTGCGCGCGATTCGCTCAACGCTTCCTGCCGTTCTTCGTCTGTTGGTGTTGACCGCTTATAGATAACGGGTTGATACGCTTTATCATACGTCGAAGAAAAATGTTTATAGTAACAGAAGAATAACTTGGAAGCATTTTCACCAGTTTCATCATACCGCCAGAACCAGGCGTACCCATTATCCTTAAACCATTTAGGCGTTGGCGCAAGCTCTTCTCCGGGTCCGGCATCAGAATAAACGGGAACCTTCGTGCCGAAAGCTAATGGATGTTCCACGGTCACAACTTTTGTTTTGTTGTTGATAGCTGTTATGTTGCTTTCATTCTGAATTTCCAGTGCGCCAAGAAGACCGTTGATATTGTTGCTGCCGAACAGGAAGTAGTTCACGTCAGCATCGCCGCTGTTCCAGGCGTTCACCAGCGCTGCGCTGGGTTTCATATGGAAAGTTAACAGATTCGGGTTTTCTGTTTTATTCATTGCCTTCAGATAACCCTTCTCCCATCTCGTAACAGTTTTTCCATCAACAGTAGCTTTGTAGATTACAAAAAGCATGGAAGCACCAGCGGTCTTTGGATCACCATTTTCTTTGATTTCCGCTGTAGGCGTCCAAAGGAAGTGCTTCTTTTTGTCTACGTCATAATCAGAGCGGTACAGAATGCCGTCTCCAAATTCCGTATTCATATCCAGCGTCAGCCGCAAATCGCCGCCAGTGAGCCTGGAAGCTGTGGAGACATTCAGACGGCAAAAATCAATATCGCCGATCGTCTGGCTTAGATCCATCCTGTCTTCATTGTACTGGGTTGCACTCTGATATACGATATTATAAAACGCCGCGGCAAAACGCTGAAACCCGGCCAGCTTCTGAAGGCCATCGTCTGTCAGCAGGTTTACTTCCTGATAGTACGTAAAATCCACCAGGTAGGAAAACCAGTTTTTCACCGTGCTCTCTTTGTAAGAGGAATAAGGAAGTTCTGTTCCGAGCAATCCTTGCTGAACAAGATACGCATGGCCGTGAGTGTTGCATTTCTGCTGCAGCAAAGTTTTTACGTTTTCAGAAACATCATTCCAGTAATCATTCAACACATCGCCAAACGTCGTGTCATCCGGCGCTTCAATCCACACATAGCTCATGGAGGTAGGATCCAGCATTGAGAGAATTACTTTTGAGCCGGCTGGGATGTTCCGATCTACAGTAAAACTCCTGCGCAATTCCGTTCCACTTTCATCGGTTACGGTAAAGCAATATGTTTCATTTGCACTCAACGCTTCACTTAATTCAAACACATGCTCAATATGTGTACACTCATCAATGCCGCAATAACCGTTTGTCTGATCGCCGTATGAGCCATAAGCATACAGTTTCGTCACCATGTTTTCTGTATTCATGGCTCTGGTTACATTGCTCAGGTTCTTGGAATACGCAAGCTCCACAACCCGGTCAGCTTCCGTTACATCCGGAAGGCCGGATTCATCGGACACTGTAAAGGGATTCAGCGGCACAATGTCCACCGTTCTGGTGTCACCATGATAGATGGGCTTTGCTTCAAATAGATCGCACATGTTGGAGATCAGCTTGAAAGCGCCTGTTTTCGCATTCGCTTTCAAACTGCGCTTCTTAACGGATCCATCTTTTTCTTTGAAAACCGCAACGGATCCTACATTCCAATCTGTGCCGTTCAGAATGGTTGTCAGCAATTCTTCTGCCGTGCCAACATTATTTCCTTCTGTATCGGAAAACACAAGGCCCAGATTCTTTGTTTTTAAAAGCTGTGCAATGTGCCCGGCTTTAATGTCCACGTCCTTCTTGCTGCCATGATGGGAGTAACTTGGTTCTGTGATTAAAAACCAGTCAACACCATCATCATCAATCAGGCGAATTCTATAGTCAGGCTGAATGTAATCCAGCCGGTAGTTTGGTTCAATTCCTTCCGGCGTGTTTATTGTGGAAGGAATATTAAAAGACAGTTCGCGCCAACCATTTCTGTCGGTCTCAACGAACACGTCATAAGCTTGGCCCGATAAATCAGAAGAATTGTCATACAGCGTGCAAAGCTTCTGATTATTATAGTTAAAAACATCGAGAACCAAGTTTCTTGATTTTGTTATCATATTCCTTCACAACCTTTAAGAAAAAGTAGGTAAATACCGGAAGTTTAATTTCGTTAAGGAAAAGTTCCCTTTCGGTACAATTGTCAGTTCGTTCATGGTCACAATTTCCGTCGTCTCAAATCCAGCTTCGCCGGGTGTAGACGCCAAGGTCAATGTATGCTCATCCTCCATGGTCAGGATTTTGTGCCAATCACCCTGTAAATAAATGTATTTTCCAACAACGTCTTCTTCTATCGTGTCGATCACATTAACGGTGGTTGCGTTGTCTTCCCATGTTGCGGCGATGTTCCGCAGAATCGGATACGCAGGAGCAAGATTTAAAAAGCCGGCATCGTGATAGAGGAACGCCAGCTGGGACGTGTTGCCGTCTGTTAACACGGTTTTTCCATTCATGCTGTCCATCACTACGTATCGCCCACCGGTTGAAGCGTTGCTGAGTGCAACAAAAGATACGGTCTGATCCGTTGTCCTGTTCTTAATGCTGATACCGTCCACCGCGTCTCCGGCGATTTCAATGGCAACGCACGCTGGTTCTGTACCTGGATTGTACAGCTTAAAATCAATTACATGATCCAGCGTCTCTCCGTCTGCAATCAAATCCATAGACGGCAGTTTTTCTGTACTGGTCAAAATAGCAGAATTGCGAAGAATGTCATACTGATTCAAATCATACTGATCAATGGTCAGCTGATCACATCGCGCATACGGGTAATACGCCCGCAGTTTGATGGTAACAAAACCATTTTTGAAGTTTACCAGCTGGTTGTTTTCCAACCCGATCACAGTTGCCGTGTACCAGCACCATGGCCGTTTCTGGAACACCAGCTTCCCCGTTCTGCCGATTCGGAATACAGCAGCCACTTTGCTGAAGATTCCATCCCGAATGTCTTTGTCTTCAAAATAGCACCGAAGCGTGAAATCCTTTGGCGGCGTGGAAACACCATAGAAATAGCCGCCATCGTGAGCGTCAACCTTCTGTTCCTCGATGTTTTTCGTTGCGCCGCTATATACATAGGTATTGGAATACTCCGGCGCGTACTCCAAACCGAGCTTCATGATATCAACACCGCAAAAAGAAAATCCACCCTGCATACGCATCACCTCTCTTTCTATGCAGAGATAGGGAGGGAGGATAATCCCTCCCTCCCGTAAAACAAGTTAAATAAATTAGAAATTGTATCTCGCCGTAGAGAAGCCTTGCCGCTGAAGCTCTTTGGCAAATTCCTCCCCTACGCGCTGAGCAATCTTTTCATAATCCGCGTCATCTTCAAACGTTGCGCCATTGATCGTAACAGATACTTCGCCAATGGAATTATTGGTGTTCCCCATGTTCTTCATCATATCATAGTAGGTCATGCGCGGAGACTTAATGTAGTTGAAAGCGTCCAGTAAATCACGGATATTCTTCGTATCAATGGCACTCAGGAAAGCTTCAGGCTTTGTAGGTGTACCGTCAACCCAAGCGGGGCCAGTATAATCAACAAGGCCGCCTTTTTCATAGGCGGATACTGTTATATTTCTATTCCATTTTGTGCCTTTTATGGCATTCTTCAAAAGTTGTTTCTTATAGTTGTTTGCCATTTCTTTTACTTCTTTCCAGCTTTTTCCTGGATTTTCTTTTAACGAAAAAACTTTTTTACGGTTTTCTGTTCCAGTTATCTCATAGTTTCCATTTTTATCTTTTTTCCCATTAGAGTAAACTCTTTCATATGTTACCTTATAGCCATGCAGCGGTTTGCCGTTATTTTCAGCTCTGGATTCAGCCAGGTCTCCTCCTCCACCGCTGCCGCTTCCGCCTTTCTTATCATCTTTTTTCCCTTCGTCATTCGCCCAATCATCACTATGAGAATACTTGGATCCAGTCTTTAAGGCGGCTGTGTAGTTATCATACTGTAAACCCCACTGATACACCATTTCTTCCCTCTCAGTCTTGGAAGCATTCTTATATTCGGAGCTATCTTTCATATAATTAATGTAACTCTTTTTGCTGCCAAGAACCTTGTTAATCTCTTTCCAGTAGGTATCCGTAATTCCTTTCATTTGCTTATACAGGTCTGTCCAGCCTTCAACAATACTCTTCTTTGTGTTATTCAGACTGTTTTTGTATTCATCGTCATTTTTCTCCAGCCATTTGATCAGGTCTTTTTGGCTCATCTTCAACACTTTGTTTACTTCACCGGCAAAGTTGTTGGCATCTTCCAGATACTTCTCCAACGCCTCATCACCGCGCTGTTCAAATTCATCGTAAGCCTGAATTCTGTCGTCTAAAGCTTCCTTCTGATTGTTTGCTTCGTCTTCCGCGGTTCCCCAGGCAATATCACCCTGCAGATCCGCAATACGCTTCCTCAGGTCGGCAGCGTCCTTCGTGCGTGTGCTGTCCATGGAAATCATCGCAAGCTGGTTCTGAAGCTCGGCAAGCTCTTCAAACTTGGAAGCTTTATCCGCGGCGTCTTTTCTGGCCTGCAGACGTTCGTCGATCAGCTTCTTTTCTTCTTCCAGCGCTTCTTTTTTCTTGTCGATATCACGTTTGATCAGATCCCATTCTTTCCGATAGCGTTCTTGGATGATGCCGAGAATGGTCTGTTCCATAGACGCGCGGCCTTCCAGCATATCACGCTTTTGCTGGATTCTGGTTTCAATTTCTGTTCTTACCGTATCTTCCAGATCCATTCTCAGTTGACGGATAGCGGATTGATTCTCTTTGATCTTTCTGGTGTTTTCATCAATTGCGTTGGTGTTTTCCTTCTGAGCTTCTTCGTTAGCCATGATGGCGTCACGGAGCTTGTACCATTCTTCTGTTCCGCGTTTGGTGTGTTTCAGCTGATTATGCAGCTCTTTATTCTGCTTCTCCAGTCTTCTCCCATAGCGTCTTCTGATCGTTTGTTCAGCTTGTAAAGTCTCGCCATAATAGCCTAATTCGCTGCGGCCTTCATAGTAATCTTCCTGAGCCTGAACCATCTTGATCTCATGGTCGTTAATGGAGGTGCTTTGCTTTTGCTTTTCAAGCAACTTATCGGCTTTGGACTTCTTTCCTCCTCCACCACCTCCACCACCGCCAGAACTCTTCGTTCCGGAACCCATGGAGTCAATAACGATCTTTGCTGTAATATTATCACCTTCGCCGGTAATCTCAAAGTGAGCTTTAACACCTGCAGCTTGGAGCTGTTGAATAATGTCTCTCTGCTCCTTAGTAATAACGCTGCCGAGTTTTGAATCAACATCGCTAAAATCAACATTTACAGATCCGCCATTTACATCAACCCTAAACCCATCATCGAGCGTAAGTGCGCCATCTTTAACTTTTTCGTTTAACGCCTGGGACAAATCTTCTGACATGCCGTTTGCCCACGCTTCGATCGATTTCTTATCTTGTTCTTCAGATTGTTTTAACAGCCTGTCTACAATTCCTTTGTTACTTTTCTTTTTTATATCTTCTTCAGACATGCCTGTCATTTGAGCGATTTGGGAAATCGTATCTTTATCACGTTTACCTTTTTTCCATTGATTTCTCGCATATTGATTCTTGGAAACTTGACTAAGAGTTTGATTAAAACTCTTTTGAGCCGCCGCAGCTTTCTTTGTGTTTTTGCTAAATAAATCCATAGCATTTGCAACATCTTCTGCGTAATCTCCATACTTCGCGTAATCGTCGGCGCGGTTTTTCTTTATTTGTTCATTGAACTCTTGCAAGTATTTTTCCGCGTCTTTAAGGTTGCCAAGGTTCAGAGCATTAATAGCGTTTTGAAGGCTTTCAAATCTGCTTGTAAGTTCATCAAGTGCTGCCGCTCCAGCCTCATCTCCTTGAATAGTTTCAAGAAGCGTTGATAAGTCACTCAATTTAGATGTGTCAATTTCACCATTGTTAAACAGATCCTTACCAAAGCCACCGCCAAACAATGTTGTTAGCATCGTATCCGTGTAAGCCGATGTTTGTTGGCCATTAAACTGGCTATACGTTAAGGCAAGATCCGCATTTGCAGACGTCATTTTTCCATCACTAAGCATCTTTAATATTAAAGCAGCGCCAGAATTTTTGCTCATAAAGGAAGACCAGTCAAAATCTTTGTCTATCCCATTTAACAATTCTTCGAATGATTGTCTATCTTTAGGATCCTCATTCAACCAATCATCAAATGCGTTGCCTTCCCCTTTACTCAAAGCTTTATGAAGGTTAGTGTACCCTTTGTACGCCTGAGCTCGATCCGCAAAGCCAGTTTTTGCCTGATCAAACAAGTCTCCAAGATTTTTCACATTCCTACCATTGACATCTCCATTTGTTCCAACTTGGCCCGCTAAATCGTATGCTGCGAAAATTGCATCAAACATATCTTTAAGCGGTCCTGCATCCATACCGTTAACTCGTGTCTTAATTTCGTCCCAATCTGTATTATTCATATCGAGATCATCAAAGAACCCATTAAACATTTTTAAAAGATCGTCTTGTGTCTCTTTTACTCTGTCCTTAATCCTATTTTTTATTTCGTCGGTGCCGGTTTTTCCTTTATCTATCATGTCTTTAACGTCAGCGTCACCTAACCCAAGCAGCGATGCGATCATCGATCTATTTTCAGCTGTATTATTTGCAGAATCTGTACTAATAGCATCGATTGCCCACTGCGCCTGTTGCTGTGCACGAACCGTGTTCATATATTGTTCTGCCGTTTGAGCCTGAGCGGTAGCCGTTCCAGTTTTAAACGTGGTTACATCCTGAGCAAGCTGCTGGCCGTTCTTCACGTTTTTGAAACGATCGGCGTATTTCTGATCTGTATACTGCTGAATTGCGCTATTGAGGTCTCCTTCGCCTCCGGCCAGTATTTCTCTAAAGATATCACCGCCGGCCATTGCAGAGAATAATTCATCCAACGCTGCTTCGTTATTTTGAACAAGCTCATTGTATTTATCTTTCATATTTTGGCTAATGACGAATTTCCCAGAAGTAATACCTGTATCTTTATTATTGTAATCGTTTCCGAAAATCAGCTTCATCCATTCACCATAGTTTTCATCAAAAGTGCCAGCCTTTCCGGTAGATCTTCTCTTGGCTAAATTCTGCATGTATGTAGAGTTCTCACCCAAACCAAGGTTCAACGCATTACGGAAAGTGGAATCCTCAAGAAGTTTGTTAATCTTGTCTTGATCGGTATAACCTCTTTCATTGAGACGACTTGTAATACCAGTGTCTGACCAGTCCATATTGTCCGAAAGAGCATTCCACAACGGTGCAAGATTACTCTCGTCTGCCTGTCTGTTGTAAGAATCTCTGCGTGACGCAAAAGTTTCTTTTTCTTCGCTTCGCGGTTTATATCCGGTAAACCTGCCAGTTTTTATATCAAATGAATATCCTTGTCGCATATAATTAGAGATTGAAGCTGCTATAGTGTCTTTATCCGCATCGCCATTTCTCATAGCCTCAATGGTATTATTAGCTTCTGCAACCTTGTCGGCGTAATACATATCTACTTCACGTTGCAAGTCGGCATCCATTGCTTTTGATTTATACTGATTTCTCAATTGTGCTTCACTGTACATGCTTCTGCCAGCAATTATCGCAAAGTCAGCTTCCTTTGCATTATGGTCGCGATAGCGCTGCACAGCAGCGTTATAGCTGTCTAAATCGGCCGCACTCGAAACTTGCTGTTTCCGCAAGGAGAATCTCTCAGTATCTGTGCCGTACATTTCAGTTAAAGCATTCTGGCTGAACGTACCATATCCAGGAATAAACTGCATTTTTTCTTTGATCCGGTTCGCGGCAACATTTCTATCTACTGCTTTCTTGATGTTTTCATCCATGCCGTCCATTGTTCCGCTTTCAAGCGCGTTCAGATATTCATCTGCAGCTTCGCCGGCAAAATTCTTAAACGCAGCATATACATCAGTATATGTGCCGTCCGTTCTAAGATTAGTAACATTAAGACTTCCAGTTTGCAACCCTTCCATAACAGCATCGTAAATGGCGCTGCCACTTACCTGGCCAACCTTCATTTTCTTAGCAGCTTCTTTAAATCTCTGATATGCAGCAGTTTGATCTTCTGGTTTTGCGTTTTTCGCCATGGAGTACAATCCAAGCATTGTAGGATTCTGGGCAAGAAGCGTTGAAATTTCACCGTTAAGACCATATTTGTCATACGCGTCTTCCAATCCCTGAATGGTTTTATAACTATCTAAGCCGCCAATCTTTACTTTTTCTTCTTTTCCGTTTGCATCTTTAAATTTATATTCTTTCCCATTCAGGAAGTTCTGCAGCATGATGTTCGCGTTGCTCTCATTTGCTTTTTGAATCAATGCGTTAATGTTGCTTCCTGCTGATTGATAAAGTTTATTACCAGCCTTGTCTGTTAAATCCGTCATTGAGCCGCCGTGAGTTATGATCCAATCCCTGGCGCTTTCATAATCCATAAAGCCTTCACCATTATAATAATATGGATATTTGGCATGTTTTTTATTGGCTTGAACAAGCGCGGCTGTCGGGTCTTTTGCGCCTCTATATTTGTTAAATTTGTCAAGAACCCAATCGGCAACTTTTTCTGTTTTTAAATGTCCTTCGCCGTCTGTAAACGTATCTTTGAAGTTTCCTTTTTCATCATAAGCTTCAGATTTAAACATGTTTTCAAGAAGCGTTGTCATGAACTCTTCGCCGTATTGTTTTGTTGTAAAACCATTGATATATTCTTTAATCTGGTCTTCCGCAAAAGACTTGTTGATCTGTTCCATCTCGCCTTGAAATTGCTCTACCACTCCTTTGTCTGAAAGCATACCTGCAATTTCTTTCATTAGTTCTGCAGATGCTGCAGAGTCAACATCATGGCCGGCTCTTAAAGATAAAGCAGTCTCATTTGTAGAGAAGCGAGAATCAACAAAGTCTTTAAACTCACCGTTATTAGCGTATGAGCCAACTAAGAAATCTTTAATTCTTTCATTTTCGTCTTCTTTTGCGTTGTCAAATTCGTTGATTGCATTGACGTAATTTGATTTTAAACCAGCCGCCACGATAGCGTCCTTCTGATCTTCTTCAGGATATCCAGCCATTATAGATTCATAACCAGACGCGATTTCACCTAATGATGCCGACTGTTTTGCTAATTTATCTCTTTGCAATATCTTTTCAGTTAACTGTGTCTTTATTGTTTCGACAGCAGTCTTTGCTTTTTCATATTCTTCATCTCTACCACTATTTACCTTTTCCCAGTGAGCCTTCGCTTCTTCATATTCGCTCTCAGCTCCAGCCAGCGCTTCTTTAAGCATTTCGTCTGTAACATAGCCGTTACTGCGTAATTTTATGGTTTCCGCGTTATCTAAATTTGATTTCGCCTGTGTAATTTTATCCTTATACGACTTTCCCTCGCTCGTTTCATCGAACGTAAGTTTTGATTTTGCATTATCTAAATTCTTGTTTGCATTTTCTAATTGCGAATTTAAATCGGCAATTTCTGTGTCTAATGCAGAAATGTCGTTATCAGTTACGGTTTTTTCGTCATTATTTTTGTGATACGACTCCACAGCTGACGCATAATCATTATAACCTTTTAGCGTACGTTCTATTTTATTGATGCCAAAACCATTTGCCTTAATCCTTGCGTCATTTAGCGCTTTCTTAGCATTGTTATACCACGGAGTATGAACGTTTCCTTTCGCATACTCGGCGAAAATATCCCCAGTAAATTGACCTGCAGAAGCTGCATCCCTTAATCCAACATCCAGACTTTCTTTTAAACCGCTAATTCGTTCTTGTGTAAACGTTTGACTATTTAACGTTGCTTCGTATTCAGCTTGAGCATTCTTCATCTGATTCTCATAAACATCAGCTATGTGTTGCTCGGCATTCTTCTTTAAATACTCTTTCCCTTTTTCATCCGCGCTATCTACAGCTTTTTCCCAGTTTGATAATGTCTGAATTGCTCCCAGAATTTCCTTACTTAATTCTGGGAAGGCGTCCTTTAATTCATATAAGCCTGTTGTCAATTTAGACGCGGCGTCAGATTTAGCAAGGTTATCCTGGCTGTCTTTCAATTCATCATATGCCTTACCAAGTTTTCTCACGTTATCAATAGCATCCTGACGAACCGTCTGAGCAGAATCACGAACTTCTTTTTTATCCTGTACATCCTGATAGTCTTTTTCACGTTGTGCCGCAGCTTTCTCAGCCTGAGATGGCATAGAGAACAAACTTGTTATCCCCATTAAACCACCGCCAACAGCAAGCCCAGCAATAAGACCAAGGATAGTTGAAATTGGCCCAAGCCCAAACTTTGCCGTAGCTGCAGCAACACCGATCGCTGTGATACCCGCAGCGATTGCGGAAAACACAACACCAATACGTCCGCTGTCTGTTGACGCAATACCGGAAATCTGCTGGAAAATACCGCTTAAACCATCGATAACACCTGTAATCGTGCCATTACTTACCAGTGATTCAACCATAGAATCAAAGGAACTCTTAAATTCATCCATGGATGCGGACAGACTCTTCATGGCAATTTCGTACTTGGACTGCGTAATGCCCTGACTTCCGTCAGCAAGCCCAAGATACTCATCCATGCGTTCCCCGCCGTTTTCAGACATGCCTTCCATCAACGTGCTGAAAATGTTTGTCTGCCTGGTGCCGGCCATGGCGTTTGTAACAAGGCTCTTCTGCACATCGCTTAAGTGTTCCCACACCTTGGCAATGTCGCGAAGAATCTCATACGCCCCACGCATTCTTCCCTGGCCTTTATCTGAATACAGATCCACGCCAATAGTTTGCAACGCAGCTTCTGCATCGCTGGCCGTTGTCTTGTCACCATTCTGGTCAGATGCAAACCCGCTCATGCTGATTCTGCGCATCCGCGTAAACACGGTCTGCAAAGCAGTACCAACCTGCGTACCACTCAGCTGCGTATCGCTTGTACCCAGCGTCAACAAGGATGTTAATTCCGCATAGGAAACACCCGCAACCTTAGCAGACGCGGCGGCCTTCTGCATACCTTTACCGATTTCCGCGGCGGTAGTAGCGGCACTGTCACCCAGAGCAACCAGAGCGTCCATAGCCTGTTCGGCCGAAGCAACCAGATCGTTCTGAAGAGCCGTAGTAATAATCTTCGTAGCTTCTGTAACGTTCAGCTTTGTAACGGTAGCAAACTTGATGATAGCGTCCGTACGGGAAGAAACTTCCTGGTCAGACAAGCCTTGACGATAGAGCGCCGCTTCCGTGTTTGCCACGTTGGAAACAGAAGTACGCATTCCAATCGCTTTCTGAATTGTCTGGTTGCGAATTGGCTGCATCTGCGTATCCGATTTAAGCGTAATCGCCTGGATCTCATTCATAGAAGAATCAAATTCCTGTATGAATCGCTTGGTTTCAGCCATGGCTTTCTGGAACATCTGCCGTCCGAGACGCATCAATAAACCATCAACAGCCTGTCCGATCTGACCAAAAACAGCGGCCGTTGTACCGCCAACGCCGTTCAGGCTCGCCATCGCAGCTTTATTTTGTTCAATCGCTGCGTTTAGTTTTCCTATATGCTGAGCGGCATTATCATACTGTTCCTGATTTGTAACGTTTCCATTACCGTCAGTATACTTTTTTTGTTCAATCTTCCACTGTTCAAGCTGAGTCTGATACTGATCCTGCATAGATCGCCGTTGCCAAAGTTCCTGCTGTACCTGTCTGGCGGCTCTGCCAGCAATAGAATTACTGTAATATCCAGCACGGCCCATCTTAATCCGATCCAGCTGAGAAATCATTTGATCGGTTTGACGAGACTGACGATTAAGATTCATCTCGCGTTGCATCTTCATAGACTTAGAGAGTTGCTTTCTATATTCTGTTTCATCGTATTTATTGTAATAATCATTTAACTCTTGAAGTCTTAACTTCTGTTCGTCGCTTAATTTAGCGCCTTTGAAACGTTTAGCGATCTTACGTTTCTCTTCTTCTATCTGCAGTGTCTTAGCGCGTACTATATCGTCTATTTTCTCTTCATCCGTAAGTTGCATTCCGGTAATGTTGCCAGCAATATTACTGCGTTCAGACATAAAACTATCAAGAGAAGAGTCAATTAAATGCGGCATATAAGTGGTTTTTGCGCCAGTCCTATATCCATTAAGCGAAGCGAGATATTTAATAAATTCAGGAGATGATTTATCTAAAATTCCGTTTTTTGCATATAATTTTGCGTCCGCTATTTTTTGTGAAATGGCATTTTGATACGCCGTTACATCTTCTAAAATAGATGTTCCACTAACAGGTTTTTTGCCAGTGGCCATATCGTGGAAAGCGTTCTTAGAATCATTCAGTTCTTTCCAGACGTCGCTTTCAGTTTTTTGTCTATATATTTCACTTTGATCCGCAAGTTGTTTCTGTAAGTCATTCGCTTGTCGCACTTGTTGCCTATATTGTTTGTTCTTTTCTTGCAATTCATCGACGTTATTTTTTAGATCATCGCGCTTTGTGTTGTCTCTTTCTCCTCTATAAGCAGCTTTCGTTTCACGGATCTTTTTATTATTTTGATCTATTTTGTCAAGCAAAACGGTATATGCATCAGAAGCGCTTTCGATTTCATCCTTCATTTGCGCATACTGTTCAACTCGTGCATTTGCTCCCTTTGTGGATATCTCTTCCTTATTAATGCTTTTTATCAAATCGAGCGCTTCTTGAAGATTATGTACAGCAGCGTCCGGTAATAACGCATCCAGCCGTTGCGTGCTGGATTCAATACGATGTTCAAGATCGTCTGCTTCAATGTTCATCCCATTATTACGAAGTTGGGCAACTTGGCCTCTTTGCATAGCAAGCTGTGAATACTGGCTTTGCCATGAATTGAAGCTCATACCATCGCCAGGATAAACAGATCGCTCCTGAGCGTAAATGAATTTATCGATGCCTTCAAGCTTTTGTATTGCTTGATTATATTTGTCGTGCATAATTAAAGCGCCAGCAACACCGGTGCCATTGTTTTGCGAAAGCTGTTCCTGAATATGCGCGTTTTGTGTTGCTTCTACTTTTGCTGCTTCTTTATAATTGTCTACTATTTTATTGAACTGATCAGATCCAAAAATCGTATTGAGTTGTTGCGCCAAACCAATAAACGTGTTGTCATCAAACCCTGTTTTTGCAAGATCTTGAATCATTGAAACAGCAAATCTAACTTTTTCCATGCCGGTTGACACTTTATCGGGAGAAACATCTATTTCTTTGAATGTTCCCTGTAAAGGCTGTATATATCCAGCACGCTCTAACACACCTTTTTCGTCTCCAAGAACATTTTTGATATAATCTTGCATTGCAGAAGCATAAATTAATTGCTGCATTTCGTACAATGCTTGCTCTTGTGCGTTCATAGGGCTGGACAATGTTTTAATATCAGCCATTGTATAATTGCCTGTTTTTTTGTTTTTATAAAGCAAGTCAAATGCACTATGCTGCGATGCTTTTATTTTTTCATCTTTTCCGATTTGGTTACCATAATCCGGTTGTAAAAGACCTTCAATGCCAACAACTTCATACTCATCTTCAGGAAACAGCTTGGAAAGAGTGTTCTTATAATATGTCATCAATCTTTGATAATTCACATTATACGTGCCTTTTCCTATCTGCTTACGCTCAGTTTTATTCAAAAGACCTTCTACGCGTTTTCCAGACACATCATCATTATACCCATTAAATAAAGCATCGTTAAATCTTGTTATTGTATCATCAATTGCCTTTTTTGTTCCTTCTTCTCCAAGCGGCTGATTTTTATTGTTCATGCGAATTCGCATATAATGTTCAATTGCTTCATGCGTGGCGGTACCAAGCTTCATGCCAAAGTTCGGTTCCTCTTTAGTAGACCAATCATTAGCTAAATAATTTTGCGCCCATGCAAGCGGATCTTTTGCAAGACGCATTAACATGCTCGGAGAAAAAGAAAGATTATTGATTGCGTTTGTTCTCTGTGCTTCATCGAATATACTGATGCGTTTAATTGCTTCGCTTCTTGCTATTGTTTGATTAGCTTGCTGTTCTTGTCTATATTTGCCAACATCAAACGGTGTGTCACTAAAGTACTTTGATAAGTCAGGATTACCAATTATGTTGTTAATCCCCATTGCGCGCAACACACCGAACATTTTTCCGTTTTCACCAGTATACATTTTATCTTGTGTAAGAGCATATTCCACAAGATTATCGATTACATTACCGCCTTGTGTGGCTAAACGTTTTGCTGCTTCTTTTGCGTAATTAATCCTACCTCTTCCAGCGTATTTACCGGCGTTTACATCTTCTGCTACTTTACGTTCTTCATCAGCCAATGCTTGATTCTTAAGCTTAATGAGGTTAGCAACAGTTTCGTTGGACGGCGCAATATAATCTGCGTTTAACATACCTTTGTAAACGTCTAATAATGCAAGTTGCATTTTCCCTAAAGAAGTATCCGCGTCAATATCATCATGTGCAATAGAAAAAATCTTATCCCAGTCATAATCTTTATTAATGTCTATGCCCCACTTATTTTTCGCAATCATTCTGCTTAAAAGTTGAGACCGCATACTTCCTGACATGTTAGCGGAAGGCAAATTTACCGCAAAAAAATTTTTCTCTCTCAACTTGGCTGGATCGATTTCCCCGTTTTCATTTCTTGATTTATCAACCATGTTGTAAAATTCTGCAAATGGTTTGTATTTTGCGAGTAACGCCATCTGCTCTTGGCTTGTTTTTCTGCCAAAGCCTTTTTTTGCGCGAACAGAGTTTGCATCGTACTGTTCATCCGCATCTCGAACAGCTCTAATAATGTCTGCGTTCATTTGCATTTGATACGCATTTCTTACTGTTGCGTTCGGCGCACCCATCAATGCAGGTTGCTGTGCGGCTTCAGACATCCACAGGGCAATATCTTTTCCCGATTTTGTTGAGTATCGGCGGTTCTTTTGCACCGTATCTTTTAATTGTTGATTTCTTCTTTTTGCATCTTCTTCCGACAGTTCTCCGCGTGCATATAAATCCTCGTTTCTTTTTATGGTTGCTTCTACAACCTTATTAAAAACATCTTGAACGGTTGCTCCCTTTGTTGCGTTTGTTGCAAGCTCAATGATTTCCAAAACATCGCCATCAAAATCAGCAGATTGCAAAAGTGTCATTAATGGTGAAGAAGTTGATACATACAGGCCCTTTGGATCGAGCCCGATTTTCTTGGCAAATTCAGCAATCTTAGGATCAAGAGCAGCGTTTTCTGCCGATTGCATGGAGCGACCCGTTGCCGGATATCTTGCAAGACCGAGTTTAGATGCTAATGATTGTTGAAACAATACTCGATTGTTGCCAAGTGTAACATCGTTTAATCTTTGCTCAATATCAGTCCCTGCAATATATTGATCCCAATAAGATTTCTTTCTACCTGTTGTGTGCTTCATATCAAGATTAAATGCATCAATCCACCAAGGAGCAGCCATGCCTTTAAATGCACTTAGCTCATCCGGAACCATTAAATCGCCCTTCATCATTCTGGCCATCATCGATTTTCTATAATCTGCGATTTGATTTTGTATTTTCGCAGTACCAAATAATTCCGGATGTTTAATTAAAAGGTTGCGTTGTTCATCGTTTTTTCCAAACACAAAATCGCGTGCGCCCTCATATGTTCCCACGTCACGATAATGTTTAATGAAAGCGTCTGTAAACATTTGGCTTGCAGCCGTATCCATAGAAAGAATTTGTGCAAGCTGTCCAGAGAACCATCTTGTTTTACCGTTAGCATCTTCATATGTACGATTCGCTCTGATTCCATATTTTGCAATATCTTGTTGAACAATTTTTGTGATTTCCGCATTTGACATTCCAGCGAATCTCGCATCAGCATTTTTAAGGTCAGATGCGTTAATAATCATGTCAACATCTCTGCCAATTTTTATCCTTTGACCCTTTTCGTCTTTTTTACCAGTATACATTGTAAGCGCAAGATTATCACCATATTCATCTACAAGAGCTTCAATATTGGCAGAAGTAAGGGCGGACTTAATGCCATGCATACGTCCCTGAAAACCTGTTTGTACAAATCGATTTGAAATAATACTTGCACCGTTAACTCCGGCACCTGGGTTTTTTTTATCTCCTTTTGTTGTTCCTTCAAGATCTACAACAGCAATCTTCATTGGCATATCGGACCCAAATAGTTTACGGATATCTTGACCAGGTGTTGCGTTTTTATTTCTGTATTCCATGGCTTTAGCAAAATCTTGCCATGTATCGAATGTATCTTGATTTAAACCTGCAGATAAAAATGTTGGATCTTCTTTCATGAGTTTATCATACTGACTTTTTCTGATAAACTCTATTCCTGTTCCAGGATGTATTCTTGAAAAAACGTATCGTTCGCCAGCATCGTTTTTCCCTTTGCCGGAAATACCGTGCTGGATAACGTTGGCATATTCTTCAATAAGTTGTTGTCTTATCTTAGGATCGAGTTGAGGATCTTTTAAACGATCGTCTTCTTCGAGATATATTACATCGTCAAGATATGAATTATGAGGACGAATACCTTTCTTACTTGCTTTCATAATTGTATCTAAATGTAACGACTCATCGATAGCAAAGTGATGAAAATCATCTGCCGTCTTATTTTTTCCCCATGTTCTTGGATTATTCCAATTCTTATTGTTTTTTAAATCATCTAACGTGTATCTCGCAACCTCATAGCTGTTTAAAAGCGGTGAAAACTTAATACCACCAGCTTCATAAAACACATTCTTATTCGGTTCGCCAGCTTTAGCACGACCAAGACGAAATGCGCGTTCTTGCTCCTCTTGTGTATATCTATCGGCGTCAAACCAAGCATATTGCTCACTCATTCTGCGCGCAGCTTCCATGCCACCAAGGAATCGTTTATTTCCTTTGCGGGCTATACGATCCCAAGAATCAGGATCATTAACGTTAGTTACGCCATACATTCGCATACCCTTAGCACTGTTAACAAGCTCATCATACATGTAACCGCCCATAGCGTTTACCATGCCGCGTGTAATGCCGTTGCGTACACCGAGTTTTCCGTTTTTTCTCATAATCAACTGGGCAGCTTCAGCAGCATTTGCCGCATACGCATTATTGCGAACTAAATCATAAAAGTTGGTAAGTTCTTCTTGTGTAAGAAAAGTATCAAGACCTTCATTTTTAAGTTTACTTAAATGTCTTGGATTAATAAAACCTTTATGTCGATTAACATTTTGAAAAGCTTTTGGCAACATGTCCTGAAAGCTATTAAAAATATGTTTGTTTGTTCCGGCGTCAGATGTAAAATGACTCAAAAATGAACCTCTTTGCATCTGTGGAACAGCTTTCAATACCGCATATTGTAAAACTTGTTCTGTTAACGCTTCTGTTATCCCTTTTCCCCATGAAGATTGTATATTTTTAAATCTGTTATCAACTTTCATGCTTGCGCGAATTTGTTGATCTGTTGGAAGTTGATCGGTTTTTTTAAAAACATCCACAGCATCGCGTGCAATTTGAAAGAGTTCAGGCAGCGTTTTTGTTACAGCGCTCATTGCTTTTTTCGATTTACCCAATTCCGTACTGATTTGCTGCATCTGTTTAACATCAGCAAGAACTGCGGACATATTGGCAAAACTATTATCTCTGTCTTTCAATGCGTTATCGCGGTCATACGTTGAACTATATGAATTATTATAATAACTTTTTTCTATTTTTCTTATGCTTTTTTCTGATGCGTTTACTCTTTCTAAAGAATCTGTAATATAATCTGACATGCCAGGAAGAACATCTTTTGTTGTTTTTCCAATGTTTTCAATATTGCTACGCACTTCAGTGCTTGCTTCTTTTAGATCGTTAAATTTACGTATTGAGTCACCAAAATCAACCTCAAATTTGAGACCGATCGTTGCGTCTGCCATAGCAGCATCAACCTCCTTAGTATTGACACTGCTTAGCTTAAATAATATAATCATCTCATACCAAGTAAAGGAGATGATTTGAGTGAAAGCACTGCAGTGTGAGAATAATATTGATGTTGGATATATAAATGAATACAAAGACGGATGCGGATATCTGCAATCCGCTACAAGCGATAAGGAATACTATTTTATAGATAATTCCTTTATTAAACCCGAACCAACAAAAATTTGGGAACGCGCAACAAAAAGATGGAATAAATTTCCTGATACTAAATCTCTTTTTTTATTCATATACTATAAAAATGCCGCAGTTTTAGCGATTGAACTTAGAGATTGGAAAAACTTCGAAACCGATTATAACAGTAGCGATTATCAGACAATCTTAAAAGTGTTAAATTTATTGAAACACGATTTACAGTTAAATCACATGAAATATATCAACATAGAAGATGTAGAATTTGTCAAACTTTTAGCAGATGTCTGGTTTCAGAAAGAGCTTGGACCAGAACAATTTTATGAATGGTATGACAATCATAAAACAGAACCACATCAAGAAAGGATTCTTGATGTATTTGTACAATGGTATGCGGATCAATTGATCGCTAACGATTTTAAGAATAAAGAATGGGAAAAGTTATTAAAACATATTTCTGGAGAACCACATTATCATCCAAGAGGAGTGATTCCGTACTCACTTTTTGAAGGATATGACAAATGGCAGTACTATAACATTGGAAACGATTTCAGCTATAATAGCGATAGATATCCAACTTATAAGTATCTTTATGCTTATGATCTCTATAAAACGTTAATAAAAAAGATAGATTACCGACATCCGTTTACAAAAGAAAAAGTTGAAGAAACGATCTCTGTAGCCAAGAGTAATCTTCAATTTTGTCATTTTGAAAATGATGAAGGCAGAACAAGAGCATATTATAGAGGCAGTTTAAAAAATGTCCTCCGCGGAGAACGCAAATTGTTATTGGAGCATGTGGAGAACGTAGCATCTCTTAAGGAGAAATACGCTCATCATCAGATTGATAACGTAGAATACTGCAAAAAAGCCATACTTCTCTGGAAAGAGTTTATTGAAACATATGAACGATGGATTTCTGAACTTCTTACAGCATCATCTCCAGATGACGCAGCATACTCTCTTCGCATGGATCCTGAAGAATAGAGAAAAGTGGTATAACAATGTTGATTTTCAAAGGTATGCGGTTTGACAACGTTCCAAAATTCCAGAAACAGTCAAACCATTTATCGAACAAAGAATTTGTATAGATCTTACCCAAGACGAAATAATAACAATCGAAGAAATACTTTGTTATTTCGGACGATATGTAAAAACACATCCTTTACCTGCTAACATTGCTTGTATGATTGTTTATTTGCCACATCAAAGTGTTGATTTTAGGCTTCTGGAAGGCGTTCCAGCATTGACCGCACATCTTGTAATGATTGAGTTGTCCAGCATACGTCAATTACGTTTGACCAAATGCGAAGAAATTCCTGTTTTGTGGCCGGCAATTCTGGAAGAATTGTTTCATTGTCTTTACTTGATTCGTGACGAGTTTGAAGTAAAGCAATATGTTGTTCAAGTAATGCAGCAGCGTTATCCTCAAGCCACCTTTGAGGCTCTGTATGAGACCAGTCAAGATTGGCTTGGAAATCCAGTTCCTGCATTAATTTGCGAACTACGCGAATAGCTTCTTCTGATAAATACATGTAGACACCACCTTGAAAACATATTCTCTATATGGAGTTGAGCAGAACCTGAGAATCGAACTCAGACAATCCTTTTCTGCATGCCGCGTGATTATCCACGCGGTTTTGTTTTACTTTAATCAAAACATATGATATTATAGTTCTGCCGTTGCCTTATGATTAGCTAAGAAGGCTCCCTCCAGAAGGGAGGTGAGCGCATATGTCGTATGATTCTATCATGCTGATTATTGCGATCATCAGTTTAGTGTTCAGCGGTATATCTGCTGTTTGTGCTTTAATAGCCACACGATGCTTCTAAAACAATTCCAACAATTCAACTATATCGGAAGGTCCTTCTACGATTAAAACGGCAGCAGCTGTGTGTAGGAGCATAGCTGCTTATTGTTTCTATAATTTCACTTCACTTTAATCAACATGTATGATATTATAATTTCGCCACAGTCTCGTGATTACCAAAGAAGGCTCCCTCGAAAGAGGGAGGTGATTGTATGACGACGTATGATATTCTCATGCTGGTTCTTACCGTCATTAGCACAATGATTGACATCGTTACGATTATTCGTTCGATTAGATCAGAGAGACACTTCTGATTTTTAACACAACAATACTACAATTATAAATATCGCGAGACGAGCCTTCTCGATAAATCTGTGGCAGTGGCCATGCTTGCACATGGCCACTTTTGTATTATACTTGCGTTTACTTCGATCATTATTTATGATATTATAATTTCGCTGTAAGCTCGTGATTACCGGAAAGCCCTCATAGAGAGGGGGTGGTTGCATGACGCTGTACGAAATGTTCGATATAGCTCTGCGTTCCATCTACGCAATCGTCAAACTAATTCTCAACATCCATAAAAAACGCACTTTCCAGTACAAAAAATCATAATTCACGAGGATAGCTTTCATTCGATTAGCCTTACAGCAGAGCCTGTCAACACAGGCTCTTTATTCTTTTTTGGAGAAACTCATTCCGCTCTGGAACAGCTGTTTAATCTTTTCATCACCGGGTAAGGGTTCCTCTTCAAACGTCTGAGAAGGATGTTCCGCTCTGAACTTCAAGTATTCAAGTACGTTGGCAACGTACTCTGTTTCTTCCTGCATCATCATAGGATCGATATTCTGCGAAATCAAATCATAAACCCAGTCTACAACGTGGTTTATCTTACTCATCTTTTTATTCAAGCGTTCAACTTCCAACCGGAGAACGTCTTCAACGTCAAACCACGTTAATGGATATGCGCCGGACACAGAGTCCAAATCGCCAAGTTCGTTTTCATATAAATAAGTTTTCCACTCAGGCTCCAGGTAGTATGTCTGAGAATCATCATCGAAAGAAATGGCAATATCTTTTGCCTTCATCATATATTCAGCGTAAATCATCTTAATCAACCTCTCTTAAATGGATTCTTAAACCAAGAATTCTTCTTACGGCCAGATTCAATCTCCGCTTCGGACAGCGGATCGAAACCAAAGTTATCTTCCTCTTCAAAAGGAAGCACCCCGAACACATGCTCAGGTTCCTTTACTGGCACGTATGTTCCAGTGGCAACATCTTCCGCTTCCGTCTTTTCATGTTCCTGTTCCTGTAAGCTTTCCAAGGAAATTTCGATCTGCGGTTCTTCCTCCGGAACAGGAAAGATGTTTTCTGGATGCAGCTTGCATAAATGGTATGCCGCAATAAGGAACCGTTTCTTCATAGCGCAATCAGGTTTATTGTCCGGCCACATCTCATAGAAGTACAGCAAATCCTCGTATTCATTATAGCCGGGATCCTCCTTGGGAAGTGGGTTTGGCGCATGATGCCTTGCCAGCTTACTGGCTACAGAGAGAAAATGCACGTTAGCGTCAGATGTGCAGCTGAAATGCATTTCGTCATTCACATCAGCACTCTTACTAACTTCCAGCATCCTTTCAAATACTTTATAAGAAAAATCGTCATTCATTTATAATTACCTCACTTTTAGAATAAGCCTTCAGCCCAGCTCAGGTCACCCAGAGCCTTTTCTGCGGCTTTCTTTGCAACAGCCTTATCTCCACCAGACTTCGGCGAATCAACAATCGTAATCTTACCCTTCAGATCCATTACAGATCCGCCGGATACCTTACCGTTCTTTAAGAGCGGGTTGGCCGCTGCGATTGCTTTCGCTGCGTCTTTCGCAAAACTGTTGCCGTACAAATTAGAAATAGATTCATAGTTCAACCGTTTACCAAGCGCTTCCAGAACCAGGTTGAACCACACATAAGCCATGTTATTAATCTTATCTTCATCTACTTCGCCCAGGTGAGCGGCAACAGCAGCTGCTGCCTCATCAAGTGTTAGGGCTTCGCCTGAGCTTCCCTGTTTTTTCTTGCTGCTTCTTCTTTTTCGTTTATATGATTAACCCGACCAAAGATCTCAAGAACCTTTTCAATATCTTCGGCTGTCATGTCATCATAGTTATCACGAACCAGCTGTTCGTTATCGAAAACAGCCACAAGAAAGTCAAGTAAAATTTGGTCAGAATCTCTTTCTTTGTCAAAAATCCCCTTGTCGTATGACAAGAATTCTGTCAGGGGTACAACTTTCAGCACACTGTAAATAGAGGCTGTTTTGTTTCTGAAATACTTAAGTTTCGTTGGTTTGATTTCCACAGGTTTTCCGCCCAACTTAACGCAGTTTTCTTCTTTGCGCATGGGCGGTATCACTTTATCTAATTCCTTTGACATAGGAATTACTTTAGATTCAGGCACCGGACCTGGAGCATCTTTTGTTAAATCCGTTGCCGCAGGAACTTCTAACTTTGTCATACCTTTCTTCCTTTCTCCTGAAAATAAAAAAGGGGACGCCACAACATTACGTTGCAGCGTCCCCGCTTCGTGCTCAGCGAAAGCACAGTCTCTTGCTGCAACCTTATACGGCGTTGGCCGCGTTTAAATCAAAACCTTAAACAAGAAACGTAGATTTGCTTACCCTTAGTTCCGGATGTAAGCGATAGAATAGGCGTTACCGTCGTCCCGCTTCGGGTCGATGGTGGACAGGGTGAACTGGAAGGTGGAAGCGGTCTTGTAGGAGCCGTCCAGACCAGGCTGACCCGTCACACGGCAACGATACACCTTCAGGATAACGTTACCCATGATGGCGCTCTCCACGGCGCAGTCATCGCTGGAAGAGTACACAGGATACACCAGGATAGCTTCACCAACAGCAGAAGACTTGTTATCGATCTTCGCTTCGTTGGCAGTCACCTGATAACGATACAGGATTTCCACAGGCATACCGGTGGCAACGTCATCGTCAGTGTCAGCCTGAGCATCTTCGCCCATGAAGAACACGATGGTCTTGCCTTCAGCATCGGTGGAGTCAAACTTCCACTTACCGGAAGTCAGAGTGGCGGAAGCAGCAGCCTGCTCCAGGCCCTTAATGTACACAGAGCCGGTGATGGGAGTATGGGCCAGCACAACCTTACCGTCATTGTCGCGCACCAGGTGCTCGGCAGCAGGCATATCATAGGAAGTGTTTTCCGCAAATTCAGTAGAGTTGGTCATAGAGAACAGATCGGCCTGGAACTTACCAGAAGTGATCTGCATTTCAAACTGGGACTGACCGGGCAGATCAGTTTTGTTCAACGTGGTTCGCTAAACCACGCCCGCAATATCATTGCAGCTGCATGTCGCCATGCAGATCAGACTATATCACCCGCATATAGCGGTCTCTTTCTTTTCGGATCGCTTGATCCTACTCTCTTTCGAGATAGTCGTTAGGCTTTTATAAATTACGAAACAAACTCCCAATGAAACCCTCCTGCTGTCTTTTGCCGGTCTTTGCGGCAAGAAGCAGTAATGTTGTTTCTTGGGATACCTGAGTCAATTTGGGCATCGATAGCGCTTGGATAAATTCTTCCTGTTTCAACACATATAACCTTTTTTGCATTTGGGTTATTTCCACCAGAAGCATCATAATGATTCTTTGACATTTTTCTTCGCGTTTCTTCCGAATGTTTCTTGCCATACATTGGATGGTTAACTCCGCTTTGAGAATGATTTCCATAGAATGGATTCATTTCACCGTACAAAATAGGAGGAAGTCCACCACCAGCGTCATTATTATATCCATAATCAGGATTGTTGCTGTTTAATTCTCTTATAAGAATCTTCTCCATATTGCAAGCTTCATCTTTTGTTAGGTGAGCCGCAAAAATTTCATGATTAAATTTATCCCAACCATATTTTTGTATTGCGCGAAAGAAATGTGTGTTATAAGAATATCCAAATCCGTTTTCCCATCTATCTTCAGGTTTTTGACACGTAATCCCAACATATACCTTTTGATTAATCCGATTGATATGCAAATAAACAGTATAATTTCCGTTATCTATAATCATAAATATGCTCCATAATTTAATTTAGCACGGTAGGTTGCCTCAATGAGGTTTTCCCCGTTTAGAAAGAGTTTTTAATTGCGCAGTGCTCGGTTTACGCAACAGGATACAGAGACCAGCCTGCGTTAACCTCTGTGTAGTTGATAGTGGGGCTAACGGTAGCCTGGGTCAGTTCGTCGAAATAGAACACTTTGCCATCGCAACGCTTAAACCACATATGAGGAACGTCAGCGATGTAGCCACCGAAATCGGCAACATACTTGGCCATAATATCGACCTCTTTCTTGTAAAAAATAAATATATGTCAAAAACACTGTGCCCTCCTACAAACACAGTGTTCCAACACCAGGTTATTGAAATGTCAGTATTTTAAGCTATTATTTGTATTGAAAAGTCAATAGACTTTCATGTTCCTGCGGAACGTGTCAGTAGACTTTCATATCTCCATGAGACGTGAAGGTTAATAAACCTTCATATTTCAGAGAAACGTGAAAGTTAATAAACTTTCATATAATAAAAAGCTACACAGTATCGGGCGTAACCTGTTGTGCGTGTTCCCAGATCCCAGTCTCCTGCAACCCAGAACCTGTATCCGGTATCCTGCAAATACCGATCTTTTGTTAAAAGCTGAATCAGGCGATTTGCAATTAACTGTGTCCGCATTGTCAGGCGATCTTCTCCAACGTTATGCAGATCTTCAATCTTTACGTATATGTCAAACGTCAGCATCTTGCGCTTTACGTTCGGCACAGGAGTATCGTCACCTTGAATATCGGAATACACAATACGTACAGATTCATTCTCAACAAGCTTGTTTGTGTAGCCGGCTCGAATAAAATACTTGTCAATAAAATTGATAATGTTTGTTTTTTCTGGAATCTTCATCAGGGTTTTCAGTTCCACGTCCGGGAAAATGACACGCCTGATAATGGTGTTCCAATCATTTATCCACTGCATCATGTCCAACTGAATCACCCCTTATAACTGCAGCTGCTTTAACACGGATTCTTTAGCTAATGCCGCGATATCAGATTTGTGCGAAGATACGGCGCTTTGCACATGATCACGGAATAAACTGGTCAGCATCATTTTGATTTCGCCAGTAATGTCTATTCCATCTTTTGCCAGACTATCCAACGTGTTCCCCCAGAGCTGAGGAGGAACAGCGCTTTGATAAGTAGATCCGTCTGGATTGTGCGCAACACCGCCAGAACCACCGGCAACAGGTGCTGGCATACCATTCTGGATGATTTCAAAGTAGTTAGAATTATCCAGATAATCAATGTCAAGAGAGAACCCAGCGCCGTCCTGTTTGATAGCACATTGAACAGCGTCTGCCAATTTCTGTATTTCAGCCGCTTCCTTCTCATTTGACCCAAATTCGCTTGCCAACACAAGAAATCTGGATTTGGAAAAGTTAGTAGCCATTGGCTCAAAAGACAAAACGTCATCAGCCAGAATGCTGGCAATCGTGCTCCCGTTTATTTCACTCATAACAGACCACCAGACGCTTTCTTTGCCTGCAGCGTCAGTGTGCCGTGAGATCCATCTAAGCTTACACCAACGTGGTTAACGTCAATGATTTTGTAAACTTCGTTGCCCCAAATAAATTCGTCATCAATGCGAATGTTCTTCGTCTGCTCGTTAAGCTGTACGGTCATCAAGGTTAACGCGTTTGGCGTTACACCAGGAGTTCCTGATACGGCGCTGTATTCCGGTCTACCGTCGTACCGATAGGCGTTTGCAGGAATCTTGGAAACGATAACTTTACGGCCTTCTTCAGAAACAAGCATGCCGTCTTCATCAACCTCTTCCGGTTGATACCTGGTTACTTCCAGATTCATGTTGCACCGCAAAGCACGAGACGGGGCATTGTTGCTCTCAAGCGCAACTTCCCAGTCCAACACAAATACTTCGCCGTTTGGCTGAATCAACATATCACCCTTTTGAATGCCGCTATCAACCGCAGCACGGAAGTTCATGTTGTTATCTGTATCGCTGTAGCGACTCTTCGTGGAATCAGGATAGATTTCGCCGCGAATATACTTCGCTTCGTAATCCTCCTCTTCTTTCGCATACCAGTCATGAAGCAGCTCAAAATCCATGACTTGGTTCGGAATATCGTTTTGAAGAAATTCAGAAAAATCTGCGGCCAATGTTTTCGGCACGTAGAATCTTTTCATCGTGCCTTTGGGCACATATGGATAAGGCATGGCCGCTCTCCCCTTCCTTACTTCTGTGAACTATTGTTCAAGAAATCTGCAAGCATCTTGCTTACGCTGGTATCAGTACACGGCTTATCATGCAGATACAAGTTCTGCGGCAAGCGCTCTACGGCGTTCGCCTGATCCAGAAGCTTGTGTCTGATTTTCTGGAACTTACCCATCGTTTCTTCGTCCCATTCTTCCTTCGCCTTTCCGTTCTGTAAAGAATAGAAAACGTCTTCAACGTCCATGATGATTCGCATAAGTTCCAGTTTTACCATTTCCGCATACTGCTGAAAGTCATAAGTCCTGACGCTCACATTTTCAAGATTCCTATTCTTATAGGAGATCTTTACAGTAAAATCACTCATACTTTCACCTTTATTCTCACATTGTATAATCAACCATTTTGTAATACACGATTCGTCTTTCATTATCCAACTGAGAAATCGAATCCTTTAAGTTTGCATAGGGTTTGTCGGCATTCGTAACCGTTAAGGCGTTTGTTGTATAACCGACAATGTTATTTACGTCGCTCTGCACTTTCTTTAAAAACTCAAGCTTAGCGCACAGCATAACATAGTATTGTTCATTTACTTGCAGATCAGCATCATACAGCAGCTCCTGTTCCGTTTCTTCATCCCAGATTAGCTTACTGTCGCTGTATTCAGAAGCGCGGTTTATGTCAATATAGAACTTCTTGATGCCGCGGACAATCATGTCAATATACTGTTCATCGTCCAAAGCTTCTGGAGTTGCCTGCCATGCTGTCGCGTCTTTAAGTTCCTGAGCCATTTTCGTCACTGAAATACTCACAAGCCGCGCCTCCTCTTATTATTCTGCATCCTCCAGAAAATCTGTGTTCGGCAGTTTCGCCTTTAAGATCTTCAGTTTACTGGAGGGAAGATCCATTTCTTTGGCGCACACGCCAATGGCATGCAGCTCAACAGGATCATCTATATTGTTAAGCCACGCCTCAATCTGCTTAGCAGGTTTCTTCAGCATGGCAGAGATTTCTTCGTCACTCACATGTTTTTCCGTATAGTCATCCGTATAGCCGCCAACTTCTTCCAGCGTCAGAACCTTGTTGGAGTCATCACGGATCGTCAGCATACCGGATGAGAAAAACTTTTTACCAGTACAAATACTTTCAATAAACAAAATATCATTCACACTGAGAATCTGAAAACTGCCAGTGCGAATGTTTAAAGTCTGACCATTAACAAGCCGCACACCAATGTCGTAGCGGCACTCGTTATAAACGCGTAAGCGCTTTTCACCGTCCATTCCTTTTCCCTCTTTCCTAATAATAACAATCAGGGGGAGGAAGCCATCTTCCTCCCCCATTTCCAAATACAGTCAGGTTAGCTTAGCCGATCTTCACAGGTCGGATTAACCGATCTTATAAGCACCCATGGTGGGCAGCTTGCCGGTCACGAACGCAGCGCCGAACCACTGATCCAGCCGCATTTCGTAAACCATGTCATCGATGCTCTGAGAATCGATCGCATTCACGTTGCCTTCGTTCACAACCTTCAGGTTGCGGGCATCAGCGGTCAGACCGCCGGGCAGAATGTAGATCCAGTCTTCAGACAGGATAGGAGTAGTGCTGCCTTCTTCATAAGCGTTGTTCATGGACAGCACTTCGTTGCCGATGTACCGGCCGATGAAACCGTTGTTATTATGTTCGTCAATCAGGTTGCCAGAGAACTGGTTGGTATTGGCGTTCACAGCCATACCAGTCAGAGGAGCCAGCTGAGATACAGCAGCATAGTCGCCCAGCAGGGACACGGGGCCCAGCCGACGGAAGTAGTTGATCTGAGCATCCAGAGTGGCCTGCACAATGCCATTGCCAGTACCATAGAAAGGACTCTGGAAATTATCGATCGCGTCATGCAGCACGCTTTCGATCACACCCAGCTTCTTGTTAGTCAGTTCCCGGTTCGCTTCGCGAATCAGGTCAGCCATGTTCACCCGGCCAGCGCGGAAATCAACGATGTTGATCGCGGGACGGGCAGAGATTTCCTTAGTGCCAACCAGGATCTGATGATCAGCCACGTAGCTACGAGGAGTGGTAGCACCCTTCGCCTGGATGACAGCCTTGATACCGCCGGTCTTCACGTTGAAGGCGGCCTTGTCACCGTAACCAATGTTCTTGATGTCGGCAACACGATTCAGGAAGTCCAGTTCCTTCTGCTGCAGTTCGTCCACTGTGAAAGCCACAGTCTGGGCGATTTCATGACGGTTCTGGGGGTTCAGATCCTGAGCCAGTTCGGAGATAATGTTGTTGGCTTCTTCCACCACATTGGAATCCAGCCGTTCGTTGCGAGCCTGCGCAGCCAGCACTTTGACCAGCTTGCTGTCGCGATTCACTTTAATTTCAGCCATCTTCGTTCACCTCTTCCTATTAGCCGATCGTACCGTCGGCCTTAACGCCGTAGGCGGTACCGGCAGCCAGGGTGCCGGTGATCTTGTTGGTCACGAACTCTTCGCCCACAACCAGGGGATGAGCGCGCAGCAGTTCGCCAGCGGGAGTAGCATAAGTACGCTTGTCGTATGCTTCAGAATCGTTGATTTCAAAGCCGTTTTCCACGAAATAATAGTTCGCGGCCAGCTTGTCAGCGATAAAGCGATAAGCAGGAATACCATCATAGATGGTGTCAATTTCCTTTAGAATAAACTTGGAGTCAGTATCGGCAGTAGGCAAAACCAGCTTGCCCTTGTTAGCACCAGTACCCAGGACCATCAGCACACCGTTTTCAACAGCGCCAGCAGCACCGTTGACCAGTTCGCCTTCATACACATAGCCCTGAAGCTTTGTCATGTAACCAGCCATGATTTATCACCTCATGTATAAATTTTTAAATAAGGGTATAATGACCAGAGTTCGTCTTTCCGACGGGCTCCAGCAATGAATAGCTGCTCTTCTGTTCAATGCTGCCGATGAAAGGATTGATCGATTCTTCGGCTTTTTCATTGGACGCAACTAAAACAGGCTGAGCCTTAAGCTCAGCCACTTCCTTAGAAAGAGCATCTATTTTCTCTGTTAACTCGGCAATCAGTTCTTCAGCTGTTTTCTTTTCCGGTTCGTCCGCTTCGTTCGGCACTTCTTTTGTTTCTTCGCCAGCATCGTCATCGCCGGCGTCTGGATCCGTAGGAGAGTCACCGTCCGCAGCGACAACTAATTCAGCTTCGTCTTCAACGTGAGAAACCGTTGTTTCAACAGTCACAGTCTGAACAACAGCTTCATGTGTCTGATCGTCGTACGCGTCCACTGTGCTTCTTTCTTCATGCCTTTCGGTCACGTAAACAGCAGCAGTTTCTTCAGCATTCTCTTCCTTTTTGCAGGAAGCGTCTTCTTCTTCGGCTGTTTCCTGAACGTTTTCTGTTTCAGTTGTTTCAGCCACAGGTTCTTCTTCCGCGATAACTTCCGCGGGAGTGTTCACATCTGTCATTTCATTTTCACCCTTTCTTAAGTCATCCGCGATCCTGTCGCATTCGGCTACAAGCTCTAACGCAACAGCATCTTCGCAAGCTGGAAAGGTTACAATAGCGGCACCTTCCAGAAAGTTATTCTCACTCGCGTCAATCAGGATTGTCCCATCTTCAAGCTCCTGGCACTGCCCGCAGGCAATCTCAAAAGAAAACTTTAAAGCGCCATCGGCAAACAGCTCGGCAATCGCCCTGCAAACAGCCTTGTTGCGCTTCATTACTCTGGCATAACCGATTAAATAGCTGCCGCCTTCAAAGTCTTCTTTTTCGAACTTGTAAAAGGATCCGATTTGCGTAGTGTGGAATTGACCCGTTCTTGCGTCATACAGATGACCAAGATGGTCATATCGCCCATTGGCTAAAGCCTTTACGTCAGCAACCAATGGCAGCCCGATATACTTCTCTTCATTCTCAACGATCTCGTTCAGAAAGGCGAGTGTTACCCGCGCGCCGTTTAGATTCGCTTTCGGCGTTTCGAAGATTCGAGCTTTTACAGTCATGTAAATATCAGACTGCTGTAATTCGGAGACGACAGACGCAAAGCATGTTTTCACAACTTTGTCCATAGCGCGTTCTCCTTCGTGCTCGCTACATACAGTGGTAGGAGACAGAGTATGATATTGAGCGAATCTATGTAAACAGCTTACGCTGTATACACCGGTTGCAGCAAAGCTGCAATCTATACCAACAGCCATAAGGCTGTTAACACCAAAACCCCCGGCCAACTCTGACCGGGGGCATAATAAGTCAATCGTGTTTACGGCCACGATACGCCTAAGGTTTCCGTTTACCTTTGAACCACTTCACCGACTTATTTAATGACGCTCGGAAACGTCAAAGCGGGCTTGTTCCATTGCCGCTAAAAAACGTTACAAGCCACAGTACGATAATTAAGTAAGTCAAGAACGTTATAAAATTCTTCACGCTGCCTCATCTCCAAGGCTGCCTTCCGGTGAGCTTGGCTTTGGCTGCTTACTTCTTAATGCGTTTTCTGGATCGGACATCTTTTCATCATCTTCCAGTTCCGGACGTCCTGGCCCGTCTTTCTTACTTTCGCTATCTGTCGGAGCGGAATTTTCTGACGTGGCTGCCGCTTCAACGTCTCTTGGAATCATAGTTTCATCGGTTCCATCAGACGCTTCCTTTTCGCGCTGCTCGCGTTCCAAATCCAAAGAATAACCATGTGTTTCCACCATTGTCTTAGTAGAAACAAGACCCTGAGACCACAACTCTTTGCAAGCTTCACGGATAGCCTTCTTACCGCTCATATCCAGCGGCTGGAAATGGAATTCAGGAATTTCCTTCAGGTTGTAAGTCCCATCGATGTATTCCGTCAGCCTGGCGTTAATACGGGTCATGATTTCACAGAATTCTTCCCTGGCGGCTTCAATGCGTGCTTCCGCTGTTTGCATGGAGATCTGAGCAGAAGCAAACGTGCTGCCGTCTTCGGATAAGCCGCTCACAAGAATTTCACTGACGCCGCCAGCAGAAAGAATGTCCCTGTTAACAACCTTATACTTATCCCACTGGAAAAGGTCATCCATATCAGGATGAATAACTTTCGCTTCGGCAAGATGGTTGGTTGTCACAAGCGGGAACCCGCTCATACCCTGCTGGAACAAGCGCCGCACAGCTGTAAGCTGCTCACGGTCAGGAAGAATGTCCTGGCCTTTTGTTTTGTCACCGTATGTAACATGGATAAAGCTGCGAATACCAAGGTTCAGAATAGAATCCTCATACTTGGAAATCAGCTCTTTTTTTGCTAAAGCCGGCAGACAAGCCGCAATAAAAGGAATAGCATACCGTTGCCAGCTTTCCTTTGAACCCTGCATCACAAAGGTGTTTTCCGGATTCAGCTGAGCATACTGGGATCCTTTATTCAGCGCTTCCTGAATTTCCTCAGGATACCCTTTGAAATATTCTTCAAGCTCATTATCTTTGATCCAGTTCTCCCGAACCTGATAACTCTTCGCTCGCCATTCATTTAAGATAGATTGACAATCATAGTCAACAATCGGCAACCCATTCAACGCAACGTTACCGATCTTGCACTTGTGCGGAGGAAGTGTGATGATTTGTCCGTTCATCAGGTAGATAAATACGTTATTGTACTTCCAGTATTCCAGCATGATTCCATCAAGCTTTTCTCTTAACCGCATCTTCTTATAGTAGTCTTCAAAAAGCTTAACGGTTTTCATTTTCGCTCCGGTTAAATACCAAAGCGAGTTTGTGGAAAACGGAACGTATACATGTTTAATGATGCCGCGGATAATAGAATCAGCATCAGAATAGTAGTCAGCCAGCTGGTATAAGCTTACAATGTTCGCCTGCTTGTCTTTCAGAATAGACGTATAGTCAAACCCTGAAAGTTCGCCGCTGTACGTTATATTAGAGTTTGAAAAACTCTGAATCTGCTGTTCGTCCGCTTCTCTGGAAGCACCAACAAAAACAGCTCTGCCGAGATCCACGGCTTTGGAAGGCCGAGTCTCTACAGTCTTTGTTCCTCTGCGGAACCTATCTAAAAACCCCACGAGGATCGACCCCCTTTAAAAAGAATCGACGATGCCAACGCAGACATCGCCGTGTTTATATTTCTTCAAATTTTCCTTTTCCAGTTCGCAAATATAATCGTTCCCGTAGGCCAACGAAGAGTAGCGGTCTTTGTGTGCTCCCGCTTTCCAAACGTCATAAAGCACATTGCCGCTTGGGCTCACTTTGGCTTTCACGTTGGACATTTCGTACTGAAGCGCATCCGCCTCAATGAAAACAGCCTGTTCATACATAGAAAGACGTTTGCTTTCGTCTTCCTTCTCCGATTCCAGGCTTCTCATTGTCCTGCTGCTGATCGGCAACTCAATTGTTTTTTGTTCCAGCGCAACACGAAGATTTGTGTAAATGCGTTGGTTCAACGTGTTAACAGCTCTTACGGGATGCAGCACTTGCAGTGCCGCAGAATTCATATTTGGAACATCGTCTACGACAAGAGGAGGATACTCTTTCCCTGTTGTCAGATCCAGCCACTCTTTGTCGAAGAACCGCGGAAGAGAATCGGCAACGCCTCTGGCGTCGAATATAATCTTTTCCGCTAAAGGAAATTTGGTGTGATAAAGCTTTCGAAGCTCCTCGGTTAAAGCGTCCAGCTTTTGCCCATTGAAGCTTCGTATGTAAACAACCTTCTTCGCAAAACTTCCATCGCTGCGTTCTGTAAACTTCAACACCATCACAATGGTATTATCAGAACCCTTTGCTTCGGAAGTAGCAATATCGGTTGTAATGATATACCTGGACTTACTGTTCTTTGGCTGTTCCATCTCCACGTTCTTAAGCGTCCGGCATGCATCCACCAAAGAAAACGGAAAAGCAGAGTCTCCGTCTGAACCAAGAAATATGCTGCCGTATTCCAGCATGAATGTGCTTTCAGGCATACGGGCTCTTTCTTTCTCGAAGAATTCAGCATCCGTAATTCCATTGGACACAGCAGCCATATAGTCAAAAGCACAGGCAAAGTAACCTTTCTCACCTTTGGCCATTTGCTTTACAGTATGCATGAAACTGTCATAGAAAGCATTGGACTTAGGACAGCAGCTTGTAATAAACAAAGCTTTGCTTTTCATATCCTTGAAGCCATAGGTCATAGCAACGTCTCGTCTTGCATTGCGGGTAGGAGCAAGAATGGCTTCCAGGTCATCCTGGTTAATGTCCAGAACCTCGTCCGCAATAGTGAACTGAGCACGCTGACCACGCACAGCTTCCAAAGCAAAAGACTCAATTACGCTGCCGTTCTTCAGTGTGCATTTTGCCTTGTCTTTGGAAATCTGAACCAAAGACCTGGCACTGCCGGCATAGATCTCGTTCGCTATATTCTTGTTCTGTTCAGCCAACAGCTTCAGTTTCTGCAGAACGATGGTTGCCTGCTGAGCGGTGCTTGAAACACATACCACCTTAGAGCCTGGATACAGTACGCCAAGACCCCAGGCACAAAGCGCCGCAATGAAGGATTTACCAAAGCCGCGGGAACAAGCTTCTTTGATGTCCTCATTGTTGCCCGTTGCCCTGACCATGATCTTCTGGTCTCTGGTCAGCTTGATAGGCGCAGCTGCCGTTTCAATAAACACATCGAGGTGCGTTCTCATGTACTGAACCTGCTGTTCCATCAGAGAAAGCATCTCTTCGCTATACGTATTCTGTTGTGCCATATGGCCCCTCCTTACTCGTCGAGGCCAATAGCTCTAACAATGTGCCCCAATTCAGCAATCGCTAAGTCAACGTCGTCTTTCTCCCATACAACCGGATTAACGCACGGATGCCCATGTGTCTCCAGGTATTGAATCATTTCACCCCAGGAATTCATACCGGTTGTATCGGTTGGCTTTCGTTTGCACGCGGCAAAGTTTGCACTCTTGGACAGCATATCAAACTGTGAAAGAGCATCTTTCACAACGCTGAAATCGCATCGCCCCGCCGCGTAGTCATCCTGAGCCTTGTCTGCCTGCAGGGACGCCTTGCTTAACTTTCTGGCGTAATCCCGCAAGTTCTCGGTATCAAGGTCAAAGTCATTTTCCAGGCTTTGATAGTAATTCTCAAGGTATCTAAGTTCATACGGTTTAAAGTAGCCATTGAACTCTTCACTATATACTTTTAAGTTGGGATCCTCTTCAACAACAACCTTACCGGTTTCTTTTGCTTCTTCATAAGACAGAGTTTTCCCATCCTTGGTGTTGTCAACGTACTTGTATTGCGTCTGCATCACTACAGGAACCTGCTGACAAGTCAGCCGCTCAAGAATCAGTTTGCGGCGTTCATCAGAGGTTTTCTGATACGTCACATTCTTCGCGGCCAAAGCTTCTGCTTTTTTCGTTGCCATGTCCCAGATACGCTCATTCCAATCTCTGTTGTTCTCCCAGAAGTATTCGCGTATCTCGTCTTTTGTAGTGCAGCGGTTTACACAGTCTTTACACCATACGTCTTTACCAAGCTGCTCTGCCCAGTCTTTATTCTGGTAATAGTCAGAAAGCTGCTTTACCCTGCCACAATGAAGACAGAGTTTTGTACTTGCGGCACGCTTTGCCGGCTTTCTGGACTTTGCTTCTATCGTGTCAGCCAACGGAACCACCGTGTTTCAAATCTTCATCCTTCGCCAAGGCAGAAGCAACTTCAGGCGGTAAGCTGACAGAATCGGTAATGGCTTTGTTGAAACGGTTCCAATCTTTCTCGTTGCGAACCTGATAGTAAAAATCAGCCAGAGCCACAAACAGCTCAGGCGTCTTCGTATACTTGTACTGCTTGATGTTATAGTTCGGCGTCTTACGAACAAAGGTATACCTAATCCCTTTATCAGCTAAGTAACGAACTTCACGTACCCATTCGGTCATATACTCCGAATCAAAAGCTTTGTTGGGTAAGCGTTCGCGTGTTTCGTTTTTCTTATCAGTTTCTTCGGTTGAAACCTTGTTAATAGCTTCAGTATGATCGGGTGTAACAGTCATCATGATAATCTCTCCTTTATAAAACCAAGAGGCTTCAAAGCCTCTTTTTTTGTTTGATTGAAAGTGACAAAAGTGTCCTCTTTCTCCCTTATGTTGATTTTATAAAGGTCTGAAAAAAGAGAGGAGTTTAGAAAAAAGGGGAGTTTGGAAAAGAACATATATATTGTTTTTCCTTTAGTGGAAATTTTCCGGCGTAAATTCGCCGGAGAACGACCCTTGGGCTGTATGAGCTCAGGTTCACCCGGAGCGGTGCTCCGCAACAAAAAAGCCCACGGTAAAGCCGACCGTGGGCGAGGAGGTGAGAGGCAATGGAACCATGGACCGGTTCCGCTGCGCAGCTCTTGTGGTTCGCCGGGTTAACCCGCCGCGAACAAAACCACATCTGCACGGCGCTGATCACAGGCTCAAAGCTGCTGTGGGACTCGATAGAGCTCAAAGGCGTGCTGATCAAAGCCTGATGATCAAGGCTCGGTGAAAGCCGGGCCTCTCTCACCGCTTCATGATAGCAGAAATTGCTTCTGCTGTCAACCAAGGACCTCTCCGCATTTGGGCAAGAGGCTGGGATAGGCGGCAACCCCATCAAAAGCCACGATTAGTCGGACAACCCGACGTTAAATAAGGAGGTAACCCCATGAAAAAGTACAACGATCTGAGCGACACCACCTTTAACACCATTATGAACAAGATCACCAAGGCTACCACTCTGAACTCTTGGAAGTGGATCGACGGTTCCGAAGAGAACCACGTCTTCACAGCTAAGAACCATAACGGACAATCCTGGTTCTACACGGCGATCTATGATGATTTCGGGATGGCTGAAAAGCCTTCTTGCGAAATCATCGAATTGGGAAGAGAAGTTCCTGGCATCTCTTCCTTCGCCAGTATCCTTATGATCGTCAGGGACAATATGGGTATTAAGATTGTCAAAGATGATCATAACCTGAAGGTCAAGCTTGAAAAAGCTTGACCTTTTCCGTAATGCGGCCATTGCCGGTTCCAAGCCCGGATGAGAAATGCAGAGGACGGTGCTCCAAATAAAAAGCCACCACTGCTGCAACAGTGGTGGCAAACATCAAGGAGGAATCCCCATGAAAAAGATCACCATCGAATTCCGTCATCAGATCCTCATTGTAATCTACGACGAATCCAAGAGGAAATCCATCCTTAATGCCATTTGGGATGAGTTGGAGTCCTTAGGCGTCAAAGATATCAGCAAAATCATCGACGATTCTGCAAAGAAATTCGTCGTAGAGTATGCTGACGGCTTTCACGAGCCAGTCTGGCTCCTTAGGAGCCGCAGAATCAACCCTCACAAATAATACCATACATCCCGTCCCAAGGCAAGACGTTAAACTGCCTTTTTTGTCGGCCTTTTCCGCACGAGGAACAGGCGGGCCACTTGGGCCAGCTGCAGCCCTAAAGCAGCAGGAGGTATCCCCATGGCAGAACTAAAGAACAGTAAGGTTAAGGCGGAGATCACAATTGTCAATAAGAAGAACCATAAAGTTCAGATTATCTCCGGTCGCTACGGCACATTTTCTGAAGCTTACGAACAAGCTTCGAAAATGGGGTTCCAAATCCTATCCTACAAATCAATTTGAGGAGGTAGCAACATGTTTCTGATTGTTGTTATCTTTTTAGGTACCGTTGTTCTCAAAGATATAATCATAGATCAACTTCCTGATTATATCCTAAACAAATTCAATAATACAAGTCAGTTCAAGTCAGTTTGATTTGAACTAACATGTAACAAAGGTTCATATACAGGGCCTCTTCACGGAGACCCTGCAATGAGCCCTTGTGCTCATGCCGCTTGCGCTTGCGGCAATCAAAAGAGCCTCTGCCGCTACAGAGGCTCGGGAAGGAGGCATTCCATGTTCGTTGTATACTGCGAGGACCACATCGACACTGAGGTTAAAAGCGAAGTAGCTGCCAAGCTGCGTATCGCTGAGCTTCAGCGCTGTGGCTTTGACGCCAACTACGTCGAAGACGCAGGGGCGTGCTGCCATGTCTAACAGGTAGCCGTCCTTCACCCGCATTATAGCATAAGCGCTGCTGTAATGCAACCGTTCCGCAACACGGTGGATTGCGGGCCTCGCCGCGGCAAGCGGCAACCCCTCAGTCTGTCGGGTAAATCAG
The DNA here is from genome assembly GCA_045539375.1 of Acutalibacteraceae bacterium. Taxonomy (GTDB): domain Bacteria; phylum Bacillota; class Clostridia; order Oscillospirales; family Acutalibacteraceae; genus UBA5905. Next base: position 11,958 of record JAZQFG010000001.1, on the reverse strand, counting down.
ACAGCCGGATCAGGTAGGCCAAATCCTGAGGCAACGCGGACATAGAGCCTAAACTCCGCTTTTTGTTCGCCTATAAATGCGAACAAATGTACCCCCATAATGCCGGCGGGCATCGTACGCAAAAGGAGGAATCCCCATGAAGAACATCATCGAAGAAATCCGCAACAACCCCGAAACCCGTACCGCTGAAAAGCTCATCGCCAAGGAAAAGGGCATGGGCTTCAACCTGATAACCTTCGGAGCGGATGCGCTGCTGAAGCCCTACACCGAACTCATCACCGCCCTTCACGGGTACAACGCGAAAGCATTGGAAAATCCCGATATCCTGAAACAGGCTCGCGTCCAGGGCGCTGAACTGATCAGCATGCTGAATGCTGATATGGACAAGCCCTTTGTTGTTCATAAGCGCCAGGGCCGCACCACCCGGCTCAATGTTTCCATTGGGTCGAATATCTTTGGCATCGAACCCGGTGTTGTAAAGCCCACCCGCATCTGGGTTGTTGCGGAACACCTGTTCCAGCAAACCCTGACCTTCAACTGGAAAATCTTCTCCGCAAATCCCAAAGAAGGCCAAGCCATCATGGAAGGTCTTCAGCGTCTCATGTACGAACGCCTTGGCAACCAGGGGCTGATCGTGAACTACCGCAACATGGAAGAGTTGCGGTATGGCGGCTTTGCTTCCTCTCCTTCTCATCAGAAACATGAGAAGCTGATCATGGCTGAGTCTTCCGCCATGCGTCATCATGAGAAAGCTATCTGGATCGCTCAGACCATGAATCACTTCCTGAGCCACGCAAAGTGCACTGGCGCTGATCTGTGGAAAGCCAGGGCAAATCTGGTATCTCCCATCATTGCTCCGCTCGTGGTTGATGGCAAAGAAGTTTACCTGAAGGACATCCTCACCGTAAACGATGTGGAAAAGACCTTCCATCTCGACAACGCCCGCGTCTTCGGCGGCGAAAAGCTGGTTGAGGATCGCCAGGAAGATGTCTCCTGCGTTCTGGGCGATGGCGCTGCTATCAGCATTCCGCAAATCTCTGCGGATGCCGGCGATGATGTGATCGCCGATCTGTTAAACCGTCAGGCGCAGCAGAAACACCAGGGCCAGCTCCGCGGCTATGGAATTAAAGCAATGCATATCAACGGCGTTTCTGCCATCGAAACGCTGTGTGAAAAGCATAACATGTCCATAAAAGAATTCCTGAATCAGCAGGTTTCCAACGATGCTGGTGTTTCCTGCCGGCTTGGTGACTACAAACTTCTTATGGGCATCGGCTGCTGGAAATTCGATAAATTCGGATATGCCAACTTCACCGAATTTGTCAAAGCTGTTGAAGCCCTAACTATGGAATATCCGGGCCTGGACAAAGTGTATCTCCTGCGTCAGGCCGATGAGGTGGAGGGAGAGGAAAAGGCCCGCCACCTGACCCGCACACTGATTCAACAGTGGATGGATATGGATATGAAATCCATGTTGAAAATCACGCGGCGTGCCCGGAAGTCTCTGAAGCGTCAGAAGACTTTTGTCGGTATGATGCGCTCCCTGTCCGGTGCAGGCAAAGCAGAGGAAGAACGCTCCGATGAAGAACGGCTCTTCGGTTCAGCTCTCTATCTGGGCGCTTCGCCCGTGATTCAGCAGTACCAGCAGGTACGCTGGGAAAAGAAACAGGCCGACGCTGCCGGTGGCCACCTGCGTACTTCCGGATCTTACCCCTATATTATGCAAGACCCCATTGCCCTGCTGGAAGTGTGGGTTCTTGGCATGGATCCCAATTCGAAAGATCTGGGCATTCTCCGCGGCGACGAAATCAGCGCTGACGGACTGTACGACAAACAGAAGGTTCTGTGTGTCCGCTTCCCGGCGAACTTCCAGACCGCGAAAGTCATGGTCAGCAAGCCCTGCGCCAAAGCATTCGTCAGCTGTGGCAATGTGGCAATTTTGTCTGTCCACTCCGATATCCTGATCCGTCAGGACGGTGACGTGGATGGTGACGAAATGGCTATCATCACCAACAGCACTGCCATCGAACTCACAGAACGAATGGAGGAAAAGTATCATCCTCCTGTTGTTGTATTCGCACATGGCTCTAAGGCGCAGAAGATGATCTTCGGCAACCGCAAAACTTATATCCATGAGGCATACACCGCCTTGTGGCGGGCCAAACGCTTTGACAGCGTTGGCAAATATGCCAACCTGGCCATGAAGTGCAGCTATCTGGCCGGCATCGCCGAACAGGATGGAAACACTGTGCTCCGGGATCAGTATCTGATTTGGATGAGCGCCGCTTCCACCGGTGCCATCATGGCCATTGACCAGGTGAAAGGAAATCAGGTGGACGCCAAACTGGTCAACTGGCTGGACAACACCATCAACCGCGCAGTCATGACCACCATGAACCAGAAGATGCCTTTCGTACAGCAGTACGCCAAGAAAGGCTATTCTGCCAATGGCTGCCTGCCGGAAGATGACCGTTCGATCTGCGACGGTCTCGCTGGCTTCATTCTGCGGGATACCGGCAGATTTGAACTGGATACCCAGGGCGTCCTGTGGAATTCCAAAGCCGCCGAACGCAGTCTGCTCAACCACCAGGTTCGCATGACCGCTGTGCGGGATTCCGTGGTTTGCGGCAGCTTCCTGAATAAGCTGGCTGACAACTGGTTCAATGACAAGAACGCCAGCGATCAGGAAGTGTTCGATCTGATCCGCGCCGGCCAGCCCGTTCCTTTCGGCAAGCTGCTGACGCTGTTGTGGCGCAACGCCTGTGCCCTGTCTCAGCGCATGGACGGCGAAACCCTCAACGATAAGCGTCGTGAGTATTACAAGGTTTGCCGCGACATGCTGTTCAACCAGGCTGACAGCACCGAATGGACGGATCCCAAGGGCTATGTTTTCTCTTCTGAAGAGAAGCATGTGTCCGTGGTGAATGTGGCTGTTGCTACGGCTCTGGAGCTGCGGCACCCCAACAAGCTCGTCCCCGACGAAAGCAAAGGTAACTTTGCCATGTTCATCCTCCGCGTCTTTGCCAAGGACATCCTGGCCAACATCAAGGCTCAGCCTGCTCATGCTGCCGACTTCTATCTGGACGGCATCGACATGGGTGATCTTACCATCGACGAAGACGCTATGGACGAACTGGATCAGGCGATTATGGACGTTGAAAACGAAGAAATCGCTTCTCCTGTGGAAGGCGGCTTCTTCCAGGACGACCTGGACGGCGTTGTCTTCACCGACGAATCCTTTGACTCTTTCATTGCCTGACCGACCAGCGCCCTGGCAGACGGCGCTTTATAAATAGTCTGCCATTTCCGAAGACTGCGTACAGCTTCTGTTTCAGCGGAGGCTGTCCGGAGCCTTCGGGCTCTGAGGCCGTGCGCCCCATTTTTCCCGGGCGGGGGATTTTTCCCCAGCTTCTCTCCTCTTCCCGTCTCTCTGCAAGAGACGCCCTGACGGGCTGCTTCAGCATGGTGACGGAATCCCTACTTCTACCGCTTTGCGTGCGCAGTCCTGCGCCTTGCGGCGGATAGGCAGGTCCTGGCATGACGCCCTTACGGGCTTCTTGACCTTTGTGAAAGAAAAACAAGGAGGTTTCACCATGAAAAAGAGCTTGGTTATTCTGCTGTATGTTCTGCTGATGCTGGTCCTGGTGGGCGGTATACTGGGTGCCTATCAGCTGGGCGTCCGCAAGGGCGAACGCGATGTCATCGAACAGATGCACATCGACACCATCGAGGAGAACTACAACGGTGAATATGACGTGCTGTTCACCTATAAGTGTGATCAGTACCTGCATACCTGGTATCCCTGGTGGCTGCACATGACCGCACAAGAAGCTTTCGAGAAATAAGGAGGTTTCCCCATGAAGAAGTATATGTTCCAGCTGGTTTCCAAAAATAAGAACGGCCACATTGTGGCCCGGTTTACCGAACCCATGATTTCCTTTGATTTTGCCGCCATGATGGAAGACCGCATGGGCGGCTATGATCCCAACGGCAACAAGCTGGAAATCATCCTGGTGGAGGTGGCCGCGTGATCTTCACCATCATCATGGAACCCCGGATCCGGCAGGACATCAAGTCCATCTCCGTCGATGTCTCCGCAGAAAGTCTGCAGGCTGCCGTGAACAAAATCGCTCCCCTGTTCAGCGACTACGTGATCCACACCGTCAAACGCGCTTACCCTGACCTGACTGACGTCCCGTTCTGAATCGACCGTGCGGTGCTGCCGACTTGTCTCCGGCGCTGCACGCATCTCTACACTTTCTGATAGAGCCTTCCCGTGGCTGTAGAGGAGCAACGCTCGCATGAGCGGCCAATGCTATCGGAATTCCTTTTGCCCATCTCCTGGGGATACCCGCCTCCTCCTCGGGTGTCCCCTTTTTTCTTTCGGGAGGGATATTTTTTCCGGGGGGTATTTTTTCGCCTCGTTACCTCGGCCATTGAGCCTTGTGAATACAGAAAGGAGAGGATCTCATGTTCAACGTTACCATGTACACGGACGGCTCCTGCTTCCGCAACGGATCAGAGACCGCCATCGGAGGATACTGCGCGATCCTCACTTTCGGCACCCATGAGCGCATCATCCACGGCTATGAAAGCCGCACCACCAATAACCGCATGGAGCTTCGCGCCATCATCGAAGGCGTGAAAGCTCTAAAGGCTCCGTCCTCCATCACCATATACACCGATTCCATGTATGTGGTGAAAGGTGCTGCTTCCCTTCGTTCCTGGCTGAAGGATTCCAGGCCGCATGCCAACATGGACCTGTGGCAGGAATTGATCGATGCCGGCAAGCAGGGCAAGCATCGCCTGTCGTTCCAGCATGTTCCCGGTCACAGCGGCAACCCCATGAATGAACGCTGCGACAAGATCGCCAGGAATCAGTCCCTGCAAGGAAGCATCTTCAGCATGTGCTCCTGATACGACCCCGGTTTTCTATATAGCAAAAAGAGGTGTTCCCCATGTGCCAGCTCCGGGTTTACAAACGGCTTTCCAGGCGTCTGCTCTTCTCCTGCTATTGCGCCAGTGAAGAAGACGCCTTGAAACAGCTGCAGCAGTTCCGCATCGATGCTGCGGCAGACGGAATTTCCCTGTCCCACACCCACTCCATCATCATCAAATTCTAAGGAGGTATCCCCCATGACCACCATGCAGCAGACTTTCCTCAACCCCACCCGCAAAGTGAAGCACATCTACCAGTACAACTTTGCCCGCATGAGCGGCTTTGCCGAACAAAGACAGGAAACCGTGGGCGAACGCATCGTAGCTTTCTGCACCAAGCACGATTTCAAGTACAGGCAGTTCCAGGAGCTGGCCAACCACTACGCCCAGCAGTACGATACCCGCGTCACCTATGGTGACATCATGAACTACATCCACAAGGACGTGTCTCCCAAGATTGACAAGCTGTATGCCATCGCCAAGGTCATGGGCATGCAGGCGGAATGGTTCGCCGGTTACGGCAGTGTCAACATGCGGTCCACCAACGAAATCATCAACATGCGCGGACCTGCTCCTATCCCGTTCAAGGCGGGAGGCAGGAAATGATCCGCCCGCTCCGTTTGCGGCATCTTCATACTTTGCGTCAGGACAGCAGGGAGAGCTTAGTCTCTTCCTGCTCCCTGGCCCTGCATATGAGCAAAGGCGAAGAAAAGCTGCTCCAGTATTACGCCCAACAGCAGGACGGATTCACTCCAGCCGCAAAACGCATTACAGACGAAACCGGCTTAAGCAGGCGGCAAATCTTCTACGCCCGCCTGATGCTGGTGCAGCATGGCGTAGCAAAGCTGGATGCCGATTGTGTCTATATCGATTGGGAGCGTATCCGGTTGTTCAGCACCTTGGATCCTTCCTTGACATCCAAGCACTGCACGATCGCACCTGTGCATCTGAAAAAATTGCACTATAAGGTATATATATCAAGAGAGCTTCGTCTAAGACTCAGGACGTTGCCTGTACCGGAACTGTGCAATCTTTTAGCCGCTATGAATGAAGAGGAATACCGTATGGCATGTAGATACCTGGAGAAAGAAAAAATTGCACTATAAGGTATACTATGTATCTCCGGTTTCTAAAAAATTGCACTATAAGGTATATATATGTCGTACGGTTTTCCATGGATCTCCGATCTGTGAACGGATTCCGTCTCCCATGGGCCTCCTTACGTCGGCCTTTTACCTCTATGAGGAAAAACGTGAGTTTTTCCGAATCATTACCTTGCTTTCTTAACCTTCCCAAGCAATTGTATACATGTATACAAAATAAAGGGGAATGAAACTACCATTCCGCAAGAAAATAATGGAAAAAGAGCAGTTCTTTCATGAATTTTGTTCTTTTCTTTCATGAATTTTCCACTCACTTTCATGAATTTTGCTCTTTCTATGACTGAAAACCGCTGATAACAGATTTCTATATATTCTCCTTATATATAATAATAATATATATAAGGACAACCATAAGAAGTCTGACAATATACGTACTAAGTAAGTAAGGATTACTATCGAATTGGAGTAATACCTGTATAGTAGCTAATATACTCCATTTATGTCTGAAATGGATTTCTTTTTTAAAAAAGAGAATGAATATACTGTATTCCGTTCTATGGGACGCAATACAATATATTTATTATATATAGCCTCGGAGCTTCCTCAAATTTTCATAGCTCCTCCTTCTCAAGAGAAAACAGGAAAGACCGGAAAATCACATCTTTTCCCTAATTTCCTGTCTTTCCCTATACGCCGGATGCTTACGCATCCGGTTTTACCTTGGTGAATGGAAAAAGAAATCCCCATTCTCTTATTCCATTTATCAAATTTACTTCCCTACTGGACTGAAACTCAATCACCCCCATGTAAAACAAACAAAAAGGAGAATGAAAAATGAACAAGAGCATGATCATCGGTAACCTGACTGCGGACCCCATCGTGAACACCCGGAAAATCGGCGACCAGGACGTCAAAGTGGCCAACTTCTCTGTGGCCGTGAATGAAGGCTATGGTGAGCACCGCAAGACCACGTACTTCCGCGTGAATGCGTGGCGCGGCCTGGCTGAAACCGTGGGCCAGTACCTGAAGAAGGGCCGCAAGGTCTTTGTGACCGGCCCCGTGCAGTCCCGCAACTACATCGGTTCCAACGGCCAGGCGTATAACGCTCTGGAGATCCGGGCCGAGTCCATCGAATTCCTGGACAGCAAGCGCGCTGACACCGAGGAAGCTCCCGCTGAGGAAGCTCCTGCGGAAGCTCAGCCGGCTGACGAAGAGGAATTTCCCTGGTAATCCCTCCCGTCTTCGGAAGAAAGGAATCAGCAATGAATGAAATCTCTCCCGAAAGAAAGGTTGAACTGGAGTTCCTGGCCGTCATGCACGACGTGGAAATCCTGGGCAACCAGTTTCAAAATGAGATGAACGGAGTCAGGCAATCTGCTTGACTCCGTTTTTTCTTCAGGCATCTCCTTGCCTGACGCCGATGAGCCGGTAGCATGGGGGCCGGCTCTTGCATTACGGCACTCCTCCCCAACCAAGAAAAGGGTACAGTGGCATTACGCTGCTGTACCCTTTTTTATCACTCCGTTCTTTTCTGGGCTTCCGCGTCCGGAAAAGGACGCCGCGAAAGGTGATGCTATGTACGCTCTCTTCAACGGCCACTCTTACGTGGCGCAAAAGAACGGGCGCTTTTCTATAACCTCCAAGCTTTCCGAGGCGCAGCTTTGGGACGCGCCTGAAAAGGCGTCCAGCGTTTTGCAGACCCCGCCCAAGCTCATCCGCGATCAGGGCTATCAAATTGCGGACGTTGGTGAGGGCGATGTTCAACCCGTTTATTTTGGCGGGAAACCGGTCCCGGATGAAGATATGGACTTGGATAAAATGCTGCCCATGCTCGTCCAGTACCTGGCGGGCGTCCAGGCCCTCAAGCCTGCCTTGGATGCTTGTTATCAAGCCATCTCCAAGTGCGATAAGCGACAGGAAGATCTGCTCCACCGCATCGAGTTTGAACCCATGTCCGGCGGCAATGTGGCCCATCTGGGCTCCCTGCTGCACCAGTGCCGCGTTCAGCGCCGGGCTTACAAGGATATGCTGGAAATGCTCACCGACCTGTACTACAAAACCCCATCCAAGGTGCCTCCTACCTACCTGCACGATAAAGCGTCCTACTTTGCAGGCCGCACCTATACTCCCCGCGAGGTGATCAAATGAATATCGTTTCTTCCGGCGGCAGGCTGCAAATCTACGGGGACGATGTGTCCACCTTCAAGCTCCTGCCTGCCGGTTTCTTTGACGTTTGCTTCAGCAAGCATTCCGGCTTTTACCTTTCTCCCCGTGCCGAGCTCACTGTCGGCGAGGAAAAGATCTACGGCGATCTTCCCGCGAAAACGGAAAAGATCCTCAAGTCTTATGCCCTGTCCGGCAGAAATCTGGGTGTCCTGCTTTCCGGCCCCAAAGGCGTGGGCAAATCCATGCTGGTTCGTCTTCTGGGTCAGCGGGTGCATCAGCAGGGCGATCCCGTGCTGGTGGTATCCAGCGCCACACCCGGCTTGGCCGATTTCCTTTCGTCTATCCATCAGAACTGCATGGTTCTCTTTGATGAATTTGAAAAGGTTTTCGCGTCCACCGATGACTACAATCCGCAGAATGAGCTGCTTCCTCTCTTTGACGGGCTGGATGGCGGCCACAAGCTGTTTGTCGTTACCTGCAACGAACTGAACAAGGTTTCTTCCTACATGCTGAACCGTCCAGGCCGTTTCCACTACCACTTCTCCCTGCAAGCCCCTACCGATGAAGAGATCCGCCAATACCTGCAGGATCAGCTTCTGCCGCAGTATCAGGAGTCCATTGAAAGTGTGGTCCGCCTGGGCCATGTGGCTGATATGCCCTACGATTTCCTTCGCGCCATCGTGTTTGAACTGAACCAGGGTTACTCGCTGCAGCAAACCATGCAGGATCTGAACATCACCCGTGCGGATCTCACCCGCTTTGACATCACGGTTCACCTTGGCACCGGCGAAACGCTGGAAGCCTGGGGTGAAGTGGTGGATCTCACCCGCCACTATCCCATGTGGATCGAAGCCAGAAGCATGTCCAGACACCGCTGCGCATCCGTCTCCTTCATTCCTTCGCTGATCAAGGTGGAAAACGGCGAATACGTGGTTTCGGAGCATATTTCCGGCCCCAATTTCGATGAATCGGACTTCGCCGAACTGCCGGAAGAAAAGCGGGAAAAGGCAGCGGAGAAGGCAAATCTCGCCGGCGTTGCTAAAATCGTTCTCAAGAAAGTTCAGGAAAGCGGGCCTATCCGCTTTATGGTGTAATGTATGGATGAAGAAAAGAAAATCTGCCCGCTGCTTTACATCACGCCGGGCTTCAACGGCTTTTCCAGCAACCCCTTCTGCCGGAAGAATCTCTGCGCCTGGTGGAATCCGCACCTGCAGTGCTGCGGCATATCCGTCCCGCGGCAATTCAATGAATAATCATACGCTTTATGCAATACACGGAGGCATATTATGCGCATTTTCAAAATTGATTATCCAGACAATGACGATTCGTTCACCACTGACGAACTGGATGATCTGATTGATGCCGTTTATGACATCGATTACTACTACGAAGACGATGAAAGCTTTGAATACTATCTGAACGACGAGTATTCCAACGTTCATATCTGCGGCAACGTCTATTCAGCCTATGACATTCTGTCCAGCTGCAATGAGGATGACTATTGCGCAGCTAAGCGTGATTGGGCCGAGAATGAAGCAGACAACCGTAAAGAGGAGCTTTGGAACGAGCTGCGCGATATGGAACCCGGCGATTGTCTGGAAGCTTTCTATCACACCATCTATTGTCTGGAACAGGATGAAGATGAAGACATGGATCCTGCCGAGGCGGAATCCACCATGGTCGCTTGGGCAGTTACTTTCCGTAAAAACGCGGAAGATCAGAAGCGCCAGTCCATCCAGGAAACAGAGGACTGGAAATCCATGTTCCAAACCTTGTAAATAGCTTCGTCTTTTTTCTGCTGGCTTGGACTGGCAGTCTCCCCTGCCTTTCCTCCCGCGCTGTCGCGGACTGAAGCTATTATCAAGCATTCAACCTATAAAACTCCCCTTCTGCGCAGCATGAATCGCTGCGCTTTGCCCGGGTGACGGAATCGGCAGACGTACGGGACTTAAAATCCTGTGCTCACTCGAGCGTGCGGGTTCAAATCCCGCTCCGGGCACCATTACCAATAAAATCGTAAGGAGGTATCCCCATGCTGTGTTTAAAGGTAGAGCCGCATCTGGCTCCTTATTCCGTGGACGTGGAAGACAGCCTGCAGTCTTTGCAAAACGAGGTGGACGGCTTCATCGAAGTGGTGTACCCCCTGAAAGATGAACCCATCGCCATCATCTGCAATGAAGAAGGAAAGCTGCTGAATCTGGAACCCAACCGCACCCTCTATGATGACCAGGGCTATCCTGTGGATGTCATCTGCGGCACTTTTCTCGTTGTCGGACTGGAAGAGGACCACTTCACTTCCCTGGATCAGCGGCAGATCCATCTTCTGTCCATGCTCCTGGAGGACTGACCATGAAATCCTTCATCTACGAAAACGGCTTTATCGTCAAAGTATCGGAAGACGGAAAAGCCCTGCGTCTCTTCCGCGGCGACGGTACGCCCTGTGTGGCGTCCATGCCGTATACCAAAGGCCCCATTGAGCCTCTGGGACGCGCCATGATGTACGGTTTCTTCGGCGGCTGGACAGCCTGCTACACCATGATCAAATCCAAAGCGGATGACATTCTCAGGTCCGCTGAACTGTGAGAGGAAAATATGATTGGAGAAAATTTCCAAGTTGGTGATACGGTCCGCATTCTTACTCTGGAGGAAATGATGGATACGCTCCAGTGCACAAAGAAAGAGCTGCATGATAAGTACGATGTGGTTGAAGACATGTTCAAATATGGAGGCGAATGCCACATCGTAGGAACAGCAGATAAAAGTCCAAACAACATCTATCTGAAAAAGAACGACCCAGACGGATACGTTTACCGGTTTGACGATTGCCCGTATATCTGGTATTCCTGGGCGCTGACCCGCGTGGAAGATGTGGATCTGTCGGACTGGTCCAGCCTGTTTGACGAAGGAGAAACGGAATGAAAAAGAAAGTTTCCGCTTTTACGGTCATGAGGATGCGTGAACTGCGCCAGAACGGCTGCAACAACCGGGAAATCGCGGAAAAGACAGGCTTCACCATCGCCACCGTCATCAAGTATATCGGTCCGCAGCCGGAAATGCTGCGGGCGGAATGGGCGTCCCGCTCCGCGTATGTGAAAGGAGCATGATATGTCTTATCAAGTTGGCGATATTGTCCGCATCAAAACGAAAGAAGAAATCCTCTTCGATCTGGCGTCGCGCGAACATGAAGCAATCAGTGAAACAGCGCTTGCGGCGGTGTATCACATCAACGGAAGCATGCATAAATACTTTGGCTGCCTGGCTCAGGTAGCTACAGTTTTGTCCAGTGGTCGCTACCATCTTATCAAACTTGAATCTGAATCCTATCCCGATAAAGACAGCCCTCGTGAATGGGATTTTGAAGAATGGACCTGGTTTGATTACACGCTGGCGAACGCTGATTACGCTTTGCAGGACGCGGATCCGCAGGAATGGTCTTCCATACTGGGAGGTGATGCCTGATGCGGAGTGATGAATTTGCCGTAGGCGATCATGTGCGCATCCTTACCAGAAAGGAAATGATGGCTGTGCGCGGCTGTACAGATCGGGAACTGTCTAACAGATGGGATGTGCCGGTATCGATGTCCGCTTTTGGCGGCAAAACGGCGAAAATCGGCTTTATATCATACAATGAAAAAGGTGTAATGATCAGCTTGACGGATGAATCCGGCAAATCATTACCTTACCTTTGGTATTGGTACACGCTGGAAAAGATCGATCCGGAGCCGCAGGAAGATATTGATCTTCCGGAATG